>NZ_JIAX01000010.1:0-325303 GCF_000620605.1 Ahrensia sp. 13_GOM-1096m
AAGATCGATTTAGTGATACTCGATGAACTGTATTACCTGCCGTTCAGCACATCAGGCGGCGCTCTACTCTTCCACCTTCTCAGCAAACTTTATGAACGAACCAGCGTAATCATCACGACCAATCTTAGCTTTAGTAAATGGGCGACGGTCTTCGGTGACGCCAAGATGACCACTGCCTTGCTCGATCGGCTAACACACAGATGCCACATACTGGAGACTGGCAATGACAGTTACCGCTTCAAAGCCAGCGCTGAAATTGCAAAACAGAAACGAAAGGAAACAACACCATTGACCAAATCATGACGAAGAAAGCATAACGACTTAGCGGGTCAAATCTCGGTGACAATACCAGGTCAGTTCTAAGTGACATTCAACAGTGTCTCACTTTATGACACACCTGAACACACAATACCTAAGTACTTGAATTATAGTAAAATGGCGGAGACGAAGGGATTCGAACCCTCGAGACAGTTACCCATCTACGCCCTTAGCAGGGGCGCGCCTTCGACCACTCGGCCACATCTCCGAGACCGTTGCTATATAAAAGATGTTCTGATTTCAACGGTAATTATGCTGCGAATGGATTTCTTTTGTTAAAATCAAAAGAAGAAGTGCCCATTTGGCTATAATTCATATACCGCTAGCCCATAATTTTACCACGAGACAGCCATGACAATCAAAATAGACGCCCATATTCAAGCTTTACCTGCAACGATTCCCTTTGTGGCTCCCGAACGCACAGAAAGAGAATCAGGCAACCAATTTGTGGCGCGTCTTGGCGCGAATGAAAATAATCTGGGCTGTTCACCAAACGCCATTGAAGCAATGGCGCGTATCGCCAGCCAAAGTGTTGGCCAATATGCTGATCCTGAGAACTTTTCACTGAGGCTCGCACTTTGCCAACATCTCGGCATTGAAATGAACAATGTCGTTATTGGTTCAGGCATTGATGGGCTGCTTGGCTTGATTGTGCGTATATTCTCATCGCCCAAAGATACGATTTTGACGTCGGCTGGCGCTTACCCGACTTTCAACTACCATGTTGCAGCCTATGACCGCACATTGCTGACTGTGCCTTACCGAGATGACCATGAAGATCTTGATGCATTGGCACAAGAAGCGCAGAAAACGCATCCGGCCATTGTTTACGTCTCTAATCCGGACAATCCGATGGGAACATGGTGGCCTGCCAAGGATATTGAAGATTTCATCAACAAAATCCCTGAGGACACATTGATCATTCTTGATGAAGCCTATGGTGAAACAGCTCCCGAAGGCACCCTGCCCCCTATTGATTGCACGCGGGCGAACCTGCTGCGGGTTCGCACCTTTTCAAAAGCATATGGCATTGCAGGCCTTAGATGCGGCTATGCCATTGGCAACAGCGCATTGATTTTACCTTTCGAGAAAATTCGGAACCATTTTGGCATCAACATTATGGCGCAGGCTGCAAGTGAAGCAGCCTTGAAGGACCAGAAGTGGCTCATGCAGACACTTGAGACAAATGCGCAAGCACGTGATCGTTTGAGCGCAATCGCCATTGAAAACGGTCTAAAGCCAATAAAATCTGCAACGAATTTCGTGACAATTGATTGTGGGCAAGATGGCGCCTACGCAATGCAAGTTCTCAAAGGCCTCATGGAACGCAGAATTTTTGTGCGTAAACCAATGGCTCCTGTTCTTGATCGTTGCATCAGAGTTAGCACCGGCAAAGATGAAGAAATCAATCAGTTTTCAACGGCACTTGCCGCTGTGTTAAAAGATTTGCAATGAGCGACGAAAAAACGATTACCGGTTATGATGCCATTACATTGGCACGTGAAAGCCGTCACACACTCATCGAAGATATTTTCGCGATTTCCATCGGCGTTATCCTCGTTTCTTTTGGTGTATTTTTGTTCAAGCTTGCCGGCATCGTGCTCGGCGGCGTGGCCGGCATATCGCTGATCGTCAGCTATGCAACGGGCCTAAAATTTGGACTTTTGTTTTTTGTTATAAACTTGCCGTTTTATTTTTTCGGCATGGGTAGCATGGGCATTCGTTACATCGCCAAAACATTTTGCGCGGTGATGGGCATGTCTGTTCTTGTGCCATTTTTCCCAAACTATATCGAGATCGGCACCGTACATCCAGCGCTTGCGGCCATCGCAGGCGGAACCATGATTGGGCTGGGCTTGCTGGCGTTATTTCGTCATGGCGCAGGTCTCGGCGGCGTCAATATTTTGGTATATTGGCTGCAAAACAATAAAAACATGCGCGCAGGATATGTTCAGCTTGCGATCGACTTTATCATTTTAGGCGCAGCGGCCTTTGTCGTCACGTGGGAACAACTATTCTGGTCCGTGATCGGTGCATTGATTTTCAACATGATTTTGGGCGTCAACCACAAACCTGGCCGCTATATGGGTGCCAGCTAAGCGCCTCGTCTTCCAAATCATTGCCAAGCATCAGCACAGACTAATACATTTCCTATAGACGCGCCCCAATGTGGGCGCGGCAGTACACCAATTAGTGTGTTGTCATCCACTCACGTGCTGAACGCAAAGCTGAAGCAATTTCAGGTTTTGACATATATTCTGAAATCTCGCTGCGAAGCTGAGCTGCTCGCGGTGATCCTTTGATCGCTGCAATGTTAAGCCATTTATGTGCTTCAACAAGGTTGATTTCGCAGTCGCGACCTGTCGCAGCAACCAAACCCATTTCAAAAAGAATATCAGCAGTAGCGCCTCCGCCGATTGCTGCCATATCCGCATTTTCCATCTCAAAGCGTGCCATTTTACATTCCCCTGTATATTGTCACTGTTGTTTTATTTCTATCGAGCCTGTTTGAAGCCCGTTTTTGTTATGGGGGTAGAATGGCCCTAAATTTTGAATTCCTTGCTAAAAAGCGTCCTTAATTTTGAGCAAACACGATTAAAATACTTTATAAATTTATATTATCGTTAAACATTCAACACATTGATTTTAAATAGAAAAATAGTAAATTCTTATCTTGTAAACCATATGGGCTTCAACCATTCATTCACCTTGATTTGTGGAGGCCATAAAAATACGCGTTAAATTTGAAATGCATTTTACCTAAAATGATCTACATAGATCGCTCAACCGGCCTGTTGACGTTGCCCCGCTTCGCGTAAAATATCATTTTACTTTTACGTGTGCGTCAATATTATATATCGCAGGCTGGTCGAGAGTGACCGGACACATCGGGAGGACATCATGAAGAATACTTTTTTTGCGGCACTGGCCGCGACTGCATTGCTCACAACACCAGCGATGGCAGCAGATATTGAAGGCAATTGGCGCACTGCAAGCGGCGAGACTGCAAAGATCGCTAAATGCGGCGGGTCATTTTGTATCAATCTGACAACGGGCAAATATAAGGGCAAACAAATCGGCAAAGTTTCAGGCAGCGGCCCTTACACCGGCACTGTGACTGACCCTGCAGATGACAAGCAATATTCTGGCAAAGCAACCATATCAGGTTCTACGATGAAGATGCGTGGCTGCGCACTGAAAGTGTTCTGCAAAACACAAACGTGGAAAAAGCTCTAATCTTTCAAGCATCACCAAGACTATAAAGGCGGCCATGTGGTCGCCTTTTATTTTGCCCAGCAAGCCAAGCCCTTTAAACTCTAGCAGAACGTTAGTTGGACTTCTGGCCGAACAAAATGCTTTGGGCGGCATCATTGCCCGCAATGTTTGACTGCTTATCCAAGTCTTGGGCAATGGACATGCCGCGCTTTACAGCAGGACGGTCCATCATCGCCTCATACCAGCGTTTAAGGTTGGGAAATGTGTTTAAGTCTTGTCCTTGGCGTTCATGCCGACTGATCCAGCCGATGCATGCGATATCGGCGATTGAGTAATCAGCCCCTGCAAGCCATTCATTGTCAGCCAATCTGCGATCCATCACGCCATAAAGGCGGTTGCATTCATTTGTATAACGATCAACCGCGTACTCAATTTTTTCAGGCGCATAAATGCGGAAATGGTGCGCTTGGCCAGCCATAGGTCCGAGGCCGCCCATCTGCCACATCAACCATTCTTCAACCGCAACTCTGCTGCGTTCATCGTTAGGATATAATTTTCCGGTTTTACGCCCAAGATATTGAAGAATTGCGCCAGATTCAAAAATCGAAATCGGCGCACCATCTGGACCATTGGGGTCAACAATTGCAGGCATACGGTTATTGGGCGCAATATTGAGAAAAGACGGCTCGAATTGATCGCCCTTCCCGATATTCACGAAATTGACGTTATAAGGCAGGCCGAGCTCTTCCAATGCGATGGTAATTTTCCATCCATTGGGCGTCGGCCAATAATATAGTTCGATTGCAGCTGTCATTTTCATCTCCCGATGCGAGCAAATAAACAGACCGTCCCCTCATTGCCAAGGCCGCCTGCCCCTGAGATCGTCTGTTTTGTTCACTGCTGCAGATAGAAACCTGAACGGAATATGAATGAGGGTCTCAGCAATGGTTCACCGACAGCCCTGCATATTGTCCTTACACAATGAGGGACAGACAATGCTAACACGCCGCTTCACTATTATTTGTTTGATTGCAACGCTCTTCGCAATGGCAATCGTTTCGCTGCTCAATAATACGACACGTCCAGCTTACGCTCTACAAATCGATTTCAGCACACCGTGCATTTATCAGGCTCCTCATAGCTGCCGCGCGCAATAAGGAATTTACCTATGACTAATATTTATCAAAGATATCTTCGTCCGAGCTTACGCGTTGCTGCTCTTGTTATGCTTTTTGTAGGCCCACTTGCAGGCATCGCCTCAGCCATTGCTGATGGTAATAGCAAAAGCACCAATGGTGCTGGCTTCGTACTTTATGTATCTTTGATGCGCGGATAAGAAATCAACTTAATTTTCGTCAATTGACTGTCATTATTGTTGGTCTATAAATGGCCATGAAAACAGAAAACAAAATACACGCGGGCGCATCGGCGCTCAACACCCCCTCTACAAAAGCGAATTACTTGCTGCCGCCTGCTGCGCTGCCCCAATATTTCGATAATGCGGCAGATGCTGTTGCTGCGCTGACTGCGCTTTATGAACGCAACACGACATTCCTGTACGAGCATTTCAATAAACTCATTAAAGGCGGTGATAGTGATAAGCGGGTTCGCGCTTATTATCCCGCGCTTTCGATACGCTCCGATAGTTATGCAAAAGCAGATTCGCGTCTGGCATATGGTCATTTGGCTCAGCCTGGTCATTATGAGACGACGATCACGCGGCCAGACCTATTTAAAAATTACCTCACGCAGCAAATTGATCTTTTGATACGCAACCATGATGTCAAAGTGGAAGTGTCAGAAAGCGGCACGCCAATTCCGCTTCACTTTGCCTTTAAAGAAGGCACCTATGTCGATCAATCAGATCCCGACGCCATGGTTCGCCCTCTTCGCGATATTTTTGATGTGCCAGACCTTAATGTTACCAATGATGACATTGCCAATGGTGATTTTGAGCCGCGTGAAGGTGAGCCATCACCGCTTGCACCGTTTACCGGACAGAGAATTGATTATTCACTCGCGCGGCTTGCTCATTATACAGCAACAAGCCCGAGCCATTTCCAGAATTTCGTTCTGTTTACGAACTACCAGTTCTATATCGACGAATTTTGCGCCTATGCGCGCAATGAAATGGCTGACCCAAACAGTCAATATATCGCATTCGTTGAGCCCGGCAATCTTGTGACGAAACATGGTGAAACATCCCATGCTTCTGGTGTTGAACCACAACGGCTGCCGCAAATGCCTGCCTATCACCTCGTTAAAAAGAATGGCGGCGGCATCACGATGGTCAATATTGGCGTTGGACCTTCCAATGCGAAAACGATCACGGACCATATTGCCGTTCTTCGTCCCGATGCTTGGTTGATGCTTGGCCATTGCGCTGGCCTTCGCAACACGCAAGCGCTTGGCGATTATGTTCTTGCCCATGCCTATGTGCGCGAAGATTCAGTGCTGGATGATGATTTGCCATTGTCCGTTCCAGTCCCTGCGCTTGCAGAAGTTCAAGTTGCGCTTGAACAAGCCGTTGCCGAAGTCACAGGCCTTGAAGGCTATGAGCTTAAAGCAATTATGCGCACGGGCACGGTTGCCACCATCGACAACAGGAACTGGGAGCTGCGCGATCAACGCGGACCGGTTAAACGGCTTAGCCAGTCACGTGCTATTGCCTTGGATATGGAATCGGCGACGATTGCAGCAAATGGTTTCCGGTTCCGTGTGCCCTATGGCACATTGCTTTGTGTTTCTGACAAACCGCTACATGGCGAGTTAAAACTACCGGGCATGGCAACCGATTTCTACAAGCGGCAGGTCAACCAACATCTGATTATTGGTATTCGTGCAATGGAAAAGTTGGGCCAGATGCCTTCGGAACGTTTGCATTCACGTAAGCTTCGCAGCTTTTCAGAAACCGCATTTCAATAACAGAACACGGCATTTGTAATATTTGTAAGATTAGTTGAGTTCCACAATTAGCACTTTGAATGGAACTCACAAGCGCGACACGCATTGTAGACCCACACAAGGTGATATCTATAGAGCGTCATATGTTTACGTTCAAAGGTATCACCTCACTGCAATGCTATGTTCGCTTTGAACATGGCCAATTAAGAGGTCTAATCATGACTTTACGTAATAATATTATTGCCCTTACTTCAGCTGCAACGCTTGCGGCGCTGCCAATTGCTTCAAGTGCATATGCGCAGGATGCCGGTGTACAGCTTGGACAATTAACGTGTGACGTTGATGGCGGAACAGGGTTCGTGTTCGGCTCCTCTAAAGATATGACATGCTCATTCACACCCGCTAATGCCAGCGAACCAACAGAAACCTATGTTGGTCAAATCGACAAATATGGCGTGGATATCGGCTTTACAGGCAAATCAATTATTGGCTGGACTGTCGTTGCAGCCGAATCTGATAAATATGCCCCTAATGCCCTTGCCGGCACTTACTCAGGTGCATCTGCATCCGCAGCTTTTGCAGCAGGATTGGGCGCAAATGTCTTGGTTGGCGGCTCTGCTGATTCATTTGCCCTTCAACCGCTCAGCCTATCAGCATCTGAAGGCGCCAATATCGCTGTTGGCTTTACACAGATCACACTTAAATAATGTGACATTAAACTGATGAATTAAGATTGGCTCGGCTATTAATGCCGAGCCTTTTTGTATAAGTGTCATATGCATTGTTCGGGCTTGAGCCAATGCTGCAAATCACGCATGCTCTGCACAGATTTTGAGGACCGACATGCCAGCACTTCCCCGCTCTACAATGCCCTTATTTGTTGGGTCCGCCTTTCTTATGTTTGCGGGCGGCGTCAACGGGTTGATCTTGCCATTGCGCGGATCAGTCGAAGGCTTTTCGTCGTTTTCACTTGGCCTATTGGGTACGGGATGGGCAATTGGTTTTGTGCTCGGTTGCCTGCTGGTGCCGCGCACGGTGCAACGTGTCGGCCATATTCGCGCATTCGGCGCTATGACTGCGCTGGCTGTCGTTTCAATTCTTGGCTCGCTTATCATTATCCATCCTGCGGCGTGGATACCGCTACGCGGTGTTGCCGGATTTTGCTTTGCTGGCGCAGCGATGATCGTTGAAAGCTGGCTCAATGAGCGTTCCGAGGCCAATGTTCGTGGCCGCGTGTTTGGCATTTACACGATGGTCAATCTGGCAGCGGTCACAGCTGGCCAGATGGTCATCACATTGGGAGACAGCAATGCGCCCCTATTCTTCGTTATCGCTGCGATCTTCTATTCACTCGCTTTGTTGCCGACGGCGCTTTACACAGCCGAACAGCCGCAGCCTCTGACAGAGACAAAGCTTGATCTTGCAACGCTTTGGAAAAACTCTCCGATTGCCGTGGCGGCGGTTATTCTTATCGGTGTCTCCAATAGTGCCTTTGGTACGTTGGGTGCGGTTTACGGCGAACGCATTGGCCTGTCTGTGCCTGCGATTGCCCTGTTTATGAGTGTTTCAATTCTTGCAGGTGCCGTCGCGCAAATTCCCATTGGCTACATTTCTGACAAAATGGATCGACGCATCGTGCTTGTTGCCGTTGTAGCCATTGCAGCACTGTGTGATGCTTATTTTGTATTTTTGGAGCCACAAAGCGCAACAGCCGTGCTGATTGCATCAAGTCTTTTTGGCGCCTGTATTTTCGCCATGTATCCGGTCGTTGTTGCCCATGCCAATGACCACGCACCGGACAATTATTTTCTGCGCACATCATCAGGGCTGCTACTCTTGTTTGGCTGTGGCTCAATTGGCGGGCCGCTTATTGCTGGTGGCGTCATGTCATTTGTCGGCCCATCCGGCCTGTTCATCACAACGGCTGCGGCCCATGTTGTGTTGATTATTTATGCCATCTACCGGATCACACAGCGTGCACCAGTGCCTATGGATGAGCGCGGTGATTTCGTGAATATGTCGCCGACACGTATGCAAACAACTGAAACAATCGCGATGGACCCGCGTGTTGAAGAAGAAGAGCGTGAGACACAATCAGCGCAATAAAAAAGCGCGGGTTTAAAACCCGCGCTTTTATTCGTTTAGAATTGATCCGATAGATTACATATTCGGATAAACGGGCCCTTCGCCGCCTTGCGGCACTGTCCAGTTGATATTCTGGTTCGGGTCTTTGATATCACATGTTTTACAATGCACGCAGTTTTGCGCGTTGATCTGAAAGCGCACATCATCTGATGCTTCATAGTCATGTGGTGCGGTGATTGTATTGCCCGCGCTATCCACCCATTCATAAACACCAGCTGGGCAGTAACGATAAGAAAGCCCTGCAAATTCAGCGTATTCCGATGATTTTTGAAGTTCTTGATTCAAAACCTTCAAGTGAACAGGCTGGTTCTCTTCATGGTTCGTATTTGACAAAAACACCGATGAAAGCCGATCAAATGTAAGCACGCCATCTGGTTTTGGGTAATTGATTGGCTTATGCTTATCTGCTTTTTCAACAGAGGCAGCATCCGTTTTTCCATGCTTCAACGTGCCTAGCGGCGACCAACCCTTGGTGAGCTGGTTGATCCACATATCAATGCCGCCAATGCCGACACCAAGTGCAGTACCAAAACGTGACCATAGCGGCTTAACATTACGGACTTTCTTCAAGTCATCGCCGATTTCACTGCTACGCCATTCATTTTCATAGGTGATAAGCGCATCATCATTGGCCTTGCCAGCCGCTAAAGCTTCAACCACTTTTTCCGCAGCAATTATGCCAGAAAGAACCGCATTATGTGATCCTTTGATACGCGGTACATTCACAAATCCTGCCGAGCAACCAATCAGTGCGCCGCCTGGAAACGACACTTTCGGCACAGACTGCCAGCCGCCTTCAGTAATCGCGCGTGCGCCATAAGAAATGCGTTTGCCGCCTTCAAATGTTTCACGAATACGCGGATGCGTTTTGAAGCGCTGAAACTCTTCAAATGGCGAGAGGTATGGATTCTTGTAATTCAGATGCAGCACAAAGCCGACAGCAACCTGATTGTCTTCCAAATGATAAAGGAATGAACCACCGCCAGTTTTCATATCGAGCGGCCAGCCAAAAGAGTGCTGAACAAGGCCCGGCTTGTGCTTGGATGGATCGACCTGCCAAAGCTCTTTAATGCCGAGGCCGAATTTACCTGGTTCGCAATCCTTATCCAAATCAAACTTGTTAATCAGCTGCTTGGCGATAGAGCCGCGCACACCTTCTGCGATCAGCACATATTTGCCATGAAGCTCCATACCGCGAGCGAACATCGGACCGGGCGAGCCATCTTTTTCGATGCCCATATCGCCGGTTGCAACACCTTTCATTGCGCCATTATCATCGTAAATGATTTCAGCGGCAGCAAAGCCTGGATAAATTTCAACACCAAGCGCTTCGGCGCGGGCCGCCATCCAGCGTGCCACATTACCAAGCGAAACAATGTAATTGCCATGATTGTTCATCAATGGCGGCATTGCAAAATTTGGCAAGCGTATAGAGCCAGCAGGCCCGAGGAATAGAAACTGATCATCCGTAACGGGTGTTTTCATTGGATGATCGGGATCATTTCGCCAATCAGGGATTAATTTGTCGAGACCAATCGGATCAACCACCGCACCTGAAAGAATGTGAGCGCCGACTTCAGCCCCCTTTTCCAGAACAACAACGGAGAGATTTTCATCGAGTTGCTTGAGCTTAATCGCAGCGGCAAGACCAGCAGGACCAGCGCCAACAATAACGACATCAAACTCCATACTCTCGCGTGGTTCATTCATTGGGTTATCGCTCATCAATGTCTCCCGATTATTTGCCCAGCATTTGCTGAGGCTGTCTTATCTTTACAGTGCCAGACCCGCTAACCAAATACAGCCAGCATAGCAATCTCCAACACTTTTATTCTGTTTGTCGTATTTAATTTTGACGTTTACGTCAATAATGCAAGATAAAATGTCGCTATAAGACTGGAATGCATAACTATGCTTATTGAACTTTTGCCTTGGAATTTCCTTTTAATGCGTAACCGTGCACGATATAGAACACAACAATGAGCGATACCGAAAATACATCTGAAATGACTGTCGAGGAAATTCATTCCCTTTTGCGCTTTTATGCCGAAAGTGGATTAGATTTCCCCATATCAGATGTCGCTTTGGATCGTTTCGAGATGGCTCCCGAGCAAGCTGCACCTCAAAGTGTTGCACCTGTTGAAAACATCAAGGCTGAAAACAAAAAGAGCACTGATCCGCACGAACCTGAATTGATGGAAATGGACCCGCGCAAGCGCATGAAAGATGCGCCGCGCCCCATCGCACAGGCAAATTTAGCTGTTACGCTTCCGACAGAAGAAGTTGTCGCTAAAGCCGTTGCAATGGCCGATGCGGCACAGGATTTGGATGCACTCAAACAAGCGGTAGAAACTTTTGAGGGCTGTAATCTGAAAAGAAGCGCCCGCTCCACGATATTTGAAGGCGGAAAACGCGGCGCTAGGCTTATGATCATCGGCGGCGCGCCGACCGGTAACGACGACAATGCTGGCAGCGCATTTTCAGGGCCTAATGGTTTATTGCTTGAAAAAATGCTGGGTGCGATTGGCCTATCGCGCCATGAGGATGTTTATATGTCCTATTGCGTGCCGTGGAATCCACCGGGAAATTCCGCACCAACACCGCTGCATTTAGAAATGTGCGCTCCGTTTCTTGCAAGGCAAATCCAACTCGCAAAGCCCGAATTGATACTTGTGCTTGGCAATGGCGCTGTGCGTCATATTTTAAAGACGCGCCAAACAATTATGCAAGCGCGTGGAAAATGGACTGAACTGCCCAATTTCGGCATCCAAGCCATTGCAACCTTTGATCCAGCAATGCTGATTAATCAGCCAAAGTTGAAACGTCATGCTTGGCTGGATTTATTATCGGTGAAGGCAAAATTAGCCGCGCAATAGCGAGTATTCTATTTGCGTCACAAAGTTCATTTATATGTCGCATTTGTTTGACCTGAGCCAGTTCGAACAGCGCATAGAGCCCGCAAATTCACAGCCCTTTTTAATGGTGCAAAAGACAATGATTTTACAGCTTCGCCCCATTGCAGGACTGTTGATATCAACATTCTTCCTTCTTATCGGCTCCGGTTTGACCGGTATCCTATTGCCGCTGCGCGCTGGGCTGGAAGGCTGGTCTCCGCTGACCATTGGTTTTATGGGCGCATTTTATGCAGCATGTTTTGTTGGCGGCTGTGTTTACATTCCGCGCCTTGTTCGCCGTGTTGGTCATGTACGCGTTTATGCCGTTGTTGCAGCCATGTTGGCGATCTCATTGATGGCCCATGCGATTTTCGTCAATATTCCGGTTTGGTTTTTGCTGCGCGGCGTTGCGGGCTTTGCGTTGTCGGGTGCTTATATGGTGGTGGAAAGCTGGCTCAATGAGCGAAGCACCAACGAATCGCGCGGCCTTGTTTTCTCTTCTTATATGGTCACAAACACAGTCGGGCTGATGATCGGGCAATTTTTGCTGATTACATCGGACCCTGCCCTTACGACATTATTCATTCTTGCAGCCATGAGCTATGCCGCAGCAATTATTCCAACCGCCGTATCGCCAGCGATATCACCGCAGCCGCCAGCAGAAGTGAAAATTGATATCAGGCGCCTTTATGCAATGTCTCCTGTTGCAACCGTTGGCGCGTTTGTTACTGGTTTCACATTCGGAGCATGGAGCTATCAAGCACCTGTTTACGGCTCCCTGCTCGGCTATTCCGGCTCTCAGATCGCGATAATGCTTGTCGTGGCAATGCTGGGCGGCGTTTTGCTTCAGTTTCCGCTTGGGCGCGCTTCAGACAAAATGGACCGCCGCTATGTCATGCTTGCTGCAACAATCGTCGGCATTATCGTTTCTGGCATACTCACATTTTACGAACCGACCAATAATATAGCGCTGTTTATTGCCATGTTCGTGTTTGGCGGCATTATGATGCCACTCTACTCGCTCGTGGTTTCGCACGCCAATGACCACGCAGAGCCCGGTGCATTTATTGAAACATCATCGAGCCTGCTTATTGTTTATGCGATTGGCTCTATGGTCGGTCCGATTATTGCAGGCCTATTGATCGGCTTAATCGGAGGCTCTGGATTATTCTCGACAATCCTCGTTGGGTTTATTGCTTTTGCAATTTTCACAATATTGCGTCTGAAAGTGGCAGATGCGCCGACAGAAGAAGAACGCGGCGAATTTGCGTATACATCTTTTGGCCGCACGCAGACGCCGGAAATGTATCAGCTTGACCCCCGCTCAGATGAAGAAGTCGACCCTTCAGAAAGTGGCGTTTGAGGCTAAAGCCCCTTCATATTGGCGGATCTGCGTTCTGCAGAGCGTTTAATTCCCAAAGATCGCTCACGGAAGATGATGAAAATACCGGAGCCAACAACGATGAGCGAGCCGATAATCGTTGACCATGACGGTGCCTCGCTGAAAAGCCAGATGCCGATGGCAAGTGAAAAAATCACTGAGGTATATTCAAAGGGCGCAATGATCGATGTTTCCGCGTAGCGATAACTTTGCGTCAGCAGGATTTGGCCAAGCCCGCCGAAAACACCTGCAGCAACCAAAAAGCCTATTTGGTTCCAACTAAGGGGCTCCCAGCCGAACGGAAGCGTCATAAGTGCAAACGCACTGGCTGTGATTGAGAAATAAAGCACGATGGTCGGCGTGCGCTCGGTTTTGACAAGCTGCCTTACCAACACAAAAGCAAAGGATGCTACAACCGCCTGCAAAAGCGTTGCAATCACACCTAATGCTTCTTGGTTCTCAAACCCACCAGCGCCGCGCAAAATTTGAAGTTTCGGCCAAGAAATAATCATCACACCGACAAAACCAACCATCACCGCTCCCCAGCGGTAACGACGCACGACTTCGCCCAGAATGACAGCGCCTAACACAATGGTGATTAAGGGGCGCGAATAACTCAGCGCGATAGCATCCGGCAACGGTATGCGCGTCAGCCCATAAAATCCGAGCCCCATTGCAAACACGCCAATAGCCCCGCGCCAAATGTGGCTTTTTAAATGATTGGTTTTCAGCACGCCTTTATGTTGTTGGGTAATCAACAGATAGATGACAATTGGCCAAATGGCCCAAAATGAACGGTAAAATGCGATCTGCCCAACAGGCAATTGCCCTGCAAGTTTGATCACAGTTGCCATAACCAAAAACGCGCAAACAGAAATGATTTTGAGTGTGATTGCTAAAAGCGGATTACTTTCGTCCGCCTCATTTTGACCTTCTACTGCCACGATGCCCGTCACTTTCTTTGGGCAAGCCAATAGCAGAGGCAAGACGATATGACGAGGCTCATAAATGCTCTTTGAGGAAGATGTTACAAATTATTCAACGACATATAAAAAACGCCCCGCAATTTAATGCGAGGCGCATATAGAGCATTAGAAATCTGCGGTTAGCTTACCGCTGCAGACAGAGAGCGTTCAATTTCTGCGACAGGATGGTTCACTAAGGTTTTTGGCAATTCCATACAGATTTTGCTCTGCACTTCCTTATGCAAAAGCGGCCGAACCTCACCGAGTGTATCAGGATCAAGCGCTAAGACGACATTATCAAAAGACCCTTTATGTGCTTTTGCATAGAGGTCCTCTGCTAGTATTTTAGAAAATGTCATCTCCATGGATTCCTTATCCGACATATCCGGCGGCTGTTTTCCTGATGGACCTTGATCCGCCAGATTGCCCGGCTTTAATGAGCCTTCAGCTTTGAGTTTGATATTGAGGTTTGTGCCAATATTGCGAAAATATTGGGCTCCTTCACCGGAGCCAACGACAATCAGTGCGTCAGCTGGAACTGTGCCTTTAGACATTTTGTCTCCTTCGGGTTTTTCATTATTTATCGACCCAATTTAACAACGCTGAGCCGTGATGATTGTTCCCCCAAATTGCCACGAAATTTGGGCCCGATTGACCATTAGAATTGAAATAACTTTAGGGGCTTAACAACAGGCCATAGATTTACCTATAACCAAATTTCAACAGTCCCTATCTCTACACCTTAAGGTCATCTATGCGCACGCAAACTGGAACAGCAATTCTACTCGAAGACTACCGCCCAAGCGATTATCAGATAGACAAGGTGGATTTAGATTTCTCTTTAGATGCGCAGGAAACTCTTGTGACATCCATCCTGTCCATGCGCCGTGCTGAGGGCGTTGCGGAAGGCGCGCCTTTAGTGCTGCATGGTGATGAGCTTGAGCTCGTCTCTATTGCCGTTAATGATACGGCACTGAGCGAAGATGGTTATGAATTATCCGCCGATGGCATCAGCATAAACAAGCTGCCTGCGAGCGACGTCTTTACCCTAAAGATCGTCACAAAAATCAATCCGACAGCGAATAAAAAGTTGATGGGGCTTTACCGCACATCTGGTAATTTTTGTACGCAATGTGAAGCTGAAGGCTTTCGCCGCATTACCTATTATCTGGACCGACCAGACATTTTGTCTGTTTTCACTGTTCGCATTGAAGGTGACAGCAAGACCGTTCCGTTGCTTCTTTCAAACGGAAATTGCACCGATAAGGGCAGCCTTGAGAACGGCCGTCACTTTGCTGTCTGGCATGACCCACATCCAAAACCTGCTTATTTGTTTGCTTTATTCGCCGGAGATCTAGGCGTTCTGAAAGATCGCTTTAAGACCCGTTCCGGCCGCGATGTTGCTCTGGAAATCTATGTTGAACACGGCAAAGAACCACGTGCTGCTTATGCGATGGATTCGCTCATCCGCTCCATGAAATGGGACGAAGAGGTTTACGGCTGCGAATATGATCTGGACATATTCATGATCGTCGCGGTTTCAGATTTCAATATGGGCGCAATGGAAAACAAAGGCCTCAATGTTTTCAATGATAAATATGTCCTGGCCGATCCTGAAACGGCAACAGACCAAGACTATGCCAATATTGAAGCGATTATTGCGCATGAATATTTTCACAACTGGACCGGCAACCGCATTACTTGTCGTGACTGGTTCCAGCTTTGTTTGAAAGAAGGCCTTACAGTTTATCGTGACCATTCTTTTTCTGCCGATATGCGCTCTGCGCCCGTTAAGCGGATTGCGGAAGTGCGCGGCCTTCGCGCCCACCAATTTCCGGAAGATGCTGGCCCCCTTGCCCACCCTGTGCGTCCGCGCCGCTATTCCGAGATCAATAATTTCTACACCTCGACCGTCTATGAAAAGGGTTCTGAAGTCGTTGGCATGTTCAAAACCATTGTCGGCGAAGAAGGCTATAAGCGTGCGCTTGATTTATATTTCGAGCGCCATGACGGCGACGCGGCGACAATTGAAGATTTCATCAAATGTTTTGAAGATGCAACCGGTGCTGATCTCAAACAATTTTCGCTTTGGTATGATCAGGCTGGCACACCAAATCTAGCAATTGAGACAAATTATGACGAAGCGCACAAACGCTTTACGATCAACATTGCTCAGAGCCTGAAATCTTCTGTCGTCACGGGCAATGTTGAGCCGATGCATATTCCGGTACGATTTGGACTTGTTGGCCCGCAAGGCAATGATTTGGCTTATAGCGGTGTAACAGGTGCAGATGTGACCGGCGATGTCATTCATGTGCGCGAGCCGAAACACAGCATCCATTTTGAAGGTGTTGAACAAGCACCGGTCATTTCATTATTGCGCGGTTTTTCTGCGCCCGTGACGATTATTCCTGAACGCGCGGACAGTGAACTCGCGTTTTTAGCGCGACACGACAATGATGAATTTGCCCGCTGGGAGGCATTGTCCAGCCTTGCGATGCGCCAGCTACGCCAAGCCACGCATGATGTTGAGAGCGGCAAAGCCGTAAAATCGTCACCAGAGCTAACAACAATTCTCCATGAGATTTTGAGCGATGAAACGCTTGAACCCGCTTATCGTGCGTTATGTCTAAGCCTGCCGAGTGAGGCAAATATAGCCCGTGAAATTGGCAGCGACATTAATCCTGATGCGATCTACACTGCACGGTCGCAAATCCTCGATGATATTGCCAAAGAATGCCTTGCGACACTGCAGGCGACTTATGACAAACTTAATCCTGCAAAACCATTTGTGCCCGATGCTACGAGTGCAGGCATAAGGTCTTTGCGCAATAGGACCCTTGGTCTCATTGTGCGTGCAACGGGCGATGTGGAACTGGCTGCAAAGCATTTTTCTAATGCTGACAACATGACAGATCGTGCAGATGCTTTGAGCGTTCTTGCGCTGCAAGCGCCAGATGCGGAAGAAACAGCTCTTGCGCTCGAAACTTTCCGTGCGCGTTATGCGGATAATCCGATTGTTATGGATAAATGGTTTGCCATTCAGGCCATGATACCGGGCGGTGGTGCTTTAGAGCGTGTGGAACAATTGAGCAAATCCGAAAGCTTCTCTTGGGAAAATCCAAACCGTGTACGGGCGCTGATCGGATCATTCTCCGTTGGCAACGCAACAGGTTTTAACAGAGCTGATGGGGCGGGATACCGCTTTTTGTGCAATGCGACCGCGCGATTGGACGATATTAACCCGCAAGTTGCAGCCCGTTTGATAACGGCAATGCGATCATGGCGCAATTTAGAAAAGAAGCGTTCTGATTTTGCGCATGAAGCGCTTAAATCATTATTATCAAAAGAAAAGCTGTCACGAGACGTTCGCGACATTCTCGAACGTACTCTTGCTTAAAAACACGGGTAATAGTGCTTAAATTAAGTACTAAAAGTAAATAATTAAATTTTTTCTTAATTATTTGACTCTGAGGACTAGACACAGGGAATCACTTTTGATTCACTGTGTCTAGCTGCTTCGTTGTGTTTCGGCAGCGCGTATCCAAAATTTATCGACGAGAACAGCTATGGGGGCTGTTTTTATAAAGCGCGGCTTTGCGCTAAGGGGACTGCTTTGTCATTCGCTGATCTAACAAGATTTGATGCCGACGGAATGGAAGGTCATGCAAAGTTTCTTGCAGAGCCTGTAGCAAACCCGATCTCTGTACTTGAGCCTTATCTCAAGCGTTCTATCCCTATTCTTATTATGATTTTCCTTTGCGGGCTTTTCTTCGTGCGCGGTACGACTTTACTCGCTGACAGGCAGGCTTCTGGCGAACAGGGCCGCATGTTTGTTTCGCTTCTCGCATCTGCTGCAAAAAGCACGATTGAAGGCGCACGCGATGATGGCTTTGCCCCTGTAAATGGCTCGGACTTCGAGCAGATTCTCATTCGTGCCTTGCCGCAAGAAGCCACAAATGAAGGCCGGTTTGTTGTTGTCACAGATAGCGATGGAGAAATCATCGGTATGCGCGGCGGTGATCAATCATTGTTTGGCAAAAACCTTCCTTCTATTTTAAGCCAGTCACAAGCGCTGTTCCTCTTTGGTGAATCGGCAGGCGTTCAAACATTGCTGCTTAACGGTACATCGCATATTGTTAGTGCAACGAAGATCGGTGAAGGTTCTTCCGTTGTTGCCGTGCTGCAATCTGAAGCCGACTTATATGCCGCTTGGCAAAGACGATGCGCGCTCACGGTCACGGTCTTTGCGCTAACGTCCAGCATCTTGATCATTTTACTCTACGCTTATTTTGCGCAAATCGCGCGTAGCCGTTCGGCTGGTAAAGTTTATCGCGAAACATTAAAGCGCGTTGAAACGGCCCTCGCCCGTGGTCATTGCGGCCTATGGGACTGGGATTTGGCGCATGGCCGTATTTTCTGGTCGCGCTCCATGTTTGAAATGCTGGGGTATGAGCCTATCGACGACGTGCTGTCCTTTGGTGAAATTTCGCCCATGGTTCACAGCGAAGATTTAGACTTGTTTGAACTGGCGCAGCGCGCCGCAGCGCAAGAAATTACCGCTGTCGATGAAATCATCCGCATGCGCCATGCAGAGGGTCACTATGTCAGACTGCGTATCCGCACCAAGCTTGTGGAACATCCATCGGGTGGCAATCACCTCATTGGTATCGCTGTTGATGTTACTGAAAATCACCGCCTTGCGGAGCAATCCGAGATTGCCAGCCAAAACCTAAAAGCTGCGATTGAGAGCACTTCAGAATCCTTCTCGCTTTGGGATGATGATGACAAACTCGTTCTGTGTAACAAGAAATTTGCTGAATATAATGGTCTATCCGAAGAAGCCTTAATACCAGGCACACCGCGCAGCCAAATCTCAAAACTGGTCAGAGAACCACTTATCGAACGCCGTCTTGTCAGCGATGACAGTCTTGGAACGTCAAAAACCTATGAGCGCCAAATTGCCGATGGTCGCTGGTTGCAGGTCAATGAACGACGCACACAAGCTGGTGGCATGATCTCAGTTGGCACTGATATTACGCAATTGAAACTGCAAGAAGAGCGCCTGCAGGAAAGCAAGCGCTGCCTGATTTCATCGGTTGAACAAGTAACAATCGAGCGCACGAAATCACAGCTCAAAGCAATGGAACTTTCTGAACTCAACAAAAAGTATCTTAAAGCGAAGGAAGTCGCCGAGGCTGCATATCTGGCTAAAACCGAGTTTCTGGCCAATGTAAGCCATGAATTGCGCACGCCGCTCAACGCGATCATTGGCTTTTCAGATATCATGCAAAACCAAATGTTCGGCCCTCTTGGCTCTGGCCGTTATGATGAATATGCAAAAGACATCAATACGAGTGGCAACTTTCTATTGGGCGTTATCAACGACATTTTAGAAATGTCTAAGATTGAAGCTGGCCGCGTTATTCTTGAAAAAGAAGAGATTGAACTGCGCCCGCTAATTGAAGAAAGCGTACAGATGTTGTCGCTTCAAGCGGAGCAGAAAAACATTCATGTTGAGCAAGCAATTAGCTGCGACATGACGCTCATGGCTGATCGCCGCGCAATGAAGCAAATTTTGATTAATCTGGTTTCAAACGCCGTTAAGTTCACCGAACAAGGCGGCCGTATAAAAGTGCGCTGTAAAGCTCTTTCTACGGCTCTTCAAATCACCATCGAAGATACGGGCTGCGGCATACCAAAATCGGCTTTAAAGCGGATAGGAAAGCCATTTGAACAGGTGCAAAACCAGTTCTCAAAAAATCATACAGGTTCAGGTCTGGGCTTGGCGATTTCCAAATCACTGACGCAGCTGCATGGCGGTTCTATGAAAATCCGCTCAACGGAAGGCAAAGGAACGATTGTTTCTGTGCGCATTCCTTTGGAACTCGCTGCTCCATTGGAAGAGGCCGCTGAATAAACAACGGCCCCTCAAAAGTTTAGGCAGAATTAGCCGCGATCGCCGCGATCTTTCTTGCCTTTATGATGACCTTTGTTTTTGCCATGTTTTGGCATTTCTTCCATTGTGGCAAAGCCATCATCGTTTTTGTCCATCAGTGCAAAAACCTTCTGTTGACGGTTTTCCACTTCTTGGCGCGTGACTTCTTCATTGCCATCAAGGTCAAAGCGCTTGATTATTCCCATAGCGCGGCGCTTCTCGCCTTTTTTCTCTGTTTTGAGCGCTTCGATTTCGGCTTTGGTAACAATACCGTTTTTATCCGTGTCGAGTTCATCAAATTTTTCGATAAGTGGCGCATAGAATTCGGCTAAATCTAGCTTTCCGTCGCTATTAGCATCCATTTGTTCAAAGCGCATTGCTCCACGCTCGCCGCCACGATCTCCGCCACGTTTTTCGGCGAATGAAGCTGTGACAGAACCAGCGATTACTGCAACACTCAAGAGTGCGATTGTTGTTTTTTTAAATGCAGACATTTTATTCTCCATGCATAATAATTGAACCCAATGGAGTTGGCATGCCTGCACTTTTATCAGGACTACTCCAAAGGAATGTACCGTTCGAAAATGGATCGAACAGCGCGAGTATGCTCTTGAAGATGGGCTTCCAGTTGAATGATATCCGGCATATTTGTCGCCGCACATAATTCTTCTATTAGACCTTTGGTTGCGTTTTGCGGATCAAATTTCTCCGCCGAACATAGCGCAATCAATTGGCTAATCTTACTGTAAATGTCCAAAGCTGCGATCAGCTCTTTCCTGTCATTTTCAGCAATGATTTCTTCATCAAGCAGTTTCAGAATATCGCTTGCACCATGAGTATTCAAATTACGGTTCGTTAAATCACCCTTACAATTTGGTAAGTCAGTGAGCATCCAATATTGCGTTAAAAACTCAATATCGACGATACCGCCCGCAACCATTTTCAAATTCCATATTGACTTTGCAGGCTTTTCTTTTTGCAAGCGAAGTCGCATTGAACCGATATCAGCAATGGTTTTAACGCGGTCACGCTCAATACAAATAATTGCACTTCGCTCGGCCGAAAACCGTTCCATGAGCTGCGTATCGCCGCAAACAGGGCGTGCCCGTGTCAGCGCCATATGCTCCCACGTCCAAGCATCATCGCGTTGATATTTGGAAAAAGCTTTAAGAGACGTCGCGAGCGGCCCTTTATTGCCAGATGGCCGCAAGCGGAAGTCAACTTCATAAAGCACACCCTCCGCAGTAGGTGCAGACAAGGCGGCTATGAGCCGCTGCGTGAGGCGCGCGAAATATTGCGATGGTGCCAATGGTTTTTCGCCATTGCTTTCAGCCAATTCATCGGGCGCATCATATATCAACATCAGGTCAACATCGCTGCCAGCCGTCATCTCTTTGCTGCCAAGCTTTCCAAGAGCGACTAAGCACATGGACGCACCTTCAATTGTGCCATGCTTGGCCTCAACTTCATCGGTTACAGCAATGAGAGCTTTTTCCAGCAACATATCGGCAAGCGCCGACAGTGCTTTGGCAGTCGTTTCAGGATCAATCGATCCCGTCAGCATACGCACACCAATCAGGAAGCGTTGTTCTGCTGCAAAAATACGTAAGCGGTCCAGTACATCTTCATATACTCTGCCCTCACCGACAAAGAAGTTCAGGCGCTCCTGAAGCTCTGAATGATCAGGCATGCGCTCAAAAAAGGCTGGCTCCAACATGCCGTCAAAAATGAGCGGACGCGCTGTGACAATATTGGCAAGGCGCGGCGCCGACGACAAAATCTTAGACATGAGCCCAAGCAATTGCCGGTTAGAATTAAGCATCGACAATAGCTGCACACCAGCAGGCAGGCCCGCCAGAAGCTTATCGAACTTAATCAGCGTTTCATCAGCTTGGCCAAATTGTGCAAAGCTATCTAGCAGATTTGGTACGAGCACAGTGAGTTGCTCGCGCGCTTTGACTGACGATAAAGAGCGATAACGCCCAAAATGCCACGTGCGAATGATATTCCAAATATCTATCGCACGCTCAAAACCCATTGCATGTAAATTAGTCAAAGTGTCTGGGTCTGGGTCGCCGCCAGTGAAGACAAGGTTTCCTGCAGGGCCGCTTAATGTTTGACCATCTTCGAACAAATCGCCGAAATGTTTCTCAACAATTTTCAAATGCGCCATTAATTCGGCGCTGAATGCGGCAACGCCATCAATACCCAACAAGCCAGCAATGACGGCTAGGTCTTCATCGCTTTGCGGCAAGTCATGTGTCTGCTCATCAGCGACCATTTGAACAGCATGTTCAGCACGGCGCAAAAAGCTGTAGGCCGCCGTCATCTCGTCGCGCACATCAGCATCAATCCAATGCTCATCTGTGAGGCGGTTTAGCATTTCAACCGTTTCACGGTGCCGCAGACTCTCAGCGCGCCCGCCAGCAATCAATTGCTGCGTTTGTACGAAAAACTCAATTTCACGTATTCCGCCGCGGCCAAGTTTTAAATTATGGCCATGCACGGCAATCTTTCCATGCCCTTTGTGCGCATGTATCTGACGCTTAATCGACTGCACGTCAGAAATCGCTGCGTAATCAAGATATTTGCGCCAAATGAAGGGCTTAAGCTCGCTTAGAAAACGTGTGGAAGCTTGATGATCGCCTGCGACTGAACGGGCTTTTATGAACGCAGCGCGCTCCCAGTTTTGGCCCCTGCTCTCATAATAATTAAGCGCTGCCTCAACATTGATAGCCAAGGGTGTTGCTCCAGGATCAGGGCGCAATCTCAAATCAGTACGGAAAACATACCCATCACCCGTGCGCTCTTGCATAATGCGCACAAGACGCCGCACAAAACGGCTCATCACTTCGGTTGGATCTTGCCCTTCGGCAAATTGCAAACCTTTTGCATCAAGATCGAAGTAAATAACAATATCAATATCGGATGAATAATTTAGCTCACGGCCGCCAAGCTTGCCCATGCCGAGAATAACAAGGCCGCAGTCTTTGGACGGATCTTGCAAGTCATTAATGTTAATCTTGCCGCTTTGCGCTGTTGATTTGAGCAACCAATTGACTGCAGATGTTAAGCAGTTTTCAGCGAGCTGCGATAAGAAATTCGTTGTGTTCGCAACATTGTGGCACTGCGCCAAATCCCCAAGTGCAATCAGCATATGGGCTTCGTGCTTGAGCTTTCGCAGCCGCGTCATCAGCTCCGCTTCGCTCATATCGTCCGTTGAGCCAAGTTGGAGCGCCTCATCAATAAGGCTCTGAATACGCTTGTTCAAACCTTGATCGAACAAGACTTCCAAACTGCCTGCGAAATTCAAAATGCCGCCTCGCAGAAAAGGCGAAAGGCACATGATCTTCGCTAGAAAATCTGAAAGTGCGTCATCTTTGTTTTCAATTGATGAAGCGAGCCTATCTGCTCCTGCATTTTGTGCAGCTGCAAGCAGTGTTGCCTTAGCATCAGTGATTGCCTGCACATCAGAAAAGAACAGACGTGCAGGCGTTTTATCAAACCATTTTTCAGAAGCGCTCAAATCAAACCTCGACCTATTTTACTTAGGTCTTAGCAGTTGTCTTTTGAATTGGAAATGTCAGAACTGCGCGCAATCCGGGCTCTGCATCTTCTAAGACAAACGTGCCTTTATGCATGTCCATAATCGCAGCAACAAGGCTAAGGCCGAGGCCAGACCCTGGTTCCGAACGGCTCTCATCCAAACGAACAAAACGCTGTAGTGCACGTTCACGATTCTCAGGTGGAATGCCTAGCCCATTGTCCTCGATAATCAAGACAGCGCTTTTTTGGTCCTCAGAACGCCGTCCATATATGGAAATAACTGTATCTTCGCTGCGACCATATTTTACCGCATTGTCGACGAGATTTGTCAGTGCCTGCCCTATCAATTGGCGATTGCCCACGACCATTAGATTGTTATCAATAGAAGATACGAGCTTGCCGCCGAACTCATCCACCAAAGGTTCGTAAAGTTCAGCAACACCTTCTGCTATTTCTGTTAGCTGAAGTTCCGTTTCATTATGCTTGGAATATCCTGCTTCTACGCGAGATATCAGCAGCATCGCATTGAACAGCTGGATGAGTTGATCTGATTCAGCGATCATATCGTTTAATGCATCACGGTAATCCTCGTCCGATTTACCGCTACGCAAAGCCGCCTCAGCGCGATTGCGAAGCCGTGTTAGAGGCGTTTTTAAATCATGCGCAATATTGTCTGAAACTTCACGTAAACCGCTGTTCAACTTCTCAATACGGCCTAGCATAGCATTGAGACTAACAGACAAGCGGTCGAACTCATCGTTCGCCGTTGAGACAGGCAATCGTTTGCTTAAATCGCCGCCAACAATATGTGCACTTGCTTGCGATACGCTATCAATCCGGCGCAATGCACGGCGCCCGACAAAGAACCATATCAATAAACCGCCCACACCCATCATGCCAAGAGCAAGACCAAGTGAGCTTCGAATAATTTTTCTAAAGCGATCTGGCTCGCCCAAATCACGACCAACAAGGATTGTCAGTCCATTTGGAAACTTGATGCGTTGGCCGATTGCGCGTGGTGCGTCATCATCATCAAGCTCTTCATCCTGCTCACCAATGCGAGTGTAACGAAATGGCTTGGATGTGTAACCTTCGCTCTTTAAAACCCCAGCATCTATTTTAGCAATATTGCCCGCAAGAAACCGGCTTTCTTGATCTGAAATCAAATAAACAAAAGCATCTGGCCGACGCGAGCGCCGATCAATTTCTCGTACCAATAACCGTATTCCACCACGGTTATAAACACGGTTGAGGCTTTGCAATTCTTGATCCAAAGACACTTTTGTTTGGTTGACTAAAAAGCCACCAGCCAAATGTGTCATGTAAAAAACAAGAAAGATTGCGCATAAGGAAAACAACAGCAGGTAAAGCGCAGATAGCCGCGCTGCGGTTGTTTTCATCATAGAGGAAAATTTACATAGCATTAGGCGCGCATCACATAACCTGCACCACGGATCGTGTGCAAAAGAGGTTTCTCGAAACCTTTTTCAATCTTGCCGCGCAACCTTGAAATGTGAACGTCGATGACGTTTGTCTGAGGGTCAAAATGATAGTCCCATACGTGCTCTAATAGCATCGTGCGGGTGACGACTTGCCCTGCATTTCGCATCAGATACTCTAAAAGGCGGAATTCACGCGGCTGCAAAAGGATGGATTGGTCAGCGCGTTTTACATCGCGTGACAAACGATCAAGCACCAAATCACCAACTTGGTATTGCGATTGGTTATCGCTGGTACTGCCTCGCCTTACCAATGCTTCTAATCGTGCAAGCAATTCTGAAAAAGCATAAGGCTTGGTGAGATAATCATCGCCGCCAGCACGAAGGCCAGTGACACGGTCATCCACCTCACCGAGCGCTGACAAGATCAGAACAGGCGTATTGTCGCCATTCTCACGCAGTTCAGCAACCACAGAAAGGCCATCGCGTTTGGGCATCATACGGTCGACAACCAACGCATCATAGCCACCGTGGTCCGCCAAAGCGAAACCATCAATGCCGTTATGGGCCAAGTCAGCGACATGTCCCGCCTCGTCTAAAGCGTGCCGTAAATACTTTGCAGCTTCGACATCATCTTCAATAATAAGAAATTTCATACTCATGTTTAACAATGCCAAGCCAAAGAGAAAAGTAAAAATGCGGCAGCAAGTAAGGGCCTTGCTGCCGCAACGTTCACGGCTAAAAATTGATACTTGATGTACCAGCCGGAACTTGTGAGTTTAGAAGGTTAATCAACCTATCTGGACAGCGACGAAACGGCTGCGACTTTCATTTTCAAGTCTAAGCAATGCAGCTTTTCGGCCGTCTTTTTTGGCAGTTTCTAATTGCGCTTCGATATCGCGTGCAGAACTTACAGGCTCATTATTCACCTCGGAAATAATATCACCCGCACGAATGCCGACATCAGAGGCACTTGACCCTGGCTCAACCGAAGTGACCAGAATGCCATCGCCTTGATCATTCTTCATCACCGTAAGGCCGAGGTCTTCCATTGCCGTTGGCTGTACTTCAGCATTGGAACCAGAATCTGCAACGTCGACCGGAAGCTCACCAAGCTTTAGATTGATGGTTTTTTCCTTGCCGCTTCGCAAGATTTTGATTTCAACATCTGAGCCTGGATCAATAGCTGCAATCATTTTGGAAAGTGTGCGTGGGTCTTTGATTTCCGTGCCGTTGACTTCAGTAATGATATCGCCTGCACGAATGCCTGCGGCTTCCGCCGGAGCACCTTTTTGCGGCTGGGATACCAACGCGCCAGCTTGACCATCAAGCCCCAGTGACTCAGCTATATCTGCGGTTACGGGCTGTATCGCAACGCCTAGCCATCCACGCTCAACGGAGCCACCTTTCATCAGGTCAGAAATGACTTCTTTTGCAAGAGTAGCGGGTACAGCAAAGGCAATACCAACATTACCGCCTGACGGCGAATAGATTGCAGTGTTGATACCAACAACTTGTCCAGAAAGATTGAAAGTTGGTCCGCCCGAGTTACCGCGGTTAACTGCAGCATCGATTTGCAAGAAATCATCATATGGACCAGCGCCAATATCACGGCCTCTTGCTGATAATATGCCAGCGGTTACTGTGCCGCCAAGGCCAAACGGATTGCCAACAGCCACAACCCAATCGCCAATGCGCACATCGTTTTCATCGGCAAAATCTACATATGTGAATTCGCGGTCGTCATCGACTTTTAGCACGGCCAAATCGGTGCGTTGGTCTTTGCCAATTAACGTCGCATCAAGTTCGGTTCCGTCATCCATGAGAACAGTAAATTCTGTTCCACCTTCAACGACGTGATTATTGGTAACGAGAAAACCATCTTCGGAAATGAAGAAACCTGAACCCTGCCCAATTGGGCGGGCTTCCTCAAAGCGCTCAGAGCGGCGTTGACGGTTCGGACGCGCATTACCGCTTCTATCTTCGAAAAAGCGGCGCAGTTGGTCTTCAAAGTTGCCGCGCGGATTGAATTGGAAGTCTCCGCCTTGGCTAGCGACAGGGCGAATATTTGACTTTACACGGACAGATACGACGGCCGGAGACACAGCATCCACAACATCGGCAAATCCTGGCACTGCTGCCGTTTGAACATCCACGGCATCAGCATAAGCAGGCATAATTGAAGAAGCCGTATAGCCCGTAAAGCCTGCGCCGATGACGGCAAGAGCCATTGCAGTTTGAGAAAGACGTTTTGTAACTTTTTGCATTGTAATTCCTCGAATATACCTGCTGGAGGTCAGGTGTTGATCCAGTCAAAGAATGCGAACTTTCACGCTCCTTGTATGGTCATTGATATCGAGTCTCACATTGCGGCAACCTTTCCAAAGCATGAAATAACTGTAATATTAGCACCATCATTCAGCCATATTTATTCATATAGCGGCTGCTTAAATGACCTTTGTTATAATTTTTGCACCTTGCTCCAAAGTCTTATGAACTGGGCATTTATTGGCAATTTCGACAATTTTATCCGCTATTTCAGGGGAGATTTCTCCCTCTACCGAAATATGACGTTCAAAGCGATCTACTTTGCCTGATTTTTGCTGTTCATTTTGCGTGCATTCCTGACAGTCTTTAAAATGAACTTTTTTATGACTGACATCGACGGTCACGGCACCAAGGTCCAGCTTTTTGAAATCAGCATACATGCGCAATGTCATTGACGTGCAAGCACCAAGTGCTGCCCCCAACAAATCATAAGGGCTTGGGCCAGAATCAGCACCGCCAACCGATTGGGGTTCATCAGCGAAAAATCGGTGACTGCCTGCCTGAACCGTATTTTGAAATTTGCTGTCACGCGTTTCTTTGACACGTATATGTTCGATTTCGGCCACACCTTGCGGTGCATCTTTAGGCAATAATTTTGTTGCCCACGCCGAGATCATTTCAGATGCAAACTCTGCATCTTCTTCAACCGATAGAAGATGATCCGCACGATCAAGAGATATGAAAGATTTGGGATGTTTTGCGGCCACAAAAATTCGTGTCGCATTATCAACACCTACGGTCTGGTCGATGGGTGAATGCATAACCAGCAGCGAGGCTCTTATTTTTGCTACTTTATCCAGCAATTTTGTATCACGCGCAGCTTCTATAAACCCCTTACCAATCTTCATTTTTCGCCCGGCAAGAAAGACCTCTGCCACACCGTTTTCTTCGATTTCCGATATTTTTTCATCAAACATATGGAGCACATGTTCGGCATCGGCAGGTGCGCCAATTGTGACAACGCCTTTAATATCTGGAATTTCTGTTGCTGCTGCTAATACCGCCGCACCACCCAAGGAATGTCCTATCAGTATGGACGGTGCTTCTCCCTGTTCGCGCATATATTCTGCCGCTTTGACCAAATCTTCGACATTGGATGCAAAACTAGTATTGGCAAACTCACCTTGACTGGAACCAAGGCCAGTAAAGTCAAATCGCAGTACTGCAACGCCAAGACGCGCAAGATGTGTGGCGATACGCCGTGCAGCGAGAATATCTTTTGTGCAAGTGAAACAATGCGCAAAAAGCGCATAACCGCGAATCTTGCCATCTGGTCGATCAAATCGTGCAGCAAGCATTTCACCAGATATAGATTTAAATTCGCGTTTCTCAGTAGCCATAATACACCTCAGTTTGAACTTTCGGTATATTAGCGACAGTTACAGTAACCTACACCTCAAACTTTTGAGAGCAGTTATTTATCGTCTTCGTCGCCCAAAAGTTTGTTAAGGCGTTCTTCTTCTTCATGAGTAAGCGAGACTGGCCCGCTGGCGCTAGAACTATACCGCCTGCTATAGGCGAAAGCGGCAATCGCGCCCAAGATTAATACAAATATGGGTGTGCCCCATAAGAGAATATTACGCGCAGAGAATGCAGGCCTTAGCAAAACGAACTCACCATAGCGATCGACAACATAATCCATCACCTGCGCGTCTGTATCGCCCGATACCAAGCGCTCGCGCACGATGACACGTAAATCGCGTGCAAGCTCTGCATCTGAATCGTCGATGGATTGATTTTGGCAAACAAGACAACGAAGATTTGCTGAAATGTCACGCGCTCTTTGCTCAAGCTGTGGGTTGCCTAGAATTTCGTCTGGATTAACGGCAAAAGCTGGCGCAGCAGACAATAATAGCGCCAAGACGCAACTTAATAGAAAGCGGATAATCATTCAGCCGCCCCCGATGAGCTTTGCGACATTGGCTTTTGGCGCAGCTTAGCAGCAACAGGTGCACCGATGCGCAATCGGCGATCAGAAAGAGAAATGACGCCCGCAATAGTCATCATGAGGCAGCCCAACCAAATCAGCGTAATCATCGGCTTCCACCAAATACGCACGACAATTTCATCGCTACCTTCTGCTTTATCGCCCAATGACACATAGAACTGATTGAATGCGCTCGTTAAGATACCGGCTTCAGTTGTCGGCTGGCCGCTTGCCGTATAAATGCGTTTTTCCGGTTTAACCTCACCAACAATTTTGCCGTTTCGCATTACCGTAAACACGGCTTGTTCAAAGGTGTAGTTGGGGCCCTGATAGGCTTTGAGTTCTTCGAACTTCATGTCAAAGCCAACAAATTGAGTTGTTTGCCCCGACGCCATACGCAAAACGGTTTCATCTTCAAATGTTGTGACGGCAACAATGCCAAGCGTTGTTATACCAACGCCAGCATGCGCTAATGCGCCTCCCCATGCCGAACGCGGCAATCCTTTAAGGCGCGCCCAAGCGACGTTTGGTTTTGCTTTCGGCAAACCTGCTTTTGCCCAAAGGTCGGCAAGCGCACCAAAGATCAACCAGAATGCCATTGCAAAGGCTAAAACAGCCAAAATTGGTGCTCCATATATGACATAGGCAAACACGAGGGCAGCGAACAGCGATAGTCCGCCAGCAACCCAGAGCCTTTCAAACGCTCCATAAAGATTACCCCGCTTCCAAGCCAGAAACGGTCCAAAAGGAACGGCGATCAGCAGAGGGATCATCAGCGGTGCGAATGTCATGTTGAAGTATGGCGCGCCGACAGAGATTTTCTCACCGGAGACCGCTTCAACCAAAAGAGGATACAGCGTGCCGACCAATACGGTTGCTGCAGCCGTTGTCAAAAACAGATTGTTTAAAACAAGCGCGCCTTCACGTGAGATCGGATGAAACATGCCGCCATTCTTTAGCGTCGAAGCACGCATGGCAAAAAGCACTAATGCACCGCCGATAAAGGCGATAAGAATGAATAAGATAAACAATCCCCGCGATGGGTCATTGGCGAAGGAATGAACGGATGTCAAAACGCCAGAGCGAACTAGGAAAGTGCCCAAAAGCGAGAATGAGAACGCAAGGATAGACAACAGAATTGTCCATACTTTTAGTGCTTCACGCTTTTCCATAACCAATGCTGAATGGAGAAGTGCTGTACCGACGAGCCAAGGCATGAAGGATGCGTTTTCAACGGGGTCCCAGAACCACCAGCCGCCCCAACCCAATTCGTAATAAGCCCAATATGAGCCCATAGCGATTCCGGCAGTTAAAAAGAGCCATGCGGTTAAAGTCCAAGGGCGAACCCAACGTGCCCAAGCTGCATCAATGCGGCCTTCAATCAAGGCCGTTATCGCAAATGAAAAGCAGATCGAAAATCCAACATAACCAAGGTAAAGCAATGGCGGATGGATAGCCAAACCAATATCTTGCAAAATCGGATTGAGGTCTTGCCCTTCAATGGGTGCAGGCACCAAGCGAATAAACGGGTTTGAGGTCAAAAGAAGAAATGCCGTAAACGCAACGGTAATCGCGCCTTGCGTTGCCAAGACACCCGCTTTCAAACGGGCAGGCAAATTATTACCAAACAAGGCGACCAATGCACCAAAAAGAGCAAGAATTAGCACCCAAAGCAGCATCGAGCCTTCATGGTTGCCCCAAACGCCCGTAAATTTATAAAGCAAAGGTTTCGCAGAATAGGAGTTTTCCCACACATTCTTGACCGAAAAATCAGACGTAACATAGGCCCAAGTCAAGGCGCCAAACGCAAAGGCAATTGTCAGAAAAGTCGCAATCGATAAGGATGGAGCAATGGCGATAAATCGACGATCACCACTACGCAGCCCAGCATAAGGCAATATCATTTGTGCCAATGCTAAAGCAAAGGCCAGAACAAGAGCATAATGTCCAAGTTCAACAATCATTGTGTCTCATCACCCTTCCAGTAGCCCTGCTCTTTCAAGCTATCTGCGACTTCTCGTGGCATGTATGTTTCATCATGCTTGGCAAGAACGGTATCAGCAGAAAATGTACCATCGGGGCCCATGATACCTTCGGCCACGATGCCCTGTCCTTCACGAAATAAATCCGGCAAGATGCCTGCATAACGCACTTTCAACGCTGCATTTGCATCCTCCACTGCGAATGTCACACCATCGCCCGAGGAGCTATCGACTGAACCTTCAACGACAACGCCGCCAAGGCGCACACGTGAACTTTCATTCGGTATGACATTTACTAAATCCGAAGGTGTGCGGAAAAATGTCACTTGTTCACTCAGCGCCGTCAGCACGAGTGCAACGGCAACAGCCAATGTGCCCAAGGCACCAAAGATAACAATTGAACGCTTTTGTTTACGTGTCATTGACATTTTCTTCCGCCCTTATTGTATTTCTTTCAAACCAATATCTTTTGCAAAAGACTGAATTTGTAATTGCTTTTGCGGCTCGTCTGCAAAGGCAGCTATAGCACGCTTCACGGCTGCAACAGCTTCATCTCTTTGATTTAAGACCATGCGCGCGCGGATCAATCGTTGCCACTCTTCAACCGTGCCGACATTACTTTCAAGGCGGCTATCGAGTTGCTCGACCATACCGGCAATCATTTCTTGCCGATCTACTTCATTCATCTGCTCGGCGTCTTCGACTGCCTGCTTGTCTGGTCCGGGCAGATCAATGGCTTTTTGCCCTGCCAAACGTGCCATGCTTTGTGCAGCGACGACGCGCCAATTTCCATCAATGTTTTCATTATTCACAATGAGGTTCCATTGACGGGCAGCATCATCTGGACGTCCCGCTTGAGCATTTCTCAACCCAATATAATATAATGCACGGCCATTTGAAGGCTCTAGCGTCACAGCTTTTTGAAAATGCGCTTCGGCTTCAGCTGTCACAGCACCGCCAGCTTGTGCCGACAACACTTCGCCTAAGCCAGCAAGTCGCGGTGCGCTTTCGCCCAACAGCCGAATAGCGCTGCGATAGGCATCAGCTGCCTTTGCGCCCTGCCCCAAACGAAAATACACAGGCGCTAGCACATCCCAGCCGCGGCCATCTTCCGGATTTTCCGCCAAGTGTTTTTCTGCACGTTCAACAAGCTGTATCAGCTGTTTGTTTTCTTTTGTTGATTCTGCTTCCGCTTTTTTTATCATCTCAAGGCGAGCAGCCAGCGGCTGCGCTTTTATCGTTGGGGAGCCAAGTGAGGTATACATCAGCAGCGATAAGCCCGGTATAAAGATAATCGCCACAGCGCCTAGAATGCGATTACCGAAGACATGATCACGCCGCATATGCGTATCTGTTTTTTTAGACCCCAGCTTGTCTTCAGCCGCTAAAAGCCGCCGGACAATTTCAACACGTGCCTGCTTTGCATCATCTTTAGAGAAAACGCCGCTCGCCAGTTCCAAATCTAGCTCTGTTAGCTGATCCTTATAAACCGCAATATCATGCTCGAAATCAGCGACCTGATTATCGACATTGTCGCCTTGGTTTGCTTGTGAAAAAGCAGGCCAAAAAGCCAGAATCAAAACAGTAAGCGTTAGTACAGTAATTAAAATCCAGAAAATCATGGCTGCAGATATGCACTCGTCGTTCAAAATACCAAGTAAATTCGACTAGGTGCGACAAAGATGCCGTGAAATGCGGCTGGTAACAATCAGCTCAAGAGCGACCAACTACCACCCTCATTTCGGCATGCCGTTCCTTTGACCGATGATTCCACACCGCGATCAACCACAGTATGTTCATATTGGCGGCAGTCTTGCGAACCGACCCTATAGGGCTGCGAAGGCACGATGCGCCCAGAAAGCGTTTTACCTTGCCATAGCACTGCCTCGCCGGGCGCCGTATATTCAAGTGCAAGATACTCGTTTTGAAGGGCTGTGGATTTATCGCCGCGCACAACTTCATTGCCCTTTAAGCGCGTGATCAAGCCGCCATCCAAAGCCGCAATTAACTCACCGGAAGCCAGCACCTTTGTCTTTTGAGGCAAAATAGAAGGCGTTAGCGATGTATTCAACCCAGTAGAGGTGCAGCCCGCAAGCGCCATCAAAAGCGCCACACTACCCAATACTGATGATTGTCGAAGCGATGTCATATTTATCAAATACCCAAACTTCATTACTATCTTATTCTTCTCTATGACAAATGTTACGTGACAACAATGTGGCCTAATTACTGTTTACAGCGGGCAAATGTACAAATACTTGCAGCCCACCAAGGTCGCTTTTCCCAAGCACAACATCGCCGCCATAAGCGATAGCCGTATCATTAACGATCGAAAGTCCTAACCCTGTACCTGGTACTTTTTCATCTAAGCGCTGTCCCCGCTTGAGCGCTTTTTCATAACCATCCTGCGGAATTCCTTCACCATCATCTTCCACGCTAAGTATAATCCAAGGCCGCTCTGTATCATTACGCGCATCCAAGCGAGCGCTTATTAAAACTTTTCCAGAGGCCCATTTACATGCATTTTCAACAAGGTTTCCAAGAATTTCTTCAAAATCCTCTTTTTCACCAGCAAACAATAACTGATCAGCGCTTATGTCTACTTTGATTGCCAAATCAGGATTAAGTTTTCGCATGACTTTGGCCATGCGCTCAATTGCTTGAATAATGTCAGTGCGGAACGTCAAACTGCCTTGCTGGGCTGCGATGCGCGCACGGTTTAGGTAGTGATCAACCTGAATCTGCATTGATGCGGCTTGCGTTCTCACAATCTGCGAAGAAACGGGCGTGTCGGAGCGGCCTTCATTTTGAAGCACCGCAATGGGTGTTTTAAGAGAATGAGCAAGATTGCCGACTTGTGTTCTTGCTCGCTCAACAATGCGTTTATTGTTCTCAACGAGCGTATTCATCTCGGAAATCATAGGCTCCAGCTCTGTCGGAAAATCGCCGCTGAGCTTATCGGCGCGTCCATCACGGATTTCTCCGAGAGCAATACGAATGCGATCAAGCGGCTTTAAACCAAACAAAATGACCAGCACATTTATGACAACGACGCCCAAGCCAAAAGCACTCAATAAGCCGGCAGCATTCAGTGCGAAGTCACGAATTCCGCGTTCGAATTCGCTTTGATTGCCGCCAACTTGAAACAACGCAATGCGCCCTTCGCCCAGATCAATTTCTGATTCTTTGACGCGAATTTTAAGTTTCTTTGGTCCATTCACAAAATATGTACGAACAAACTGATTATCATAAGGGACGCTGTTCAAATCAGCACGTGGAAAGGTAAAGCCACTAAGCGATGGTGAAGCAAGAGCATTATTGGGTGTGTCGCCGATAATTTCAACGCGCCAGAACCAGCCTGATTCAGGTGCTAGAAAACTGTTTTCGCCAAGGTTAGGCGCGCCGGTAAGATTACCATTTTCGTTAATATCAACGGCACCAATTAACGAGAAAAGTTGTGCTTGCTGCAGCTCGGAAAAGTTTCTTTCTGCACCCGCTTTAAACTGCGCCAACAATAGCCAGCCTAAGATTACAATAGCCAGCACGGTCCACGCGCTGGATAGAATGGTAACCCTGCGTGTGAGCGAAAAGGCTTTCATGCCTATTTCAAGTCCTTGGTTTCTTTCGATGAGGGATCGGCCATCCGATAACCAAGCCCCCTTACGGTCTCAATCAAATTATGTCCTAGTTTCTTGCGCAAACGCCCAACGAACACTTCAACAGTATTGGAGTCGCGATCAAAATCCTGATCGTACATATGTTCAGTCAATTCGGTGCGTGACACGACTTCGGACTGGTGATGAATTAAATAAGATAGCAACCGAAATTCATGGGATGTGAGTTTTAGGGTTACCCCATCGACAACCGCCTTTGATGCTTTCACATCAACGCTTAGTGGACCACACCGCAATTCTGAGGAAGCATGACCTGCTGCACGCCGGATAAGAGCCCTTACCCGCGCTAAGATCTCTTCAATATGGAAAGGTTTGGTGACATAATCATCAGCACCAGCATCGATGCCAGATACTTTGTCACTCCAGCGGTCACGCGCGGTCAAAATTAAGACAGGCATTGAACGGCCATCTTCACGCCAGCGCTGCAAAACGCTAATGCCGTCCATTTGGGGCAGACCTATATCGAGAACGACACAATCATAGGGCTCTGTATCACCTAGATAATGCCCCTCTTCACCATCACTAGCCGTATCAACGACATATCCGGCATCCTCTAGCGCCTGCTTAAGTTGGCGGTTTAGATCAGCATCGTCTTCGACAACCAGAATGCGCATAAAGCTCCCCCGTAATGATTCTCTTGTTGTTCATCATCAAAGATGAAATCTAGAGCACACTCAAGGTGCTATTATTGCGGAATATAAGCGACTTCCCGCTTAGGCCGTTCACCATTATTCGCTTGTGTAAGAATAACGACCTTACACACGTTCTGGCCACCTTGTGTTGTAGCCTCGGCAGCAACAAGTGTTGAAGCTTGTCGTGCTGCATATTGCTGTCCTGCCGCAAAACAATTGTCTGCGGCAAGTTCTATTGCTTGCGCATTATGCGCTGAATAGCTCATGGCACTCAAAAAGAGTGCGGCTGACATGGTATGTTTAAATAATTTTCTCATCATGACACCACATATACAATTATCTGTCTGAATGGGACATGAACGCACGCACGTCAATTTATTTACGAAATTTTTGCGGAAGCAGAAACCCGGCCAAAGATTGTAATAATACCTGCAATGGCTGTTACCAACTGCAAAAGCCCGCTGCTTAAGCTCTCGCGCAGGCCATCATCAATTGTGATGCCAAAGAAAGCGGCTAGCGTTGCTATAATGCTGACTAAGGCTGCCCAAATCGTTTTTGATAGGTACCAAGGTTTATTCTCGTTCATGTTTGTTCCTTTCGGTTTGATGATTTAAGTGATCTCGATATGAGCAAATGCAGGGATACCCTCGCCCACTCTTTGGCTGAGTTGTGCGATACGCACCGACAGCGATGTTGGTTGTTCACCGAACATGTCGTTCGCCATGGTGGCTGTAAGAAGAAAATCCGGTTGGCTGGTTTCAAAGCTGCCGAGGATGACTTGGGCATTATCCAAAATATCGATTTTGTAACGCTCAAACGCTTCGCCAAGCGGTATATCCAAACCAAGCCAACTGTCAGCATTGGTGCGGCCACGGCGAAGCCATTTGATCAAAATGTCATTGTCTTCTAAGCGGCTTGCACAAATATGAACGGGGGATAGTGGCTTTAGAGCACGCAGACCGCCTTCTGCGCTAAATGTACTGTAATAACGGTCGGAAAAATCTTTACCGGCCTCACCAATACGGAAATTCAGAACACTACCAATCTCTGCATCCTTTAGCCCTAATGGCGTAACAGCATCATTAAGAAGTATGAATTTTGCACCGATGTTCGCACCGTATGATGAGAAGTCTTCTGTGCCCCCTTGCCCGCGCAAAAGCGCAGATAGTCGCCAAGTATCAGTGCTGATTTCCTCAGCATTGGCAAATTGCAAAACCTCCCAATCTCCATTCGCGACTTCAACCGCAGCAAGGTTTCGACCAGCGAATAGTGACAGCATATCAATGCTCTCCAACTCTCCGTTTCTTAAATCGACATCGATTGTATTGGCATAATCAAACCTGCCTGAAGCGGCAGGTATAAGAGGTGTAGCCAATGTAGCAATCGTTGCGTTCTGTTCAATAACACCGCGCAAATCGAACCCTTGCGTCGTTGCGCTCGCGAAAATATTTTGAGCACGTTCTGGCGAACTTAAAGATGCGACACGCAACTGCTCATTTTCAGACGCCCCACTTATCAACGGCAAATCAAGCACCGCCAATTCAGGTGGGCCGCCAAATGCACCATAAAACGCTGCAATCTCTTGGCCACCGGGCAATGTTGGCAAAACAGGAACCTGCCTTGGTTTTGAGATTGAGCGTGCTTCTATGGCCATGAAATCACTGAGGGTGATTTGCTCAATAATGAAATGCTGATCGGGAGCATCATCAAATGCGATCACATCCCCCGTACTCAATGCGCAATTTGATAAGGGCAGACCAAATTTGATTGTTTCACGGCCGGACCAAGCGTTTGACAAAATTCTATCAGCAAATTTACGCGCTTCATTTGCATCCAAGATCGCAGGAACATCTAAAACGACTTGGCGGTCTGCTGTATGCTCTCTTCGCCGCGAATAGCTTGTTCGCGCCTGATAATCTTGGAGTTGGTCTCGAAACCCAATCTGCACCTCGTTTGGCAGCTCACTGACCTGAGATAATGTTCGCTCGATAATTGGCTCGTTGCCATCAAGAACAATTGTTTCGCGGTCAAGAATATGCGTTTGATAAGCATCAATGCTTGAAAAACATAGGTCATCTGCATCACTAGCTATGCCGCCAAACAATTTAAGCAACGGCTCTATCGTTGCACGCACACTTGCAGGCGTTGATAAAACCATCCCCGTAATAGAGCCATTTAAAGTGTCTGTTTTGGGGTGTGGTAAACCGTGATCATTGAAAATAGCTGTAATGAGCTCTGCAGCAACGGCAGCTCCAAACCGGCCATTCATCCAGTGACCACGCAACCAGTTTTCGCCGTCTCCCCACACATTAACATTCAGCGGGAATGCCGGTAGCGGTCTTGCATCCCATGTCCAAACATAAAGCCTTTCAGGATCAACCATAAGCTTGTTTGTTAAAGTTGATCGCGGATTAGCGGCGACACCTGACGTCCAATGATTATGGTGCGCGCTTAAAAAAGCACGTTGAACATCATCGTCACGGCTACCATTTGAAAAATAAGGTAACTTGGTTTCACTCGAATTCTTATCAATGAAAGCATTGGGTTGGTTTGCGCCGCAATGAATTGCAGAACAACCTATCTCATCACACCAGGCTGCAGAAAATTGTGGTCCGCGCAGCCGCTCTGGGTCATGTGCAGAATATGCTTCTGCTACAATACCGTTTGGCCAAAGCAGGCGTCTTCTTGTCGGTTCATAACGCGGCCTTTCATAAGGTGCGTTTGCACAAATACCAGCTGGTCCCTCAATCATAACCTCACGAATATCGGCAAATGTTTCACCAACCAAAGCAATCGGCCCAGTTGGTGCGACCCTCAATAGGCCAGTCGCAATAGCGTGCACCCACGCACTTCCCGCCCGCGTTTTGCCGGACCCACGCCCACCCAATAACAGCCATGTACGCCAGTTACTGTCGTTAGGCGGTCTTTGAGATTGGCGCAGATTGAGTGTCGAGCTCGCTGCGACTTTTTTGACAGTCGCAAGAGATGTCATTTTCAAGTAGGATTGCATCGGCACGTTTCCTTGCGAGCTGTTCAATCCTTTCTTCAATCTCAATCAGTACATTTTTAATTGCAGTTTCTTCATCAGGCCGTTCAATGTCATCACCATCCTGCTTCTGAGCAAAGTCTTCTAGCTTCTCAACAACCTTCAATGTGGATTGAAGATTGTCTATGGCAGCTTTCGTAAAAGGCTCACCTTGCGGGTTCATCTCCAAAAGCATTTTTGCCTGGTTCCGAAGACCATCCAGCAATGCTTGAATAAGCTTTGGTTCCATGTCCTCAACTTTCGAACGTATATGTCATCAAAAAGCCGGCTGCTTTTACAACCGGCTCATCGACGCAATTCCGTGATTATGTCATGACAATACATCGCAACCGTCACGCTGTCAAGAATATATTCCTAACTTTTGAAATTATTTAAATCGAGATCATTTATGTCTATTGATGACCAATACCCGCCGCTTAAACCAGAACACAGTGGAATGCTGGGAAAATGCCCACGCTGCGGCAGCGGCAAATTATTCTCAGGTTTTTTAGGCATTGCCGATAAATGTAATGTCTGCGACCTTGATTATGGCTTTGCTGACGCTGGTGATGGGCCTGCATTTTTTGCAATTTGTATAGCAGTCGTGCCTGTAGCAGGCTTTTCGGTATGGCTGGAAGTCTCCGCTGGTGCACCCTATTGGCTCAATGCACTTTTAACTGCGCCGTTTCTCATATTGGCATGCTTGCTACCCATGCGCCCGCTCAAAGGCTATCTCATTGCGAGCCAATATTACTTTAAAGCGCGTGAAGGCCGTCTTGATGAGCTTAAAAATGATACAGTCGATCCTGAAGTTAACCGCGATTAATGTCGCCTCTTGTTGCCTGTTGCGAAATCGGGCAAAACAGATGGTGTAACGCACTATTGGGTGCGCGGTCGGGGCATATGCGACTATGAATAATCCACTGGATAATGATCCACATACAAAGGCAAAGCCTTACAAGAAATCATCTTTCCTTTTGGAAATTGATGCGTGGATCGATTCAACCCTTTATGAGGGTAAATTCGCAGCTGGTGAAATTTGGGAAGATATAACAATTTTCTTTCGACGCTTTCGCCCTTACGGTGCCAAACGCGTTTTTTTCGAATTAGCTGGCGAAGGCTTTACCCTCGGCATGGGCGGCTTGATCGTCATGCTTATGCTTGCTCTACCCGCAGCCGATGAAATTTCATCCAACTGGATGGACCGCAATGATTTTGCGGTGACGTTCCTTGACCGTTACGGCAATGAGATCGGTCAACGGGGCATTCTTCATTCCGAAGCTATTCCTATTGAAGAGCTGCCAGACCATTTAATCAAAGCCGTTTTAGCTACGGAAGACAGGCGCTTTTTTCAACATTATGGACTGGATTTCTTAGGCCTTGCCCGCGCGATGACTGAAAATGTGCGCGCAAATTCAGTTGTACAAGGCGGTTCAACACTTTCGCAGCAGCTTGCTAAAAACCTGTTTTTAACGAACGAGCGAACTCTCGACAGAAAAATCAAAGAAGCCTTTCTTGCGCTATGGCTGGAATCAAACCTTAGCAAGGATGAGATTTTAAAACTATATTTAGATCGCGCTTATATGGGCGGCGGTACATTTGGCGTCGCGGCTGCCACTGAGTTTTACTTCGACAAAAATGCACGTGATCTCACATTAGCGGAATCTGCTATTTTGGCTGGTCTGTTCAAAGCGCCTGCAAAATACGCACCGCATGTGAACTTGCCTGCTGCGCGTGCACGCGCCAATGAAGTTCTGACCAATATGGTTCAGGCAGAGTTTTTAACCGAAGGCCAGGTTACCGGCGCGAGGCGCAACCCGGCTGACGTGGTCATTCGAAATGATGCTGATAGCCCTGACTATTTTCTCGATTGGGCTTTCGATGAGGTGAAGAAATTCATCATCGATAACAAAATTCCGTCGCGGTCCGTGATTGTGCGAACCACTGTTGATCTTAATCTTCAACATGCGTCCGAGGAATCTATAGAGTTCTACCTTCGGCAAAATGGCCGCGAATATAATGTTACTGAATCTGCAGCTGTTTTGATTGAAAACAATGGTGCTGTGCGCGCGCTTGTTGGCGGGCGCGATTACGGGCTTAGTCAATTCAACCGCGCAACGCGCGCCGAAAGACAAGTTGGCTCCTCGTTCAAACCATTTGTATATGCAGCAGCCTTAGAAACAGGCTTGAAGCCTGAAAGTATTGTAAGAGACGAGCCCATTACTTGGCGCGGATGGTCACCGCAGAATTATAACCGGAGTTATTCCGGTTCGATCACCCTTGCCAACGCACTTGCTCGTTCAATAAACACAGTGCCGGTTCGGCTCACACGTGATTATATTGGTGGCACGCAGCCCGTCGTCGATCTTGCTCACAAGATGGGTGTCGAATCTGAAATCAGCGGCCACCATACGATGGTTCTAGGCACGCATGGTATGACGGTGCTCGATCAAGCCACAGGCTATATGACATTTGCCACGGGCGGCATTGCAGGGCTTAGACATGGATTTACGCAAATCATGTCAACCAATGGCGAAATTCTTTATGATCGACGTGCGACGCCTCCCACGACAGAGCGCGTATTATCTGAAGAAGCCGACATTGCCATGAACAACATGCTTGTGGGTGTTACAGAATTTGGTACAGCGCGCCGCGCCGCAATTGAAGGTTTCCGTGTCGCAGGAAAAACCGGCACCACTCAGTCCTACCGTGATGCATGGTTTGTAGGATATACAGGCAATTTTACGGCCGCCGTTTGGTACGGCAATGATGACTATACACCGACCAACAGATTGACTGGCGGTCGGCTACCAGCAGAAACTTTTCAACGTATCATGGCATACGCTCTACAAGGGGCCGAACTTAAACCGCTCATTGGCGTTGAGAACTCTATTCCCCTGCCCCAAACAGATAGCGATACAGAAGTTGCAGAAGAGGCTGGCGCTGAAGATGATCAACAATTAGCACAGATGCGACCGCGCTTGCTTTCGAAGGCAACATCAGATTTCTTACAGAATCTCACTTTAAAGCTGGAAAATACGCCGCCACTTAAGCGTGATCTTCAAAACATTTCCAGCACCAGCAATTGATTTGAATATGATGTCCTACACCATGAGCACTCGGCGACTATTCCTGAATATGATCTTGATTGGTTGCGAAGCTAAACATGTTTAAGCAGTTAACGCCGATACTTATCGCGCTTGTCATCGCTATCACGGGCGGCATTTATTCGGCGGATGTCATGACACGCGAATTTGCAGGGTTTGGTGCTCTTCAATATGGCGCATGGGTTTCTCACCCCCAAACGGGCACACAGGACGCTGACCCTTATGCGAGAGCTAGCGCAGCACGAACGGGTGAAATAGCTCTTGGCAGTGCCGAAGGGTTGGTTTTCATCGCTGCGCATGACGACCAAAAACAAATAATAGATGCTGCTTGTGATTACGTTATAGAAGGCAAAACACCTGCTGCGCGTGTTTGGTCACTGCGTATAACAGATAAAAACTTATTACCAATTCTTACTCAGAGCGGCGCAGTAAGCGGCCTTCATTCTGGCAACACATTAAGAAACGGCCAAAACGCGTTTAAAATTTCAATCTCTTCTGAAATCGCTGAAGGAAATTGGATTCCTCAAATGGGAAATGGCGAACGTCGTTTCGTCTTAACGCTTTATGACACCAGCGTTGCGAGCACGACGGGCGTGAGTGAAATAAAAATGCCAACGATCAAAGCGATAGGCTGTGATAATGAGTAGGTTCATTTTAGCTGTTTTCGCCGGTCTCATCGGTGCCGCTATATTGCATCTTGCAATTATCTTCATGCTTCCTTGGCTATCAGAGAACAGCAGCGCGGCTTATATACAGACTATTGCCGCCCCTTTTGAAACTGTCGTTCTTAAAAATGATGTATCGACAGAGCAGCATAATCCTCACATGGACCCACTGTTTGAAACTGCTTTATGCCGTTATGATTTATCTGAAGGTGCCGCACGGTTCAGTGCTTCTGGCCACCCACTTTATTGGTCATTATCGGTCTATGATGTGTCAGGGACTGTATTTTTCAGCGCAAATGACCGAATTGCCGATAGCACAAATGTTGATCTTGTTATTGCGAACAAGCAGCAACTTCGTTTTGTCAGAGAAAATACGCCCGATGAAATATCTCAAGCAATAATAGCACCCACAGATTCCGATATGGGCTTTGTTTTACTGCGCGTATTTTCACCAGATGCGAGCTGGAAACCTGTCGTCGACGATTACTTGAGCACCATTCAATGCCAAGCTATTGATATACAGAGGTAAGTTCCAACCCTAAAACGGCCTACGTTTTCTCTTGGCGCCAAGAGCGCCTCTTAATGGCGTGCCATCAGTTTCCGGAGGAACAACATCCGTTCGCTCATATTGAACACCCGTGAATAAAATAATCTCTGCATCACCCTGCTCTACATGAGTGGTTTGACGCGATAATCTTCGTAACTCGAACTCTTTAAACGCAACGATACTGCTCATGTGAGCCTCCATCTTTGGAGTTGCGACCAGTGTAAGCTTAGTCACTGGTTGGTTAACGTAATCCTAACAATTTTAAGCTATTTTCCCTAGGTAAAGTAACAGTAAATTGAGTAAATAGTATGGGTATTATGCATAATCATGTCGTAACATTAGTGCGTGATTTCTGTGCACTTAACCGGCCTAGCACTATTAAAAAAACACAGTTGCAAGATCTTCTAATGGAATATCAAAACTGCTTGTCGCCAGACGATCTAAAGACAATTTGTAGCCTTTTTGCGCAAAATAACAATGTTCCAAAACCATTAATCATCGCATTGTGCCATCACAGCGCCTCTATCTGTCACCCGCTTCTCTTAGCCTCTAGCATTCTAGCGAGTGATGATCTGATCGAAATCATTGATGCTAAAGGTTTGGAACATGCGCGCATAATCGCTCGGCGCAGCAATATCGACCCTAAACTCCGGTTTCATCTACGTGAACGAAACGACGAACGCATTGATCGTGCTCTCGAACTTCGGCAGATTCCGTTGCCTGTAGAAGGCAGCGTATCTCCGGCGTTTAAGAATATTCGCGTACACCAGATCAATTCGGCCCTTGATGAAGAGTTCATACAGCTCACCAAAGAAAGCGACATTAGTTTTATTCACACTGCATTAGTGGATAATTTATCGCTCGAATTTGTAAGCGTTCGTAATCTTTGCAGCGATTTTACTTCGCGCAATTTGCCAATAGCGCTGCATTATTTACGGCTGTCTACTCAGACTGCTTGGCTCGTTTTTGTATCTTTGGCGCATGAAACAAACCTTAGCGACGATGTCCACGCTCAATTTGTTAAAACATACGAGAACCTTGATTACTCAATTTCAGTCGCGACTGTTAAATCATGGCAGCAGGATGATCTAAGGGCTCGGAAAATTTACAGCAATGTTGCCAATCAATCGCGCTCAGAGCTTATAAAAAAGACTGCAAGCTAAACAATCAGAACGGTTTCTTTTAGCACCTGCGCCGATACGCCCTCAATATCGACAACCCAGAAGTCTGGGTCAAAGCGTTCTTCACGTATGAAGCGCTCATTTAGATCGAAATCCGTCTGCCCTTCTGCAAGAAGCGAAAAAGCGCGTGAATCGCGATCTAGTTCTTCATCTGATGCAACAAATTGCGGCACTGGTTCATAAAGGCAATAAGAGCGTGTTTCCACATCATAGAGTGTGATGAAAATCGCGCCAGCACCATCCGCACCGCGCCGCCTAATATAGGCCGCGCCCTGGTGCAGCGAAGCCATTCTGGTAATAGCTGAAATTACTATTGATGATGCAAGACGCGCCATTTTGAATTCTAATTGATCAAGCCAACGGCCGTCATTTTAGTGACGAGTTGCTCATCAATCTTACCGGTAGTCGGCAAGCGGAATAGGCTTTGAAACTCTTTTATCGCGTTTTGTGTATTTGACCCAAGTACGCCGTCAACCGATACCGTTTCATTGCCAAAAGCCCGAAGACCAGCCTGCACCTTTGCAACGGTGTTAGACTTCATCGTTGAGATATCCTGAACCTTTTTTGCAGGTGGGATATAGGCCGCAACTTCATCTTTTGGTTCAGCTTTAATTTCTACCGCTGGTGCTTTTGGTCGTGCTTTAGGCACAGCCGCTGTGACAATAAGGTTATTACGAGCGCTAAGTGCTAGCTCATCATAACTTAGATCAATTCCCTTAAGGCCGACATTTGCCTTATAGCTTTCAATCGCCGAACGCGTTTTCGGGCCTGTCAAACCATCCAAATCGCCATCATAATATCCAAGCTCAGCTAGCAGTTTTTGAAGTTCCGCAAGCGCTTTTTTGCCGTTATCTTCAACATCAAGCGAAGCGTTACCTTCACTTGCAGATGCAATTTCTGGACGCGGCATGACTGTTGGCAATGGCTTTGGCAACGACTGCGTGCGCGTTTCGGTGTCCGTATCATAAACAATACGTGTCACTTCTTTATCTGGTTCACTGGGTGCAACCGGCAGATCAAGTTCATCAACTTGCAACGCGCTATTTTGGCTTACAACGCGTGTTTCAAATATAGCCGCAGGATGTTTTCCGCTCTGAAAAAACAGTGCATTCGAGAATACGAAACCAACAGTTACAACGGCGCCAACTGTCCATGCGATATTGGACGGCTTGCTAAGTAAGTGGCCATACCGCGCTGACAATGCGTCCAATAAACCGTAAGGTTCGTCATCAAATTGATCATCCAACCTTGCGTGCGTCATGGCTGATCTCCTTGTTATTTACCTGTAAACTATTCAATTTCACATGCGGCAGCATGTCTTTAAGCTGGCTAAGGGCAGCGTTCTGCTCAGCGTTGCTGTCAGCTGTATCTTGGTCCGGAATATGGATAGAAATCCGAGTACCAACATCCTGCTTGCTGGTTATTGTCATTGTGCCGCCATGCAGCTCAACAAGACCTTTCACAAGAACGAGACCAAGACCAGTACCTTCACAATTACGCGTTGTACTATTGTCCAATTGTGCAAATGGCTTGCCGATTTTCTCTAACTCATGTGCTTCCATACCAATGCCGGTATCTGACACTTCAAACCAAAAGCCCGATTTGTCGTGATCTGCATCAACGGTAACAAAGCCGCCATCATGCGTATATTTTATCGCATTGGAGAGCAAATTGATGAGTATCTGTTTGATTGCACGACGGTCGCCATTAACGTGTTTTAACTCGCCAACTATGCGGTCGTTAATCTGCACGTTTTTAATCTTGGCCTGACCGGAAAGCATCGCGATACAATCGCGTGCAGTTACGCCGAATTCAAACTCGTCGCGGTGAATTTCATAAGCGCCAGAATCTAATTTTGATACATCAAGGATCGTATTGACCAATGATAGCAAGTGCGTGCCTGCACCATGGATTAGATTGACATATTCCTCTTGTGTTTCTTGCGGCAACGAGCGGCCAATGTCACTGCGCAGCACATCAGAAAAACCAATGATCGCATTAAGAGGCGTGCGCAACTCATGGCTCACAATCGTCAAAAAGCGGTTATTGTTCTGCTCTTTGGCATTTGTGTCTTCAGGCTCAAATACAACTTCTTGCTCTGCGATTTCAGTTTCTTGTTGTGCGATTTCATTGGCTGCCGACACAGCAATGTTTGCACCATCTCTTTGTAAAACAAGTGCCATCGTCTCGTAGCGCGGAACACTATTCGCAGCGCTTACATTGGCGCGAACTGATATTTCCACTTGCTCGTTCGTATCAGAGCGAAGGTCCGAAAGCGCACGCAAAAAGCTGACACGATCCGTTAAGTGAAGCCGCTCGGCAAGGTGCTCACCCGCTTTAATATGAAACGAACCGATACAAAAATCATGGATCGCCTCGCCTTTTGTATTGATAGAGTGTTCGCTGGGCGTTTCAGCTGTAATTGTATTTTGCATTTCTTGATGTGCAACAGTGTCACTTGATGCTTGGGCTTGCTTCGGCAATAAATCTGCCTTGTAAAAGCTTGCGCCCAATGCTGCGAGCATAATGGCTGCGGCGGCTGGATGTGTGCTTGCCACAAAGCCTGATGCTGCGAGCCAAACGGCCCCATTTGCTAGAAACGTATAATGCGGCGCAGCTTTACGTTTTAACATTACCAAGCTCAAAATACTGCTGGCTGCTAATGCAAAGCTTGCTGTTACAAGCACAGGCGCATCTACCTGCATAGCAATTAAACCTATACCGGCGCTTGCTGTTCCAAAACCCAACGCGCCAAGACGCAATGTTATATCGGCAGATATATCAGCTTTCTTTTGCTCAATAGCTGACTGCGTTGAAGGATCGCAAATGGCGCGCCTCGCAACGTTTTTGGCTGACTGATAAAATTCGCTGAGATATGACAACGTTTAAACACTCGGTACAAAATAAACAAAATAGCAATCGCTAACTTGTTCCATTTTGACCATTAGGCTTTAACGAATGCATAAATTTGCAAGCTAGCGAACGCGAATATGCCAAATTTTTCTCAAAATCGTTTGGTTTTATAAACGTGGTAAACAGGCGCTTAACAGATGCAAAGCCTCTAAAAACAAGCGAAAATTACTGATTGCTAAAATTTGATTTATATTTTGCTCAATTTGCGACACCAAAACTGAATAAAATTTCAGATGCTTATGTCATCACTGTTGCGGGACCGGCTTTTAAGCCAAACAGGATGAGACGATGCGATTTATATTCAAGCTTATGTTTTATGGATTCTTGGCTCTAGCAATTTTGCCAAGCTTTGCGGATTCACCGGTTGAAACGTCAATCAAAGATGAGCAAAGCCAAACCGCGCAAAAAGAAACAGCCCTTAACTCTGTTGAAGCACTGCAATTAGCAGCCAGTGTTGCAAGCGATGTGAGATCAATCTGTAGCCGCGACCCTTATGTTTGCGAAACTGGTCAGAAAATTGTTATAGCCACTTTGGAGCGTGCAAAACACGGAGCGCAAATTGTTGCTGGCATGGTCGAAAACCACCGTGACAAGCGCCAAAGTGAAGCCGACATAACGATTACCGGCAGTGTTCAATAGGCGTGAATAGAATACTTTAATGCGTGGGTTGCTGCATTGCATTACCGGGCCTATGTAAACGCTGTTAAAGTCAATAGCGGGGCAATATGGCCAACGACATCAAAACAATTATAGACGATTTTGAATTTCTCGACGATTGGGAAGATAAGTACCGTTATGTCATCGAACTTGGCAAAGCCATGCCGGAACTTGATGAAGCGCAGCGGACAGCAGAAAACAAAGTAAATGGCTGTGTTAGCCAAGTTTGGCTCGCGACATCCTGCACGGATGAAGACAAAAAAATCATTCATTTTGATGGCGCCTCTGATGCTCACATCGTACGCGGCCTCGTCGCGATTATGATCGCCGCTTTGTCTGATCGCCAAGCAAAAGATATCGTAGATTTTGATGCTGAAGGCTTGATGAAAAATTTAGGGCTTGATAGCCACCTGTCGCCGCAACGTTCAAATGGTTTGCGTGCAATGATCGAGCGCATGAAGTCAGACGCTGAAGCTGCGCTCGTTTAATACATTACATTTCTGGACGGTAATCTTCCTGTCCCCAGTGACGCGGCTTTGAAGTTCGCGTGCTCACTTGGGGCGGATTATAGTGGCGTGCCAACATAGACAGCGCCGTTTTGAGCATAAGTTTTGCTGATCTCCGCGGCCATTGCCTCTCTCTTTCTATATCTTCCATTCCTTTTAAGAAACAACACACATCAACCAGGACGCCAGATAATTCAGGGCCAACAGCATCAATTGCACGCTGCATGCGTGTGCGTGCACCTATTGCTCGATCTGAAAATGTTTGAGACGGCCTGCGACCACCTTTTCCACCATTTAGATGCGCTGTTGGATCCCATGAAGCCGTTATCTTGGGGCCCAATTGTGCATATTCAAAATCGACACGAAGGCGCTCTCCAGCATCAAACTCTGCCGAACTAAGCCAAGCCTTTTTTCCCGCGCCATAAGCTCTATAGAGACCAGAAAGCGGCGATTCTTTTATATTGCGTTTTACAGATTGGATACAGTCGCCCACTGTAATATGGTCTGTCTCAATTACTCTATGCTGTGCTGCATAATCATTCTCATCATTACGAATGACATGTTTACGCCCAAGCTCAGTAATAGATATTTTTTGGACATCTGCGGTAAGCGCCACCGAAACCAACTCATTGGCGATCCAGTTAGTCAGAATGGTTTTATCGCATTTTACACGCCGCACGCCTTCAAAATACAAGAAATAATATGCGCCATCAGCACTTGGCTCTAATATCGCCTGATGCTTGGCTAGCATCATGAGCAAACGTAAACTGCGTCTATGATCGAGTGATTGCTTATTTGTAATCATTATCACCAACCTTTGCTGATAAAACGTGCTTGAAAGCTGCACCAACAACCGCTTCCACACGTGTAATGATTAGATCAAATTCCTCATCATCGCGAAGGTCCTCAATAAGGTGGCAAGCATGGGTAACCGTGCTTTTGTCACGCGCAAACCCGTCGGCGATCAGGCGAATATTCAGGCAAAGTGTGACACGCGCAATATACATGCCGATTTGCCTCACACGGGCAATGTCTTTTCTGTCACGCTGCGGTGAACGCAATTGCCGCCCTGAAACATTGAAAAGCGCGGCCATTATATCAATCAAACCGTCACAAATCTCCATATGCAAATCTGCGCTTGCTGTGGCAGCACAATCGCACAAAGGTGTGTAAATCTGATCTTCAACGCGCTGTTTAGATGCTGCTGATGGTAGAAAATCATTCAGATAATTATTGCGTTTTATTGCTTTGGTCTTGCGCATTCAGTCCTCCGTATTGAGGACTATATTCCTACATCATTCCCACCTCTATTTTATAGGCATTTATTCCCATTTATTTAGAGATGCTAATTTTCTTTATAAAATCAAAGAAAATTCACTTGGAAGCGGCGAACTTATCCAACCATCAAAAACATTGAATAGATTTTAGATCGCCACAAACTCTAAAAGAGAACTGTCCATGATCTTTAACATTCACGAGCGCAGCTCATTTTTCATGCTCAAACTGCTTTTTGATATCTCGCCCAAGCAGCTCGATACGGCCCTGCCGCATCAAATCCGCGACTGGATTAAAACAATCGAAATAAAGCTCAATTTAGAGCGCAATCGTGGCCTGTCACGACATTATCGTTACGACCTAAATAAACACCTTGCTTTAGCATCAGCAAAGCATTTGTTACGTGCAAAACTATAATGATATGACTTGTTTATTTGCTTTTACGCCCCAGCCCCATCTCCTGAGCAAGCTTTGATCTACGCTCTGCATAAGATGGTGCAACCATCGGATAATCAGAAGGCAAATCCCACTTTTCACGATAGTCTTGCGGCGTTAGCCCGTGATGGCTCATGAGATGGCGTTTGAGCGATTTAAACTGCATTCCGTCCTCAAGACATGTAATGCAATCATCAAGAACAGATTTTTTCGGGTTCACAGCAGGCTTAGGTTTCTCAACTTCACCGGCTTGGACGTTTCCAACAGTACTGTTAAGTGCTCCGTGAACATTGCTAATCAGGCTAGGTAGTTCATCGGCCGTGATGTTGTTATTGCCAACATATGCCGATACTACTTGAGCCGTTAACTCTGCGAGATATTCGTTAAATTCAGTATTTTTTTCGTTCGAATCCATGAACCACCTATTATTGTTATTGTGGCGAGTGTTTTTGTAAAAAACAAAAACTAACCTGCACGCGTAATGATATTTAAAGAGTGAATCGCCTTAAGTTAAGTTAGTATCTAAAATAATAGTATGAACAATAAATTTATTCAATGCATATGCATACATAAAAAATTTATACACATGCAGCATACTTGATTTCTCTTATAGCAGAGGTTCAGTATTTTAGCTTTTGGTAATTTTCGATAATTTTCGTTTGTGTATAAAAACGAACCTACTGACAGCTTTAGTCAGCATGCAAATGTATAAGAGGCTTTTGAGGATATTATGCGCGCATCACTAAAACAAAAAATAATTACTGTTTGCGATTTGAAAATTGCACAAAAAGGAGACCAAGTTGGCCTCTCCTTCTATGCATTTTTTGCCAATAAGAACGACAATCCCGAACTATTAATGGAAGCGGCGCAGTGGTGGATTTCAACCCACCAACTAGATCACTTTGAAAAAGCGGTAAAAATAAAAAAACTTATTGAAACTGAGACCTGAAATTCAAAACAGGTCAGTCTTTCAATTCATCTATAACCGATATGTCTGTTAGCCTATAGCCAACTGCATAGGATGCTTTAGCCAATAGATGCGCGGAAATCGGTGCGGTTAGCAAGAAAAACACAACGCCAGCAAGAGCGCGTGTAAAGGTTGAAGTGTCCCCCACATGCGCGGCTAATGCCAAGAGCAGCAATCCAGACCCAAGCGTTCCAGCCTTTGAAGCAGCATGCATGCGCGTGTAAATATCAGGCAAACGCCATAAGCCAACGGCTGCTAGAAAAGCAAAAATTGAACCTGTGATAATCATTACGCCCGCAATTATGTCCGACAAGCCATCAATCATGATTTTGTCTCCGGTTTGGCTGGTGCTTTTCGTGATCGTGCTTTGGTGGTTTTTGTCGTTCTTTGTGCAGGAGTTTTCTTGGCTGCGGGCTTTTTCTTAGGTGTTGTTACCTCGGCTTCGGCCTTACCTTCTGAAACTCCCTGCACTGCTGCGCTTTTTTCGTGCTTTTGGTTGTCTTCATTGCGCTGTCTTTCGCGCCCCTCTTCTGTTTGCCCGCGCGCCAAGATAAAGCGTGCGAATGCAACAGTTGCCAAGAAGCCGACGAGGCCAAGCGCAATAGCGATATCCACATATAAAGTGTAACCGGTTTTAAGACCGATAACGGCAATGAAACCAATTGCTGCTGCAACCAGCATGTCGAGCGCCAAAATGCGATCGGGCAAAGTTGGCCCCATTATCACTTTGAACACGGTGAGTAGAAAGGCTGCGCTCAGTAATATGAGGGCAAACTGAACAGAGAAATTTAGAAATTCGGATGACATTATCGAAACGCCTCCAATATTTTGCGCTCGAAACCTTCCGCTATATCTTTGCGAATTTGATCTATGTCTGAGCAATCAAGTGCGTGGATATAAAGCGTTGATCTATCTTCCGATACATCAACTGACAATGTTCCCGGTGTCAGCGTAATGAGGTTTGCAAGCAGAGTGATTTCATGATCGCGGTCAACCTGCAGCTTATAGGCAAAGATGCCAGGCTTTAAGTTCATGTTTGGCTTAACCACCAAAATGGCGACACGTACAGCCGACATCACCAACTCATAGAGAAACAGCATAAGCAGCGACATAATGCGCCCCAGCTTTGAAAAATACCCGACAGAGCCTACCTGTTCGCGAATGAGCGACAATGCAACAGCAGAAAGCACAAAGCCGAAGATCATATTCCCTAAGCCGAATGAATCAGTCAGCGTCATCCAAGCTATTGCGAGCAATAGGTTTACAACATAGAGGTTCATAGCCCGTTTCCTCCTTGTTTCTCGCCAAACACCGCATCGATGTAAGTTTGAGGATGCGTTAGCTCAAATGCTACCCGATCGCTCACTTGTATAAATGGCTCTGGATAAACGCCAGCAATGACAGTCAATGCCGTTAACCCCAAAGCTGCGTAAAGCTTAATCCGGCCTTCGCGCGAGATTGGCCCTATTTCGACCAATCCTTCAGGGCGACTGCGCCAGAAGGCAAACAAGAACATGCGAACCACCGCTATAGTTGTCAAAAAGCCTGACACAATAATCGCAGCAGCAAGCCACCATGCACCAACATCAATGGAACCTTTTACGAGAAGAACTTTAGGCCAAAGGCCTGAAAACGGTGGCAGTCCAGAAACAGAGAAAGCAAGAATAAGGCAAAGCCCGCCAAGCCAAGGCGAGGCTTGATAAAGGCCACCCGCTTTATTGAGATCAAATGTTCCCATTAAGCGCCCAATAATGCCTGCCAACAAATAAAGCGCTGTCATAACAATCATCGAATGGGCAGCATAAAACACAGAGCCAGAAATGCCAATTTCGCTACCAAGTCCCAAGCCAGCCAACATCAGGCCAATGCCTGAAATAACCAGATAACCAAGAACACGGCGAATATCTGTTTGAGCTATCGCGCCTAATGCACCTATCAACATTGTGAGCGCTGCAATGATAGCAATGACACCGCCAAGCTCATCGCGGTCAGCAGGAAACAAGGTCAAGAATATGCGTAGCAATGCATAGACACCAACCTTCGTCAGCAAGCCAGCAAAGACAGCTGATACGGCAATGCGCGGCGTATGGTATGAAGCAGGCAGCCAAGCATTAAGCGGGAAAGCTGCCGCTTTCATGCCGAACGCAAAGAGAAACATAATTGCGATTGTAAAATGCGGCCCAGTATCCTGCAATGCAGGCGCTTTGCGCGCGATGTCAGCCATGTTCAACGTTCCAAACACGCCATACATATAGGCCACGCCGATTAGGAACAGTGTCGTCGCGATCAAATTCAAGAACGCGTATTTGATCGCACCATCCAATTGTCTGCGTTCAGAACCCAAAACGAGCAAGCCGAAGGATGAGATAAGCAACACTTCAAACCAGACGTAAAGATTGAAAATATCGCCGGTTAAAAACGCTGTTGTCACGCCTGCCAACATCAGCAGCAAGAATGGATAGAAACCATAACGCCGTGATGTGCTATCAACGTCGCTTAGCGCGTAAATACCGCCGGCTAATCCAACAATACCGGCCACAAGTGCAAATGTGGCGCCGAGCATATCTGCCGCAAAGGTTATGCCAAATGGTGGCAACCAACGCCCCATCGTCATCACGACAGTGCCGTTTTGCCAAACATTTATAAAAAGCCCGATATCTGCAATCAGCATCAATAACAGGCCGAAAAGTGCGATACGCGTTTGCACGATCACGTTTTTGCGCTGCATTAAACACAGCGCACCAAACAAAAAGCCCAAGATCAGCGGAGCCGCAACCAGCCAATCGGCCAGAGCCGGTTCGGTGAGCAGCATAGCATTTTCAAGATTTACATCAGTATTATTCGCAGAAGCCATTACATGTTCTTCCTAATAGCCAAGCGGAGGCGATGCTTCGCCTTTTGGTTCAGCATCACGCATTTCTGCCGTGTCATCAGTGCCAAGCTCTTGATAGGTGCGAAAAACCAGCACGAGCAAAAAAGCAAAGAATGAAAAGGCAATTACGATAGCCGTCAGTACGAGTGCCTGCGGCAATGGATTGGCAATACCCTCAAGTGGAACACTTGCATTATTGCCAATAATCGGTGGGATTTCCCGTGTAATTCGTCCCGCTGTGAAAATGGTCAAATTCACACCATTGCCAAGCATGGCCACCCCTAACAACACACGAATAATATGGCGTGAGAGTATCAGGTAGATCGATACGAGAAAAAACACGCCCGTCAGAATAACAATCGCAACTTCCATTAGTCACGCTCCCTTTCTTCCAAGGCTAGTGCTGTAGAGGTAATTGACCCAAGCACGACAAGGTACACGCCAATATCGAAGACAAGTGTTGTCGACAGCTTCAACTCAACACCAAAAATTTCAGGATAAATCCAAAGTCCGGTCAAAAACGGCACATTGACAAAAAGCGAGATAATGCCTGCAATCGCTGCCATAAAAAGACCAAACCCAGCAATCGCCATGGGATGGAACCGGATTGCACGACGCACCGGCGAAACACCGCAAGCAATACCATAAATTGCCAATGCTGACGCTGCGATCAAGCCGCCAATGAACCCGCCGCCTGGTTCGTTATGACCACGCAGTAGAACGAACACCGAATAAATAAGCATCAAGCTTGTGAAGTAAGGAGCAACGGTGCGGAAAATGAGCGTACGCATCAGATAATCTCCTCCGTATTTTCCGACCTTGGTAGATCAGGGTTCGTTTTCCTTGGCATAATTCGAATAAGCGCAAGAATGGCCAAACCCGACACCATGACAACAGCAATTTCTCCGAACGTATCCACCCCGCGGAAGTCAACGAGTATGACATTCACGATATTTTTGCCGTGGGCGATTGTGTAAGAATAAGCATTGAAGAATTCGGTTAAAGTAGGGTCAAATTCTGTTTGAACCACGCCAAGCAAAATGAGCGTCAGCGCTGTAGCAACACCCAGAGAAATCAAGCCATCCTGTACAATTTGATAGTTTGATCGATGGTCCTGCGGCAGTAGGCGTAGCCGCGTCATAACCAGAGCAAGAATGACAACAGATAATGTCTCCACCATGAATTGCGTGAAGGCCAAATCTGGCGCGCCCATCAGCATAAAGAGCAAAGCCACACCGAAGCCTTGAATACCCAGCGACACGATCGCAGTCAGGCGGTTTTTCGCGATAATGACGGAGAACAGACCGATCACGCAAATGAGTATCACAGCCCATTCATAGACAAACAGTCGTGGAAACTCTGGGATTTGCGGCCATTCATCAGCTTTATAAAGCCCGCCAAACAGGCTTGCGAGTAAAGCAACAAACACGATGGTGACATAAGTCTCCATTGAGCCTGTCTGTATTTTGCGCGTTAAAGCTGCTGCGCCTTTGACCAAACTTTGCATGAACTGGTCAAAGCCAATATCTGGCCCCCAGCCAATGGCCTCAAGAAGATTTGCCATACGGGCTCGAAGCCAAGCCATTGCCCAATACATAGCGACACCGAGCGCAACGGTTACCAATGATAAGGTGAGTGCCAAACCAAGATGCGGCACAACACTTATCTCAATTTTAAGCGGTGTACCTGCAACGGCAGAGGCCATTGGGCTAGAGAAGAATTTATGAAACGCGCCCGACAACAAGCCGCCGATCAAGCCTAATACGGCAAGGACAACAGGGCCAGCAAACATCAACAGTGGTGCTTCATGGGCAGCTTTAGGCGTTTCAACTTTAGGACCCAGAAACGGTTTTAGCGCGACAGCAAAACCGATGACGAGCATCAAAGCGTTGCCGACAATTGCGATCGCTGTAATGAACATCGACCACCCGTCTGCAGCAGCAATACCGTAGTAAATTTCTTCTTTTGCAAGAAAGCCAACAAATGGCGGCAGTCCGCCCATAGATAAAGCAGCAAGGAGAGCTGCGCCAAATGTTATTGGCATTGCTGCCATCAAGCCGCCAAGCTTTGTCACATCGCGCGTACCAGCTTCATGGTCGACATTACCCGCCACCATAAAGAGGCAACCTTTGAACAATGAGTGGGCGATCAGATATAAAACAGCACCTTCGATTGCTTTGTCAGTGCCAAATCCGGTCAACATCACAAGCAAGCCAAGCGAGGCAACCGTGGTATAAGCAAGCATCAGTTTTAGGTCAGTTTGGCGCACCGCCAACCAGGTTCCAACAAGCAGCGTCACGCCGCCAAACAATGGCAGAACTGTTTCCCATAAAACAGTGTCTCCCATCACTGGGTTCATCCGCATAAGCAGGAAAACGCCAGCTTTTACCATCGTTGCCGAATGAAGATAGGCAGACACTGGTGTTGGCGCTTCCATCGCATTTGGTAGCCAGAAATGAAGCGGGAACTGCGCAGATTTAGTAAACGCACCGCCCAAAATCAACAAGAATGCGGCGAGATAATAAGGGCTTTCGCGCAGCGCATCGCCCGTGCCTAATAGAAGTGAAATTTCAGAAACACCTGTGATGTTCCAAATGACAATCAATCCAGCCAAGAGAGACAAGCCGCCGAGGCCAGTTACCACCAGCGCCTGCATCGCAGCGCGGCGTGATCGCTCTTTATCGTGGTTGAAACCGATAAGCAGGAATGACGTTATGGACGTTAATTCCCAGAACACGAAAAACATCAGAAAACTATCTGAAAGCACCAAGCCCTGCATTGCGCCCATAAACATGAGCATAAATGAAAGAAAGCGCCCCTGCTGCGGATGGCCCTTCATATAACCAGCTGCATAGAGAATAATGAGCGTGCCTATACCTGTTATCAAAAGCGCGAATGTGAGCGATAAACCGTCGATAAACCAAGAAAAATTGACATTGAACGAAGGTATCCATTCAACGCCGCCGGTAACGCGTCCACCGTCTGCAATTTCAGGCAAAAACCCCGTATAATGAAAGAACAACAGCGCCGGCACCGCTGCGAGAATCCAACCTGCATTGTGGTTGAACATTCGAACGAGCATCGGCGCGAACAAAGCTGCGATAAACGGCGCAAAAAGAGCATAGAACGTAAGTTGCATAAGGTCGCTTCTGTCCTGTTTACGTGCGGTCGTATTTAATTTCGGCTTGTCGTGTTTTTAAAAGGCGAGATTATGTTGAGCAAGGTGCCGCGAGCAGGAAAAGTTTTTTTTACAGACATTTCTGCAATTCTGCGATCATGTTTTTGTGACTAAGCTTGCCGCAGATCAAAGCATTGCCTATTTGAGCACGTAATGAGGAGAATGGAAATGACAATTAATTCAGATCCTAAGGTTCACAAGAGTGAAGAAGAATGGCGCGAGCTTTTAACGCCTGAGCAATTTCACGTCTTACGCAAGCACGGCACAGAACGTGCGGGAAGCTCCACCCTCAATGATGAGCACCGAGACGGTACATTCATTTGTGCGGCATGTGACAATTTGCTCTTTAAGACAAATGCAAAATTTGAAAGTGGCACCGGTTGGCCAAGCTTCTTTCAACCCTATAGCGCGGATGCCATTACCGAGCATAAGGATCGCTCGTTTTTTATGACTCGCATCGAAGTGCGCTGCGCTAATTGCGATGGCCATTTGGGACATGTCTTTAAAGACGGCCCTCAACCAACAGGCCTTCGTTATTGTATGAATGGCGTTGCCATGAACTTTACGCCAGACGAGAATGACTAATTCTGCAACCTTTAATATCCGGATACCAAATGACAGCTTTAGCCTTTAGCACTGATCTTACACCACCTATTGCCGAAAAACGTGAGAGCAAAGATACGCGCCACGGCATTGAACGGATCGATGAATATGCATGGCTAAGGGCAGATAACTGGCAAGCCGTTTTCAAAGACACTTCTGTTCTCGACCCAGCAATACGCAGCCATTTGGATGCAGAAAACGAATACGCAAAATCATTGATGAGCGATACGGACGCATTGCAGAAGCAATTATTTGCCGAAATGAAGGGCCGCATCAAAGAAGATGATGAAAGTGTCCCTGCCCCACATGGCAACTTTTTCTACGGATCATCTTTTGTAACGGGCGGCCAGCAACCGCGGTTTTACCGTATTGAAGGCAGCGACATTAACGGCGAGCGTTCCATCATTTTAGACGGCGATAAAGAGGCTGAAGGCAAAGACTATTTCCGCCTTGCTAGCGCTGACCACTCGAACGATCATAGCCATATGATCTGGGGCTATGATGACAAGGGTTCAGAATATTTCACGCTTCGTGTTCGAGATTTGAATACACTTAAAGATATCGACGACCAGTTAGAAGATACAGCAGGCGGCGGCGTTTGGGATGCAAAGCGCGAAGGCATTTTCTATGCGAAAATGGATGAGAACCACCGCCCGAGCAAAGTTTTCTATCACAAAATAGGAACCGCTCAGAGCGACGATATTTTGATCTATGAAGAGCAGGATTCAGGTTTCTTCATGGGCGTAGGTGGCACGCGGCTTGATGATTATATCATCATTGATATTCATGATCACGAAACCTCGGAAATCCGCCTTTTACCTGCAAACGACCCAGCCGCTACGCCGGTTATCGTTGCGCCGCGTCAAGTTGGCGTTGAGTACTCCTTAGAAGAAGGCGGCGATGTCTGGCTCATATTGACCAATGCTGACGACGCGAAAGATTTTAAAATCATGACCGCGCCTGTCGACGCCCCACAAAAAGAAAATTGGCGCGAGCTTGTTGCACACACACCGGGCCGTCTTATCCTTTCAGTTGATGCCTACAAAGATCACATTGTATGGTTAGAGCGCGATGAAGGTCTGCCCCGCATTGCGATTATGGATCGCAAATCTGGCGACGTTCATCGCATTGCATTTGATGAAGAGGCCTATTCTTTAGGCATGTCCGGCTCATATGAATATGACACAGATATTATCCGCTTTTCATATTCGTCCATGTCTACACCAAGCCAGGTCTTTGATTACAATATGGTCACGCGTGAGCGCACACTGCTCAAAACTCAAGAAGTGCCATCTGGCCACAACAGTGACGACTATAAAACCGAGCGCTTGATGGTGCCATCACATGATGGAGCATTGGTGCCTGTGTCGCTCGTCATGCGCGCCGACACGAAACTGGATGGCACTGCGCCTTGCTTGCTCTATGGTTATGGTTCCTACGGCATGTCGATGCCAGCTTCATTCAGCACCACTTGTCTTTCACTGGTTGATCGCGGTTTTGTTTATGCCATTGCCCATATTCGCGGCGGAAAAGACAAGGGCTTTGCTTGGTATGAAGATGGCAAACGCCAAGCAAAAATGAATACGTTTAAGGACTTCATCGCCGTTGCCAAATATCTAGCAGAACACAAATACACAGCGGCTGAAAAAATCGTTGCCCATGGCGGTTCCGCTGGTGGCATGTTGATGGGTGCCGTGGCCAATATGGCACCGGAAGCCTTTGGAAGCATTATCGCAGAAGTTCCATTTGTTGATGTTTTGAACACGATGCTCGACGACACATTGCCGCTAACCCCGCCTGAGTGGCCAGAATGGGGCAACCCTGTCACCAATAAAGAGGATTATGAGAATATTGCCAGCTATTCACCTTATGACAATGTTGGTGCACGGCCTTACCCGCCCATTCTCGCAATCTCCGGCCTAACTGATCCACGGGTTACCTATTGGGAGCCGACAAAATGGGTTGCGCGTTTGCGTGATCATACAACATCGAACAATCCTGTCTTGCTTAAAACCAATATGGGCGCAGGTCATGGCGGCGCGTCTGGTCGTTTTTCAAGACTTGAAGAAGTTGCCTATTCTTACGCTTTTGCAGTCAAAACAGCGATAGGGGTAAACAATCAAGGCTAATTGACACGAAATAGTGAACAGTAAGTCAACGCAAAAGCATTTGCAGAAGCGCTGGTGAAATATAGATTAGACCATCAGCGTATATGCGCGATTGCAATACTTCCCGTCAATTAATCATGTTTAGGAACGAACTATATGAAACGTTTTGCCAAAATTGCAGCAGCACTTGCTGTTGCTACAGCTGCCGCAAGTATTACAACTGCACAAGCAGCAGAATGGACACTCGATTCAAGCCACAGCCAGATTGTATTTTCATATGATCACCTTGGTTTTTCGACAACAACTGGCATGTTTTCCGGCTTTACCGGTGACATTTCGTTCGACCCAGAAAATCCTGAAGCATCATCTGTGTCTGTTGAAATTCCAACAGAATCACTCATCACAGGCTGGCCTGACCGCGACAAGCATTTCTTGACTGCTGACTTTTTCGACAAGGACGCAGCGCCGCTTATCACATTTAAATCGACAGCAGTTGAAGTAACAGGTGATAACACTGCCAATATCACGGGTGATCTCACACTCAACAGTGTGACAAAGCCGGTTGTACTTGAGACAACCTTTAACGGTTCAAAAGAACACCCAATGATGAAGAAGCCTTGGGCTGGTTTTGATGCGACAGCAAAAATCGTTCGCTCTGAGTTCGATATGGGCAACTTCGCTCCATTCATCTCTGACGAAATCGACATCAAAATTTCAGTGGAAGCTATGCCTGCTGAATAAGCACATTTATCGTAATAAAACCGCGCAAACCTGTATGGCTTGCGCGGTTTTTTTATGTCTCAAATCGGTTGTTGATTAAGCTAAAAGCCCGATCATTGTTTTTCTGCGACAAGATCAATCATAATCTCAACGGGAAAACCGACTGAATCCTCATTTGCATATTTCTGAGCGCCAACCTCATAATCCATGCGGTTCAGCTCAGTGCGGGTCTGCATTTTCGCACGATTGCCCTCAAGGAAAAGTTCGAAGTTCAATGTGAACGGTTTAGCTACACCAGCAATCTCTAACGTGCCTTGTGCCTCATAGTTATTTTCACCAGTGCTTTGAAAATCATCGGATGTAAAACGTGCTTCTGCATATTCATCCGCATTCAAAAAGTCAGCACTTTTTGCCTGATCAGAAACACTGCCTAGCTGAAGACTGCCAACAGCAATGCGTGCATCAACAAACGATGTCTCCAAATTATCTGGATCAAAATTTATTACCGCATCCCAATTTTTAAATTCGCCTTCAACAGGTGAACCAAGCTGTTTGATGCTGATTTTCAAAGTGCTTTCAGCAGCAATGACTTTCCAAACTGCATCACCCTTCACATCAGCGGGCGTATTAATGACCTGCCCTTGGCTCGCACTATCAGCGGCCTTATTTTTAGCGCTTACGTTTAAGCCAATAGCGCCAAGGCTAAAACCAACAACAATGATTGCCGCAACAGCTGCCAAGCCTTTTGGCAGATGTTTTGCATCAGAATAGGCAAGTTTAAAGTCTTCACTTAATTTACTCGGCACCATGCGATCAATCGTGACATCTTTATCGATGACCAAATGCTTCAACGCACCGCCAATATGCGCAATCAAAGTCAATGTTATACCAAGCGCTAAAATCCAGTGCATCGACGCAAAGATTTTCGACAGGTTCTCACTTTGAGGCACGAAAGGTAGTTCTTGCCCAAACGGCCACCAAATCGGTGCAAAACCTGTACTGGATGCATGATAGAGAAGGCCTGTCACAGGCATCGCAACAATGGCGATATATAAAACCCAATGCGCGGTCTCAGCTGCAAAAGTTTCTAATTTCCGTTCAGGATGAAGCGGGTTAGGCCGCGGGTTAGCGAATGCCCAGACAATACGTAAAATCGCGACAAGCAGTACAATCACGCCGATCGTTTTATGCATAGAATACATGAAAACTTTTCGCGCGATTTGGTCGGCGGTTCCATCAGGCAAATATGTCATGATCGTACCGGCAATCAAAAGCCCCAAAATCAAGAGTGCCGTAAGCCAGTGGAAAATTTGTGCTACTTTACCGTAGCGCTCTTTTGTATTTGTCAGTGCCATAAATCATTATCCAAATGCAGTGTGGAGTTTCCTTACTCCATGCCGTGCGAACTGCAAGCATGACGGGTGTGAACACGCTGTATAGAAAATGAAATAGACGGGTGCTTATGGCTGGATAATCTTCAAATAAGCCGCAATGGCTTCGCGATCACTGGCAGGCACGAACGCATAATTAGCAGCAACATCTGCCATGGAGTTGCCGACGGAATCAAAATCCGGTGTGAACCCTGTTTCAAGCAAATATGCGATATCGCTCTCAGACCAGCTTTCTAAATCATCCGGTCCATTCGTAATACCTGGGATTCGGCCCTCACCTTCTGGCGACGGCGCTCCTTGCAACCAGTTGCTGCGTTTCATACCGCCAGCCAGCGAACGCGGCGTATGGCACTCACCGCAATGGCCAGGCCCCTCCACCAAATAACGTCCACGCAAAAGCTGTTCGTCATCGCCAATCGCTGCATCGCTTATGACGGGCATATCGTTCAAATAGAGCAATTTCCAAAACCCCAATCCGCGCCGCACATTGAAAGGAAAAGCAATATCGGAGGGTTTGTCAGCTTCTTCAGATGATGGGAGCTGTTTTAAAAATGCGAACAGATCAGATAAATCTTCAATCGTCATGTGAGCGTAAGACGCATAGGGAAATGCTGGATAATAGTGTCTGCCCTCAGGTGAAACGCCCTTTTTCATCGCGTTCGAAAAGTCTTCAAAAGACCAGCTACCTAGTCCATGCTCACGGCTTGGCGATATATTTGGCACGGCAAAGTCGCCAAATTCTGTTGCCAAAACCAATCCGCCTGAAAGAACTTTCTTAGCATCTCCCGACGCTTTGGGCGCGGCATGACAGGAGGCGCAGCCCCCTGCCCAAAAAAGCGTTTCGCCATTGCCCAAGTCGGGCTCATGGCCATCAATCGCAGCAAACAAGCTCTCATCAAGCCTTTGAGGCGCAGTCAATAACCAAAAGACAGCGCCTCCGATGAGGCCGGTAACAACGAGAGCAATAAGGAGACGTTTCAAACGAAACTCCAGAGTTATTTTTTAGAAATGCGGTACGCTTTATGGCAAACACCGCAGTTTGCGGCCACTTTGCCAAATGTCGTTTTAAATGCATCTAAATCAGCTGGTGCTGCAGCAATAGCCTCGGCTGTGTCTGTTTCAAATTTTGCAACAGCTGCTTCAAAACCCGCTCGGTCTTCCCAAATTTTAGGACTAACCGTTGTATCGCCGCCAGTTTCAGAACCTTCTGGAAAATAGCTCACGAAATCTTTGGAAACATCGTTCATTGTCTGAAAAGCAGCAAGTGCGGCGGCTGCGTCAAACGGTTTTTCACCTTTAATCATCTCGGATGCGCTTTTCGCAGCACCGCCAACCATCTTCATGGCTTTTTGGCGATCTGAAATAGGATCTTGCGCATAAGCGACACTAGCTGCGACCAATACGGCTGAAAGTGATAGAAATATTTTCTTTGAAGGCATAGCATCTCTCCTGATATTGCATATCTGTAAAGTATTACGGCTATTAAATGCGTTCACGTCAAGTCACAGAAACTTGATCAAGTATACCTAACAAAAACCCGACTTGAAAGCCGGGTTTTAAAATATTTATAGAGATGAATTACTTTGTAGCTTCTTCATACATTTTCTCGACATATTCCCAGTTGATCATATTATCAACGAATGCTTCGAGATATTTTGGACGCGCGTTGCGGTAATCAATGTAATAAGAATGTTCCCAAACATCGACACCCAAAATTGGCATCGCACCATGTACCAAAGGATTTTCTCCGTTTGGTGTTTTTGTGATTTCAAGCTTGCCGTCTTTAACAACAACCCAAGCCCAACCTGAACCGAATTGGCCAACACCAGCGGCAACGAAATCGGAACGGAATTTATCAAAACCACCTAGATCGCTATCGATAGAAGCCTGCAATTTACCAGGCAGCTTGTTACCGCCGCCATCTTTCTTCATCCAATTCCAAAAATGGACGTGGTTATAATGCTGGCCAGCATTATTGAAGAGTGGTGCGTTTGAGCCATAAGACTTTTTTACGATCTCTTCCAAAGATAGATCAGCCATGCCTGCAGCTTCTGCAAGTTCATTGCCTTTTGTCACATAAGCATTGTGGTGCTTGTCATGGTGAAACTCTAGTGTTTCTGCTGACATATAAGGTGCGAGTGCATCATATGCGTATGGAAGTTCTGGAAGTTTGAAGGCCATTTTTCTGTCCTCTTCATAGTTAAAGCGATCTGACACGACACTGCGCATCTGTTCACAAATTACATAGTTGTTCTACACTGATCCGACAACGGGCCGGAGCTGTTTGAATGAAATTAATTGAGTTAGCTATGCGCCCATTCCCAATAAAGTTCACGGGCTTTTTGCCCAACTGGTCCTGCCTGTATTTCTCGGTCTTCTACCTTGATAATAGGTACAACCTTTGAATGGTTCCCTGTTGAGAAAATCTCGTCCGCTTCCATCACGTCTTGCATCGTGATTGTTTGCTCTTTGGTCTTAAAACCATAGCCCAGCAATAAGTCCATAACACGGTGGCGCGTAATGCCTGTCAAAAACGAACCGTTACCGGCTGGCGTCATTACCTGTCCGTCTTTGACAAGGAAAATGTTTGATGTTCCGGTTTCACAAATATTGCCGAGCATGTCGCGTGTCAGGCAATTATCAAATCCGCGCTTTTTAGCCTCCATAATCGCCCGCCCGTTATTCGGGTACAGGCAACCAGCTTTGGCATCAGTTGGCATACACTCCATAGTTGGACGTCTGAAAGGCGACAAAGAAACAGAAAAACCTTTTGGTTCAATCATCGGAGATTCAAACATGCAAAGTGCAAAGCGTGTCGATTCTGGATCGGCAGGAACAGACATATATCCGCCATGCTCTGCCCAGTACATCGGACGGATATAAACAGCCGTCTTTCCGTCAAACTTTTTCAAACCATCTTTGGCCAGCGCAATGATTTCATCTGCTTCCATTGTTGGCTTAAGGCCAAGTGCAATTGCAGACCGGTTAACGCGTGCGCAATGTAGATCAAGGTCAGGCGCGACGCCTTCAAACCAGCGCGCTCCATCAAACACAGTAGAGCCGAGCCATACTGCGTGTGTGCGTGCGCCCATAATCGGCACATTACCTTCGTGCCAATCTCCATCCAAATAAGTCCAAGTCTGGCTTTGCGCCGTCGTATCAACCATCATAGATTGTCTCCTTTTAACGGCAGGCTTCGATTATTTTTGCCGAGAGGTCAATCCTCTTGTGACAAATCCAATACCTATAAAAAACCTCCCAAGCCATCAGTTTTGACGCAAACCCCAATGCAGGGTATTGGTATTTGAAAATTATTACCGTCGTTTGCTAGAGAAGATTACGCTCATGAGTTCTGACGCCTACGTGTTTGATGCCTATGGCACCTTATTTGACGTCCATTCAGCTGTACGCAAACATGCTGATGCATTAGGGCCAGCAGGCGCCCGCATGAGCCAAGTTTGGCGTCAAAAGCAGCTCGAATATTCTTGGGTACGCAGCCTAATGGGCTCTTACAGCGACTTTTGGAAGCTCACAGAAGAATCATTGGATTATGCGCTGGCGGCCAACGATCTCGGCGATAAAAACGGGCATTTACGCGAAATCCTATTGGAGGCCTATTGGACGCTCGATTGCTATCCAGAAGTGCCCAAAGTGCTCAAGCGATTGCGCAAGAATGGCGCACGTATCGGCATTTTATCCAATGGCTCACCTGAAATGCTGAACGCTGCAATCGAATCATCTGATCTTGGGCATTTAATCGATGATGTTTTTTCTGTTGATGCCGTCAAAAAGTTCAAAACCGCGCCGGATGTGTACCGAATGGTCACCGACAGCTGGGACATGAAGGCAAAAAAAGTGTCGTTTCAGTCATCAAATCGCTGGGATATAGCTGGAGCAACGAAATTCGGGTTCAAAACAGTGTGGATTAACCGCACAGAACAGCCTGACGAATACAAATCTTATGCCCCGAACAAAGTGCTTTCCACACTCGAAGAGCTATAATCTTTCTGCATATTTTTATAATCCCTCTTCCAGATGCGTCATCGCAGCGTTGCTAAAGCAACACAGCTGCCTAACTTCGTATGTCTTGGGCAGTTCCTTCTCACAATTGGTCTTTCCAGCGGACTGAGCTTTTCGTACTCAAAACGCACCAATCGAATCAGGGTGTGTTATGCAAAAACTAAACCGACGCAGTATTCTTAAATTCGGTGCTTTAGCACCTCTCGTTCTAACCGGCGCATGTTCGACAGTCGGCGGCGGCGCGAAAGAAGATGCCGCAACACTGCCACGCATAAAAAACCCACTACCATTTACAAAAGCACCAGAATTTCCTCCTTTTGAAGAAATGTATGCGGCAAAGTCCGATGGTGGCTTTTCCATCCCCGCTGTTCCTTATCAGAAAATCAATGAGCGCTATTTGCGCCAAGTCGTGAATGACCCAACGGGTGAAAAGCCAGGGACAATCATTGTTGATACAAGGTCGCACCACCTTTTCTTAGTACTACCAGGCGGCAAAGCTGTACGTTACGGCGTTGGCCTTGGTCGTGCAGGATTTGAATGGTCTGGACGCGCGGTAGTAAAGCGTAAAGCAGCATGGCCTAAATGGCATCCACCTGAAGAGATGATTGAACGCCAACCTAAGCTGGAAAAATACCGCACAACATATAATCGTGAGACCGGCATATATGAAGGTGGTATGGATGGCGGCCCATTTAACCCATTGGGTGCACGTGCACTTTACCTTTATCAGGGCAATGTAGACACATTGTACCGCCTGCACGGATCTCCAGAGTGGAACTCAATCGGCAAGTCTGTTTCTTCAGGCTGCGTGCGCCTTATGAATCAGGATGCGCTTGATCTACACAGCCGTGCAAATACTGGCGCTGAGGTTCTCGTCCGCTGATCTTTGCCGAATGTTTAAAATAAAAAGCGCCTTTTAAGGCGCTTTTTTTGGTTCATGCTTATCGCTCACAGACCACGTTTGATTGAGCCCAATATACCGCGCACCAAAGCTCTTCCCAGCGATGATGATACGCTTCGCACAATTGACTTCACTGCGGCTTCAGTTGGTGTTTGACGATTACCGTATTTAGAACGTGAACGAGACGATGTTTTACGTTTGGTTTTGGTTTTGCGGCGGCGGTCACGGTCATAATCACGATCATCGTCATCATCGTCGTCGTCGCCAAATCCAGGCAGGCGCCATTTAGAACGTGCGCTGCTGTCGCGATCATCATCTTCTTCTTCACGGCGGCGCTCTTCCTCTTCAAGTTCCGCCTCTTTTTTGGCGCGCGCAGCGAGTTTTTCAAACGCGCTTTCACGGTCTAATGTCTCATCATACTGGCCAAAAATAGGGCTTTGTTTAACATATTCAGCGCGTTCAGTATCGTTTAGCGGGCCAAGCCGCGATGATGGCGGGCGAATGAGCGTCCGTTGCACCATGCCGGGGACACCCTTAGCTTGCAGCGTAGAGACCAGTGCCTCGCCCACACCCAATTGTGTAATTGTCTCGAAACAATCAAAATCAGGATTGGGTCTGAAAGTATCTGCGGCTGTTTTTACGGCCTTTTGCTCGCGCGGTGTGTAGGCACGCAGCGCATGCTGAATGCGATTACCAAGCTGCGATAGAACACGGTCAGGCACATCAAGCGGGTTTTGCGTAACAAAGAAGACGCTTACTCCCTTTGAACGGATCAGGCGCACGACCTGCTCAACACGCTCGATCAGAATGTCTGGTGCTTCGGAAAACAACAAATGTGCTTCATCAAAGAAAAACACGAGGCGCGGTTTATCTGGGTCACCAATTTCAGGTAGTTCTTCGAACAATTCCGACAGCAACCAGAGCAAGAACACACCATAAAGGCGCGGGTTCATCATCAATTGATCTGCCGCCAAAACACTAATTGCGCCGCGCCCATCAGGTGTTGTGCGCATAATGTCAGATATTTTTAGAGCTGGCTCACCAAAGAACAACTCCGCGTGCTGCTGCTCAAGAACAAGCAGTTTACGCTGAATGGCACCAATGGACTGCTTGTTTACCGAACCGTACTCGCCTGAAAGCTCTGATGCGTGCTCTGCCATATGAAGCAGTAACGAGCGCAGATCCTTCATATCGAGAAGCAAAAGCCCCTCCTCGTCGGCAAGTTTGAAGGCAATATTGATAATGCCTTCTTGGGCATCGGTCAGGTCCATCATGCGTGAAAGCAGCAATGGTCCCATTTCCAAGATCGTTGCGCGGATCGGATGACCTTTTTTGCCAAATAAATCCCAAAAGAGCACTGGAAACTCTTGGAACACATAATCTTCAAAACCAATTTTTTCTGCGCGCTCGGTCAAGAATTCTTTGCCAACAGCACTGCCCATCGCAGCCACACCGGAAAGGTCGCCCTTCACATCGGCGCAAAAGACAGGAACGCCGGCATTTGAAAAGCCTTCTGCCAATATCTGCAAGGTAACCGTTTTTCCTGTACCCGTTGCGCCTGTAATCAAGCCATGCCGGTTCGCATAAGCCAAAGACATAAATTCTTTTTGTTGAATACTATCATCAGGCTTTCGGCTGGTGCCTAGGAAAATGCTGTTTGTCGGTTCGGTCATCTGATCGCTTCCGTTAAAATCTTTGTCCTTTGGCTATAATCAGCCCTGACGTTGCAAACAATGGCCAAGTAAAGATTTTGCCTCAAGATAAACTATTCAGTTAGTGTCTTGCATTCACGGCAAATTATGAACATATGACGTAAACGTCAAAATTTAACCGGAGATAATCATGGAACAACTAATCGCACGTATCGCAGACAATGTAGGAATTGATGCAGACAAAGCGACAAAAGCAGTCGGCGCTATCCTCGCTTTCCTTCAAAAAGAAGGTCCTGCAGATGAAGTTGGACAAATGCTTGCTGCTGTTCCTGGTTCTCAAGAAGCAATTGCCAATGCTGACAGCGGCGGATTTCTTTCCGGTGTAATGCCAGGTGTGATGGGCCTTGGCTCTCAGCTTATGGGCATGGGCCTTGGCATGGGCGAAATTCAGGGCGTTGCAAAAGAAACGATTTCTTTTGCCAAAGAAAATGCAGGCGAAGAAACAGTAGACAACGTTATCGCTGCTATTCCAGGTCTTGGTCAGTTCATCTGATCTTTCTCAATTTTACTATGAATATGATCCCGGCTTTGCGCCGGGATTTTTTTGCCGCTTAGATTTTTTGGTATTCATCTTGCATTGATATATGCATGAAGAAGAATTTCATCGATAGACGCCAATTTTTGATCCAAGCTGGCACATATGCGGCCGCATTGAGCTTTGCGCGTCCCGCATTGGCACGCGATGCACGTGAGTACGGCGTATTGCCAAACAGGCGTGAAGACCAAACACGCGCATTTCAAAAAATGATTGATCGTGCTGCCAAACAGCGCGTTAAAGTTTATCTTCCCAACGGAACTTATGCCATTTCTGGCGTGCAGCTTCCTGATTTTGTTGATCTAGTCGGCGATGGTGATCACGTAACGCTCGTCAATACCACAAGGAACCCTCTGCTTAACTCTCGTGGCGGATCAACGGCGCTGCTTGAGAACATTTTGATCGATGGCGTTCATTTGGGAGGCGAAGACAGCAACTCTGCGCTTATTGACCTTCGCCAAGTATCAAGAGTTGAACTCAAAGGCATTACGATTAGGCGTGCCAGATATGATGCTTTGCGCTTAGAGCGATGCAGTGGCTCCATCACACAATGCAACATCTCTGATAGTGGACGTTTTGGGCTTTATGCGATTGAAAGCAAAGCCTTGAATATCAGCCATAACACGGTTGAAGATTGTGCTGATGGCGGCATCATCATTCATCGTTATGAGCAAGGCTATGATGGTTCGCGCGTGCGCAATAACATTGTGCGCCGCATTTCTGCTGTGCGTGGCGGCACGGGTCAATGGGGCAACGGCATCAATATATTTAAGACAGATGATGTCGAAATCACCGACAATACGATTGAAGATTGCGCCTTTTCAGCCATGCGCGCCAACACCGCGCGTAATTTCAAAATGAACAACAACACATGTTTACGATCTGGTGAAATGGCAATTTTTGCCGAATTCGGTTTTCGTGACGCAGAAATAAAGGACAATATTGTCATTGGCGCTGCAAGCGGCATTTCTGCAACCAATGCCAATGTGGGCGGCGGCGGCGCTATCATTACTGGCAATATAGTAAAAGACATGAACGCCATTGGCCCATACAAGCCGCAAGCCCCCTACTTCGGTCAAGGTATTAGCGCCGAGGCGGACGCATTGGTGGCCCAAAACACAATCGAGAATACAGCTGGTTACGGTATCAATCTTGGTTGGGGACCATATTTGCGCAATGTTGATGTGATTGGCAACACGATCAAAAACGCCAAAATTGGTATTGGCATTTCCGCAGCGAAAGGCGCAGGTCCAGTCAGCATAAAAGGCAATCAGATCAATGCGCGCGAAGGTAATATCCGCACGCATGAATGGGATAAAATTAGCACAATAGATATTGGGCTAAAGCCAGATCAAGCGCCCAATCACATTACGCTAGAAGCCAATATCATTGGTTGAAGCATTGTTTACACGCCAACCGAGCGCATTTCACCGGTATTGATGCCGTTCCAATTATTAATTGGTCTTGTTGTCAGCGCCGTTATTGCCTCGCCCAGATCAGTGTCTTTGCCAAGTAGCTTATTTAGCACACCTGCAAGCATCATCTCAGCTGCACGTTCTGCTCCGTCATCCGCTTTCAGCGCAATACCAAGCCCAAGCTCTGGAATAGCGCCTGTATAAACGCCCTCCGCGCCAACTTTAGCAAAGATACGCCCTTTACCTATTTCCATAACACGGGTGCAAAAGCGGTTCGTGCCAGCCATATACCAAGGCTCGGCCATACAGGCTTGCATTAAACGATTAGCACTTTTAGCACGGATGGGTTCTAGCCCTGTGCCAGTTCCAAGCTTTGCAAACCCTTGCGCCAAGCCCTTTAAGCTGGCGGCAAGTGTTGGCGCAGAACAACCATCAACACCGCACTGATCGCCCGGTATCGCCTCACCTGTCACATCTTCCATCGTTGCAACAATGTTGCGTTGTAATTCATGGTCGTTATTCAAATAATCTTTTGTTTGCATGCCGCTATGTTTAGCACAGCACAAAAAGCCGGCATGTTTTCCTGAACAGTTATTATGAAGCTGCGATGGATTTTCGCCAGCACGGGCCATATCGATTTTGGCTTTTTCAGCAGCAGCACCGATTAAAGGCCAATGTGCGCCACATTCCATATCTGGTTCACTTAAACCCGCTGCGGCCAGCATTCTGCCAGCTGTTTGCGCATGTTCTGGTTCAGATGAATGGGACGCGCACGCAAGTGACAGCTCAACATTGCCAAAACCATAAGCATCAGCTGCCCCGCTTTCGACGAGCGGCAAGGCTTGAATCATCTTCATTGCCGAGCGCGGATATACAGGTCTATCCACAGTACCGACGGATAATACTGTACTTCCATCAGCATCAACCACAGCGATTGAGCCACGGTGAACGCTTTCAACGATAGCGCCTCTAATCAGTTCGACAAGAATTGGATGGTTCAAAAGATGCTCCACAGTTGCGTTAATTCAGCCTTATTTAGCCGCTATTCCTATCGCAATTATCCAATAAAGAAAGCCCGATGCGTTTCGTTTTTCGTTACAGTTTTATATTCCTGCTGCCGTTCTTGCTTCCAACCATAGGGGCTGCGGCGTGGTGGACGAGTGTTGAAAGACCAGCAACATGGCGCAGTGCAGACTGGGGCTCTTCGGGTCTTCTATCAAAACAGCGCGATAAAGATCAGGCCGCAATATACATTATGGCAGCACGTACTGGCGGATTTAAAGGTGCGTTCGCGGTACATAGCTGGATTGTGATAAAGCGCGAAGACCAAGATGGCTATGATCGTTATGACAAACTCGGATGGGGCAGTCCAATACGCAAAAACAATTATGCAGCTGACGCATATTGGTATTCGAACAAACCATCAATCATTGCCAAAGTAACGGGCGAAGAAGCCAAGCGCCTTATTCCAAAAGTTGAAAATGCTATTAGCGCCTACAGATATGCAAACGCTGGTGATTATACAATTTGGCCCGGGCCGAACTCAAACACCTTCGTTGCAGATGTTCTTAGAAACGTGCCGGAACTGAATGCGAGCTTGCCACCCAATGCTGTTGGCAAAGATTATTTGGGTGATGACACTTGGTTTATGCGCACGAGCAACAACAGCGATACTTATATTAATTTGGGCGGCTATATCGGCTTTGCATTTGGCCGTACCGTCGGTTTTGAACTACAGTTCATGGGGCAAACAATAGGCCTCGACATACAAAAGCCGGCAATAAAATTACCGGCTTTGGGCGTTTGGAATTAAGCAAAGATGCAGCGCTTTAAATCGACTGGTTGTATTCTCCAACTTCGTCGTTTTCGCGCAATATTGCATCTACGGCTTTGAACATTTCAAGCTTACGCTCTTCTGAGACAGGGCTTTCCACGACCACCACCAATTCAGGCTTGTTCGACGATGCGCGCACAAGTCCCCATGTACCGTCATCGCTAACGACACGGACGCCGTTTACTGTGACAAGATCAATGATATCATGGCCTGCAACTTTTTCGCCCGCTGCTTTCATCGCTTCAAAGCGTGCAACAACCTTATCCACAATCCCGTATTTTGTTTCATCAGGACAATGAGGCGACATTGTTGGCGAGCCAAAAGTCAGCGGCAAATCACGATATAGATCAGCCATTGTCTTATCTGGGTTACGTTCAAGCATTTCACAAACAGCTATGCCGGTAATAATGCCATCATCATAACCGCGGCCAATCGGCGGGTTGAAGAAGAAGTGACCAGATTTCTCAAAGCCTGCAATTGCACCAAGCTCTGCAACACGGCGTTTAATATAAGAATGACCCGTCTTATAGTAATCTGTTGTGGCGCCCTGCGCCTTTAGAACTGGGTCAGTCATATAAAGACCCGTTGATTTAACATCTGCAACAAAGACTGCATTTTCATGGTTTGCAGAAATATCACGTGCGAGCATCACGCCTACTTTATCGGCAAAAATCTCATTGCCTTCATTGTCAACAACGCCGCAGCGATCACCATCACCGTCAAAGCCAAGGCCGATATCTGCCCCTGTTTCCAACACTTTGTCGCGGATCGCATGGAGCATTTCCATGTCTTCAGGATTTGGGTTGTAGCGTGGGAATGTGTGATCAAGTTCAGCATCAAGCGGGATAACCTCAACACCAATGCGCTCCAAAGCTTCAGGCGCAAAGGCACCTGCAGTGCCGTTACCGCAGGCCGCAACAACTTTCAGTTTTCGTTTGATGTTTTTACCTTCAACAAGGTCGGCAATATATTTTTCGCGGAAGCCCTCGATATATTCATAAGACCCGCCGCTACCAGTTACAAAATCACCTTCAAGAACGATGGCTTTAAGTTCGTTCATTTCATCTGGACCAAATGTCAAAGGCCGTTCACAGCCCATTTTCACACCAGTCCAACCGTTTTCATTATGTGAAGCAGTGACCATCGCAACAGATGGAACATCCAGCTCAAATTGGCCGAAATAAGCCATAGGCGATAGCGCAAGACCGATGTCTTTTACTTGCATACCTGCTGCCATAAGCCCTTGAATGAGGGCTAATTTGATTGAAAGAGAATAGCTACGGAAATCATGGCCAACAACAATACCGCGATCAATGCCGCGGCGGCCAATCATCGTACCAATGCCCATGCCAAGCGCTTGTATGCCGATCAAATTAAGTTCAGGCGCTTTATCTGAGGCTGGATGACCAAACCACCAGCGTGCATCATATTCGCGAAAACCTGTCGGCTTGACCAGTGCAGTTGTTTCAAAGGCATAAGTATTAGGGCTGAGTTCTGAAACCGGCTTCATTCAATTGTCCATTCTATGAAAAATTAGTCTCTTCATACGTCAAAAGTGACATTTAGAACCTTAGTGCGAAAGAACAATGAATAAATTGAACTTACGTTTATCATTTACTATGCGCGGATATTTGGCACGCCAACCTGATCGCGTCCCAATGCAGCAAAGACAGTTTTGACAATGCTTGCGGCATCCAACCCAGCGAGTTCGTAAAGTCTTTCAGGAGAGGCTTGTTCGAAGAAGCGGTCAGGCATGAACATTGAGCGGAAACGTACAGATCCATCAAGATGGCCGCGACTGCTTAATAGCTGCGCCACATGGCTACCAAACCCGCCGATTGAGCCTTCTTCCACGGTGATAATCAATTCATGATTGCGCGCAAGATTTTCAATAAGTTCGTCATCAATTGGCTTGGCAAATCGAGCATCTGCAACGGTGGCCGAAAGACCATAGGTTTCCAAATCTTCGGCTGCGAGCAGCGCCTCTTTAAGCCTTGCGCCTAAAGAGACAATCGCAACTTTGCTGCCCTCGCGCATTATGCGCCCCTTACCGATTTGAAGAATTTCTCCGCGTTCCGGCATATCTACGCCTACGCCCTCGCCGCGCGGATATCGGAAAGCCATTGGCCCTTCATCATATTCGGCGGCCGTGCGGACCATATGTTTTAGATCAGCCTCATCACCAGCGGCCATAACAACCATGTTTGGAATACAGCTTAAATATGCAACATCGAATGATCCAGCATGTGTGGAGCCGTCGGCACCAACAAATCCAGCGCGGTCAATTGGAAAACGAACAGGCAGGCTCTGAATAGCGCAGTCGTGAACAACCTGATCATATGCGCGTTGTAGAAATGTGGAATAAATAGCGCAAAATGGCTTCATACCATCGGCAGCCATTCCCGCAGCAAATGTTACCGCATGCTGCTCGGCTATGCCAACATCATAGGTGCGATCAGGGTGAATTTGTTCAAATATATCAACACCCGTACCGCCAGGCATCGCTGCTGAAATCGCCACGATACGGTCGTCAAACGTGCCTTCTTGTGCCAATGACTGACCAAAAACCTTCGTGTAACTTGGCGCATTGGGTTTTGCTTTTGCTTGTGCACCAGTAACAACATCAAACTTGCTGACACCGTGATACTTGTCGCTTGCAGCTTCTGCAGGCGCATAGCCCTTGCCCTTTTGCGTCACAACATGAATGAGGATCGGGCCAACCTTTGCATCGCGCGCATTGCGTAATACAGGCAGCAAATGTTCCAAATTGTGCCCATCGATTGGACCAACATAGAAGAAACCCAATTCTTCAAACAGTGTCCCGCCTGACCAGAACGCCCGCGCATATTCTTCTGTTTTGCGCGCTTTATCTTGAAAAAACTTCGGCAAACGCTTGGATAATTGTTTGGCTGACTCACGCAGCGAAATATATGTCTTGCCGGAAACCAGACGTGCCAAATATGCACTCATCGCACCTGTTGGCGGTGCGATGGACATGTCGTTGTCATTAAGAATAACGATTTGCTGTGCATCTATCGCGCCAGCATTATTCATTGCTTCATAGGCCATGCCTGCCGACATTGAGCCATCACCAATGACAGATACAACATTGCGCTGTGTGCCTTGCAACCGTGCAGCCTCCACCATGCCAAGTCCAGCGGAGATAGAAGTGGACGAATGTGCCGCGCCAAAAGGATCAAATTCGCTTTCTGAGCGTTTCGTAAAGCCTGAAAGACCATCTTCTTTGCGAATGGTCGCCATCTGCGCCCGGCGGCCTGTCAACATTTTGTGCGGGTAACATTGATGCCCAACATCCCACAAAATGCGGTCGTGCGGCGTATCAAAAACATGGTGCAAAGCAACTGTAAGCTCCACAACGCCCAAATTAGAGCCTAAATGACCACCCGACTTTGAGACAGAATGAACCAAATCCGCACGCAATTCATCTGCAACTTGAGGCAGGTCTGCATCTGAAAATTTTCTGAGATCTGAAGGTGAATTGATCTGGTCGAGCAGCGGTGTAGCAGGCTTCGTCATATTTTCGGTCACTCCTGACACCAATACGCTTTTAAAAATCGAAATCGCCATAGGGCATTTACGAACGGTGTTTCTTGTTACACTACTATGTCCGGCTTTAATAAACGCGGCAATGTGGCATTTGTTTGCATTTAAAATCAGGCTTTAACTTAGAAAAGCACTGCGCTGCAAGCTGATACCCTCCGCGCTTAGTGCAAACTGTCTGGAATATGCGTTGAGCCCCAGACCATTATGTCCTGCCGCGCTCGTAATTTGGCAATGTGTGAGCCTAATTTCGGGCGGGCATTTTCAAATGTAATCAGTTCTCCGCGCTTAATGTCTTTCAACGCTGTACCATCTTGCAGCAAACCACAAGGCACGGCTGCTTTGGCACGCGATTCAAGCGCCGTCATTGTCCATGATCGGTAGCAATATTCACCCACAGCATCCAAAACTTCACCTGCTTTAATATCTCGCTTAGCAACAGCGCAAACATCAGCTACAGGCTTTGAAAGCGGCACCATATCGGCTTTGCCATGCAAGACAACACGCGCAGCCGTGAGTGGCACCTCCAGCGAGGTTAAATGATAAGGCCTATGGAAGGTGAAATATGGCCCCTCACCCATTTTCAGATCAGCCATACGCTCATGAACACGCGGATGTTCGGCTTTGATAACAACAAACACACCGGGCGAAACGCCTTTGCCTATTGAATAATCTACGCAGCCTGACTGTGTGAGAACACCGCCATCTTCAACAGGAATAAGCGTTTTTGCCAATTCGCTCACGCCAGCGCTTGGGCCGTGCATGCCCGGCACATCCGGCACGAGGCCCGTTGCATTGGCAATCGCTGCCATTTCAACCATCGTTTTTGAGCCATCAACAAACTCAACCAACATACGCACATTCATATTGCGGCGTTCAGCTTCCGCTCTGTAATCATCAGGCACGGCATGAAAATCGAGCGGGTTATTCTTCCCTTTACCAGCAGAAACAACCGAATGCCCCATAGCCGTTACAAACTCGATCAGCTCCATACATGATGAGGGTTCATCGCCAGCACCAAGCGTGTAAATGACACCAGCTTTGTCGGCTTCAGACTTTAAATAGGGGCCAATACAAACATCACATTCCACATTCATCATGATTAGATGTTTGCCAAACCCTATCGCGCGCATGCCGATGTCTGCACCGACTTCCGGAATACCTGTCGCGTCAATGACGACATCAATCATGTCATGGCTGAGCGCCAAATCCATGTCCTGCGTGACAGCGATTTTACCTGCTTCCATCGCAGCCGACATTTCATCATGCGTCGCGGTATCAACAGTGTGGCCATCTTCGCTATAGGCTAGTCTCGATGCTATATGGGCTTTCCCCTGGGTACGCTCTACGACTGCGCCGACCTTGATGCCCTGCATCATGGCGACCTGCGTAAAGATATCGGTTCCCATTTCGCCTGTACCAACAAGGCCGATACGAATTGGTTTTCCGTTTTCTTCAAGCGCTTTGAGTTCAGCGGCAAGGCCGACAAGCTGCACATTAGGCTTAAATGGAAACAAAAGATCACTCCAAAAACAATGCGCCTTCTTCCACTTTACTTAAGGAAAAAGCAATAACGAGCTTCAAATTATTGATATTATAGACGGAGTTTAAGGCTTGTAACCGTTGGGATTTTGCGATTGCCAGCGCCACGTATCAACGCACATATCTTCAAGCGTTTTGGTTGCTTTCCAGCCTATCAGCGCTTCTGCTTTTGACGCATCGGCATAACATGAGGCAATATCACCTGGGCGCCGCGCTGTAATTTCATAAGGCACCTTTTGTCCGCTTGCACTTTCAAACGCACGCACCATTTCAAGTACGCTGATACCGTTTCCAGTGCCCAGATTAACCGCCGTACATTGTGGCTTTGCCATAAGCTCAAGAGCCGCAACATGGCCTTTGGCCAGATCAACGACATGAATATAGTCGCGTACACCAGTGCCGTCGGGCGTATCATAATCATTGCCAAAGACAGATAATTTTTCACGCCGTCCAACAGCCGTTTGGCTAATGAACGGCATCAAATTATTGGGAATATCAGATGGATCTTCGCCTATCAGCCCAGACAAATGCGCGCCGACAGGATTAAAATATCGAAGAATACAAATAGACCATTCAGGGTCGGATGCATAAAGCGCACGCAGCATTTCCTCGACCATCAGCTTTGTTTGTCCGTAAACACTGGCCGTAGAAAGAGGATGATCTTCTGGTATCGGTAATTGCTGTGGATCACCATAAACGGTTGCAGAAGAAGAGAAAATCAACTTTTTAACGTTGGCGTTTCGCATCGCCGAAAGCAAACGTTCGCTTCCGCCGACATTTACCTCATAATATTTGAGCGGCTCTGCCATGCTTTCGCCAACGGCTTTATACCCTGCAAAGTGTATGACCGATTCGCATTGATATTCTTTAAGCGTGCGCTCAATCAGATCGGGATCGCGTATATCACCCTCAACAAAGATTGGTGCCTGCTGAAAAAGTTGGCTTAACCGTTCCAGCACCCCAGAAGAGGAATTGGAAAAATTATCCAATATAACAGGAGTGTAGCCAGCTTCCTTAAGCTCCACATAGGTGTGAGAACCAATATAGCCGGCGCCACCTGTTACAAGGATATTTTTACTCATTATCGAGTTCTGCAATGATACCACGTTTGGCCAAATCTGCGATGATAGCATCGGCAGATTGTTCAGCTGTCAAACTTGTCGTGTTAACGGTCATATCCGCATTTTCCGGTACTTCATAAGCAGAATCAATCCCTGTGAAGTTCTTAATCTCTCCGGCACGCGCCTTCTTGTAAAGCCCTTTTACATCGCGCTCTTCAGCCACGTTCAATGGCGTATCAACATAAACTTCAATGAACTCGCCCTCTTTGACCATCGCACGCGCCATACGCCGCTCTGCTTCAAACGGTGAAATAAATGATACCAATGTAATCAATCCAGCATCGACCATGAGCGATGATACTTCAGCCACACGGCGCACATTTTCAACACGGTCAGTATCCGTAAAGCCCAGATCCTTGTTCAAGCCGTGACGCACATTATCGCCGTCTAGCAACATGGTGTGATAACCAGCCGATGTAAGTTTTTTCTCAAGAACATTGGCAATCGTGGATTTACCAGAACCAGAAAGACCCGTGAACCAAAGAACACAAGGCTTTTGACCTTTAAGGCCAGCACGCGCTTCTTTGTTTACCTCTGTTGCCTGCCAATGGACATTGGCTGAACGGCGAAGTGCAAAGTTGAGCATGCCCATGCCGACTGTCGCATTGGACATTTTGTCGATCAGGATAAAACCACCTGTTTCGCGGTTCGCAGAATAAGGATCAAACGCAATATTCCGGTCGAGCGAAATATTACAAATACCGATCTCATTGAGCATCAAATTACGTGTGGCTTCATGCGCCATTGTATTGACGTCAATCTTGTATTTTGGTGTCGCAAGTGTTGCCTGCGCGTTCGACGTTCCGCACTTCATAATGTAAGTACGGCCCGGGAACATTTTCTCGTCCGACATCCAGATGATCTTGGCTTCGAACTGGCTGCCAATCTCGGCTGGCTGGTCCGCTTTACAGATCAAATCGCCACGTGAAATGTCGATCTCATCATTCAGCGTCAGTGTGATGGATTGACCCGCAACAGCCTCATCAAGTTCGCCATTCATTGTGACAATTGACTTAACCGTGCTTTCCTTTGCAGAAGGCAGAACTTTAATCTTATCGCCGGGCTTGATTGTACCGCCAGCAATTTGTCCGGCAAAACCACGGAAGTCCAAATTAGGACGGTTCACCCATTGGACTGGCAACCTAAATGGCAAAGCCTGATCGACTTCATCAATCGCTACATCTTCAAGGTGCTGCATGAGTGTTGGCCCCGAATACCAACATAAATTCTCGCCGCGCTCAACAACATTGTCTCCTGCAAGGGCAGACAATGGAATAGTCATAATATTGAAGTCAGCATTTAGTGTTTCGGCAAATGCGCGATACGCAACATCAATATTGTTGAATGTCTGCTGGTCGTAATCCACCAAATCCATCTTGTTAACAGCAAGCACAACATTACGAATACCAACACTGGACGCAATAAACGAATGGCGACGTGTTTGGGTCAATATGCCCTTACGCGCATCGATAAGAATAATGGCCAGATCAGCGGTTGAAGCGCCTGTTGCCATATTGCGGGTATATTGCTCGTGGCCCGGTGTATCAGCGACAATAAACTTGCGCTTTTCCGTTGAGAAAAAGCGGTAAGCAACATCAATCGTGATGCCCTGCTCACGCTCAGAAGCCAATCCATCTACAAGCAGGGCAAAATCTATTTCATCGCCCTGTGTGCCGGACTTCTTTGAATCAGCTTCCAATGAGGCAAGTTGGTCTTCAAAAATCATTTTCGATTCATAAAGCAATCGGCCAATAAGGGTCGACTTGCCGTCATCCACACTGCCGCAAGTAATAAAGCGCAGAAGCGATTTCTCCTCATGGCTTTTAAGATAAGCGTGAATATCGGATGCAATGAGGTCTGATTGATGGGCCATTAGAAGTAGCCCTCCTGCTTTTTCTTCTCCATCGACGCAGACTGATCGTGGTCGATCGCACGTCCCTGTCGCTCGGAGGTGGTTGTTAATAGCATCTCTTGGATGATTTCAGGCAATGTCGCCGCTTCACTTTCAACGGCGCCCGTTAGTGGGTAACAGCCTAGCGTTCTAAAGCGCACCATTTTTTCTTCAGGCACTTCGCCCTCTTTTAATGGCATTCTATCGTCGTCGACCATGATGAGCATGCCATCGCGCTCCACAACAGGACGTTTCGCTGAATAATAAAGAGGAACGATGTCGATATTCTCAAGATGGATATATTGCCAGATATCCAGCTCGGTCCAGTTCGATAGAGGAAATACGCGGATCGATTCCCCTTGCGCTTTGCGCGCATTGTACAGCTTCCAAAGTTCAGGACGCTGACTTTTAGGATCCCATCGGTGGTCTGCTGTACGGAACGAAAAGATGCGTTCTTTCGCACGGGACTTTTCTTCGTCGCGCCGCGCACCGCCAAAAGCAGCATCAAACTTATAATGATCCAAAGCCTGCTTGAGCGCCTGCGTTTTCATAACATCGGTATGCACTGCCGAGCCGTGCGAGAACGGGCCAACGCCCTGCTCTAACCCATCTGGGTTCGTGTGCGTTAAAAGCTCCATACCTGTCTTTTGAGCGATTTTATCGCGGAACTTATACATTTCCTGAAACTTCCATGTCGTATCAACATGCAGCAGCGGAAATGGCGGGCGTGATGGATAAAAGGCTTTTAGCGCCAAATGCAACATCACCGCCGAATCCTTGCCGATGGAATACATCATGACTGGATTTTCAACCTCAGCCACGACCTCGCGCATAATGTGTATGCTTTCAGCTTCCAGTCGCTGAAGATGCGTTAATGTTTTCATATCGGCCTACTGTTTTAATTTAAATGAGTATCAAGGTGCTAAGACAGGCACCGTTTAAAAGCATGTGGGCTACATGCTATGAAATTGGGATTCCGAAAGTCAGGCTTGCCATATTTAAAGGGCGAGCCGTCAATATTGACCACCTGACCACCAGCGCCAGATAAGACCGCATGTCCAGCGGCAGTGTCCCATTCCATCGTGGGTCCAAAGCGTGGATAAATGTCGGCTTCTCCTGCGGCCAAAACGCAAAACTTCAATGATGAGCCTGCGCTAACACATTCTGAAATCTTGTTTTTATCGAGGAAATCTTGTGTTTCAGGTGTATTATGAGACCGGCTGGCAACTGCAATCAGCGCAGAATCATCTGTGCAATCACGCACCCGCAAATCTTTTCGTTGATCATTTTCATCAAGCTCATAACAAGAACCATCTGTATCAGCGATAAACAACCGACCAAGTGCTGGCGCATAGACAATGCCCGCTGTCGGCACACCGTTTTCGATCAAGCCAATATTGATCGTGAACTCACCGGTCTTCTTGATAAATTCTTTCGTGCCATCAATTGGATCAACCAGAAAAAAGCGGCCACTTCCAATATCCAAATTATGGGTATCGGCCTGCTCTTCGGTCACCATTGGACAGGCAGGGAATTGATCAGCAATCCCTTTTGTTAAGATAGCATCGACCGCCAAATCAGCCTCAGTGACAGGTGAATGGTCAGCTTTATAAGCGACATCTATGTTCAGATCATAGATTTCCATCGCTTTTCGGCCAGCATCTCTTACCGTCGCTATTAAGTTTTTTAGGCGCATAATGCAGTGTCTCGCATCTTTATAAATCCCAGTATCACATGCAATTAACATCGACACTTCAAGTCAATGAAGAGCCGCCGGATATCGCAATTGTTTTACTAGGTCTACAGCGCCAGAAAAATGAAAACACATTTTCTAAAGTCTCTTGCGAGACCATATGTTTTTTCTACTAAGGAGCAATGGGGAAGAAATAAATTTGGCTGGGGTGGAAGGATTCGAACCTTCGGTACACGCTACCAAAAAGCGTTGCCTTACCGCTTGGCTACACCCCAACTGGAGTTGTGACTATCCAAACCAGCAAGCGATATCAAGTACATTTTTCACTATTTTCACATACAACCCCATACAATTTAATCTTGAACCGCTGCTTGCAAGGAACTTAACAGCTTTCAAGATGCCACAGTGGAGGAAATTTTTCTAAATTTGGTGCAATTTCAAACCTGCAAAGCGTCAATGAGGGTCTTGAATTATCACAGCCTTTATTCACCGCACATATGGCATTACGGACATTGAACGCCTTCAAGTCGAACTTTACAACGGATCGCCCTTATGTTGGCGATTCTGTCGTTTTCCTTTGCTGTATTGCGAATACTGGCTGGCAAAAAGATAACCGCAATTCAACATGGTAAAAGTACGGCTCCCACCTTTCGATGGCTAAACGACATTCACCCCAAAGCCTGCTCCCATATTTGAGGATAAGGTTTTGGGCTATTTTACGTTCTACTCTTGTCAAAAACCATTAAAAGCAGGCAGCTAAATCAGTCTAGTTTCTAAACTCAATCGCAGACCAAGAAAATCCAAAACACTGCAAAGACATTCCAGCGGCATTGCAACGCCCAAGGAATAATGGCTTCCATTCATTTCCATCCTTCATAGCAGGCGTTAATATAAAACTTGCCGGAGAAGCCAGATAAAAAGCATTGGTTGATGTTGGGGCACTGCCTTGCGTATCAAGCGCGCCTATTAAATGGTCCCTGAATGTTTCTGTAATAGCGCCACCTTTCTCATATCCAGGTTTAATCAATGCCAACGCATCATCGCCGCCAGCTGTTGCGCGAATTACCCCAGAAAGAACCATGGTTATAAGTAGCGATGTGTCACTTCTCGTTGCTGTGATTGAAGCGTTATCTGTCACCCTTGCCAGTGACGTTGTCGTGTTCGTGTAACCGGTGAGTTCAAGTCCTGCATTAACGTTTAAATCTAACCCAGCTTTGCTGCCACGACTTAAAACCCCTTCAGGAAAATCAACCTCCCCCGACGTTTTATTGATTTGCAAAGCCGTCAGCCAATTGCTGCCGTCTTCGGATGTCTTTATCGAAAAATCATCAGAGCCGATCAAACCAAATTCTGCACGTCCGCCCCATGCCGTTTGGAAAAGCACACTTGCAGTCGCGCTGCCAGCAACTTTGTTTATACTCATACGGTGGTCAGAACCATTATGGGTAAAAAGTGATGCGTTACCACGTACACTCAAAGCATTATTGGGATCTGGTCCCGTATTAACACCCAGATTATTTATCTGCGCGTTTTCAACTGATGTGAGCAATTTATCTGCGTAAAGCCCCCATAGGCCGTCTGCATAAATCAAAGATGTTGCTGTTTCTGTATCCCATACGAGCCAGCCTTCTTTGGGCGGGAAAAAAAGCCACGCCCCATCGGCATATGCAGCCAGCTTTTGCTCGTGCCCCTGCCAAGCGTCTGCCGCATTATCAGCAACAATGTAGCGTGCGCCTTCATCGGGCGCGATTGGCGGTGTGCTTAACGAGGCAGAAACGACGGCCAATTGAACCAAACTATCAAGCATTCTGATAGCTTCGTTGTGCGTAACATGTTTTTGTGCCTGAGAAGGCATAATATACGGTAATTTGATATTCGGCGATGTTTCCATAATAATCCATTTCAACAAATGGCTTATTATGGAATGTCATCCCACTGGGTGAATAAGTGCGGTGGCTTTATCTGCACATTCGTTTGTTATCAGCGCCTTACAAAAATGACGGCCGTAATTAATCCAACTTTTACTGCGTATTTTGAACAAAGTTCTGATTGCACCAATTGCCCCAAAAGCATGTAAAATACGTGTTGAGCGCAACGCTTAATGCTAATTTAAGCCCAAGAGAATGTTCTCTGGCGTTGCAGGTGTTTTGAGATCGAAACTACCTTCCTTATTTGAACCGATAGCATCTTTAATCGCCAGATATACCGAAATTGCCAGCATTAGCGGTGGCTCGCCAACAGCTTTTGAGCGGAAAACAGTTTCCTCAATATTGGAAGCATTGTTGAGCAGAGAGACATTAAATTCCGGCGGCACATCACGCGACCCTGGAATTTTATATGTTGAAGGCCCTATCGTGCGCAATTTCCCTTTTTTATCCCACCAAAGCTCTTCGCACGTTAGCCAGCCCATCCCCTGAACAAACGCTCCTTCAATTTGCCCAAGATCAATCGCTGGATTAAGTGAGGCACCACAATCTTGCAAAATGTCTGCGCGCAAGCAGCGGCTTTCGCCTGTAATTGTATCAATCGCTACTTCAGCGACTGCTGCACCATAGGTGAAGTAAAAGAACGGCCTGCCTTTTAGTTTTTGAGCATCCCAATGAATTTTTGGTGTCGCATAATGCCCCGCCTCTGACAGCGAGACACGTTGCGCCCAACTCAATCTTGCAAGTTCAGCAAATGTTAGCGACTGCCCCTCAGCATGAACTTCATTATCTTTGAAGAGAATATTGTCTTCATTCGCTTTAAAATGTTCGGCAGCGACTTTCAGCATGCGCGACTTAATCGCAGAAGCGGCGTTGAAAGCAGCCATACCATTGAGGTCTGAACCTGTAGATGCGGCGGTCGCGCTTGTGTTCGGCACTTTACCCGTTTGGGTTTCTGTAATTTTTACGCGGTCCACGTCTATCTGAAAGACTTCAGCGACAACCTGCGCAACTTTCATAAACAGGCCTTGCCCCATTTCAGTGCCGCCATGATTGAGATGAACAGAACCGTCCTGATATACATGGACCAAAGCGCCCGCCTGATTGAGCGATGGCAAGTTGAAAGAAATGCCAAATTTGACCGGCATCATGGCTAAACCCTTGCGGATAATTGGATTTTTTGCGTTATGCGCCTCGATTTCAGCGCGGCGCCGATCCCATTCAGCAGAGGCCAACAACGTTTCTGTAACGGGCACAAGCTGATTTTGCTCAACCTGCTGATCGTAGGGCGTTAACTCGCCATTATCAGGCGCGTAATAATTAATTGCTCTTACATCATTCGGGTTGAGGCCAAGTTCCCGTGCGATTTGATCAATAATCGTTTCCGAGGTGATAACCCCCTGCGGGCCACCAAAGCCACGGAACGCTGTATTTGAAACAGTGTTGGTCTTGCAGGCATGACCGACAATACGGGCATTTGGCACGAAATAAGCATTATCAGTATGAGTGATGGCGCGGGTTATTACCGGCCCTGTCAAGTCAGCGGAGTAACCTGCGCGCGCCAAATACTCGACATCCATGCCAAGAATTTTGCCCTCTGCAGTGACCCCCACACGCCATTTGGAAACCATATCATGACGCTTGCCGGTGGCCGTCATATCAACCGCGCGTTTAAGGCGCAATTTCGCAGGCTTGCCTGTTTTAAGCGATATCAATGCCGCGGCAGAGGCAATAATTGTTGCCTGACTTTCCTTGCCGCCAAAACCGCCACCCATGCGCCTGACTTTAACATCAACCGAATTTGCTAACGTCCCAAGCACGTGAGCTACATGGTGCTGCACTTCTGTTGGGTGCTGCGTTGACGAATAGACCAACATGTCATTGTCTTCGCCCGGTATCGTATAGGCGATTTGCGTTTCGAGATAAAAATGGTCCTGACCACCAATCTCTAACCTTCCTTCAAAAACATGCGCTGCATCTTTAAGCGCAGCTTCAACATCGCCTTGAATAAGCTCCTGCGCCGGCAACACATATTCTTTGCGTTGATGCGCGATCTCTACATCTAAAACAGGTTCGAGCTCTTCATAATCAATCACCACCGCATGAGCAGCTTTTATTGCAAGTTCAATGCTATCAGCGGCAATCACCCCAATCGGTTGACCAAGATGCTCAACTTTTTCATCTGTAAAAAGCGGCTCTCCAGACATGATCGGCGCAATATCATTATGGCCGGGAATATCTTTTGCTGTGAGAAACAAATGCACACCCTGCATTGCAAGGGCTTCTGTCGCATCGATGGATTTTATAATGCCATGGGCAATTGTTGATACAACCAAAGCAGCGTGAAGCGTACCTGGCAGTTCTGCCATATCATCAATATAAATTGCCTGACCTGCGACATGTTTTTTCGCGCTATCATGGGCAATGCCCTTGCCGACAACTGAGCGTTCCATTGATGTTGTTTGCATGTGCTTATTCATAGTGCCATCACCTCTACCGCTTCGCCGTTCAGATCGTGCATGAAGCGCTTAATCAGGCCTGATGCCACTTTCTCTCGGTAATTTGCGCTGCCGCGCCAATCGGACAAAGGTGTTAAATCCTCACCCAATAGCTTGCCTGCTTTTTCAACATTATCAGCTGTCATCGCTTTGCCTCTCAAGGCATCTTCAGCATGTTTCGCGCGTTTAGGGATTGCTGCCATACCGCCAAATGCCAAGCGAACATCCTCAACTGTATCGCCAGACATTTTCACCCAGAAAGCACCGCATACCGTTGAGATATCCTGATCGTAGCGTTTAGAAACCTTATAAACGCGGAAATGCTCATCTGACTTTGGCTTAGGAATGTGGATTGAAACAATGACCCCGTTCTGCGGTAATTCAGTCTTACGGTAATCAAGAAAGAAGTCTTCGAGCGGCATTGTGGTTTGAGTGCCATCCACGGCCGCAAATGTTATCTGCGCCCCAAGCGCAATCAATGCAGGCGGTCCATCACCAATCGGGCTCGCGGTGCCAATATTACCGCCCATCGTTCCCATGGAGCGAATCTGAGTGGAGCCGAACCTGCGGATCAGCGTGCCAAAACTCGGCAATGCCTGCCCCACATTCTCCAATATTTCTTGCCAAGTGACCGCAGCACCAAATGTCCAGCCAGCAGCATCTTCCTTTGTGCTACGCAGCTCTTTGACATTGTTTGTTACAATGATGGATGACCAGTCTTTCTCATAAGCGGCGCGTGCTACACCAAGGTCTGTACCGCCAGCCAGCAATGTCGCATTTGGCAATTCGCGGCGCGCTTCAAGCAATTCAGCAAGCGATGTCGGCCGTTTCGCAATAGAACCATCGAAACTGATTTCTTCATTTGAAACCGTGTTTTGCATTTCTGCAGCCGCTAAAAGATGGATTTTTCCTGCGGCCTTTTGTGCAGCTTCAACAATTGGGCGATAGCCTGTGCAGCGGCAAAGGTTTCCAGCCAAAGCATCATGGATCTGCTCTTCACTCGGTGCGGAATTTTTTGCAAGCAGTCCAGTTAGGGCAACAGCAATTCCAGGTGTACAAAATCCACATTGTGACGCACCATTTTCAGCCATCGCCTCTTGCAGAAGATTAAGCACGCCTTCATGCGCCAGCCCTTCAACCGTTGTAATTTCCGCACCATCAATTTGTGCGGCGGTCATTATGCAGGCGTTGGCAGCGTTGGCGATGCCTCCATTAATGCCCTTACGTTTAAGCAAAACAGTGCAAGCGCCACAATCACCCTCGGCACAGCCCTCTTTGGTTCCAGTTGTGTTTAACGGACCTCGAAGAAGATCAAGTACAGTCGTGTCTGGACGAACAGAAACACGTACAGGTTTACCATTAAGGGTAAAGGATATTGCTTGCGCCATAGGCACTCCTTGTCGTTCTGCTCAAGCGACGAATGGTCATCACGCTACAAGCTAGAATAGTGATATTATGTCCACCATGCTCTTAGACATCAAATTATTCAACGATAAGGTGCTAACAATCAATAGGCCAAACAGCGTTCAACAAAAAGCCGCGCCCAAAAGAGCGCGGCTTCTCAATAATTTTATTTAATATTACTTACGGCGAAAAATTGCTGCAACAGCAGGAATAAGCGCTGATGCCAATACAGCTTTTGTTAGTTCACCCAAAGCAAAGGGTGCAACACCAAAGGTCCAAGCTTTTTCAGCGCCAATCAGACCTGAAAGCCAAAGGTAGCCAAGCCCCATAAGAAGCACGGCTCCAAGCAGCGTTGCGCCAAACAATTTAAACGCGTTTGCGCCCCAACCGCGATCGACAGCAGAACCAATAACGGCAGCAGCAACAAGAAAACCTGCAAGAAAGCCACCTGTTGGTCCAGCCATATAAGCAAGCCCCGCACCGCCTGTGAATACTGGCAGGCCAGCAGCGCCTTGCGCTAGGTAAAGCGCAACAGTTGCAACAGCCAAATTACGGCCATATGCAGCGGCAATCATAAAGACTGCCAAGGTTTGAAGCGTTGCAGGAACGGGATAAAATGGCACTTTAATTTGGCCAGATATTGTAAGCAAAAGTGATCCGGCGATTGCCAACACGACCAAACCTGCAATGCGCGTTACACTTGCCTCGGGCAGCGCACGGTACACCAGCGCCTGCGCAGAAGTTGAAGTTGCCATTTTAATAATCCTGTTTACGTGAATCTGTTTTAAAACATTGCGCGTATCTTTAAGCGACAATATGCAAGTATATAACTTCCATTGCCATTCACAGCAAGCATAACAGTTAAGCGCAAATTTATGACTACAAATGATATGTTCAGCAAGAACTTTACACCGCAGCATGGAGAAGCTGTTTCGGTAGCTCCGAACGTTATGCGTGTTACTTGCGCCAATACCGGACCGTTTACTTTTCAAGGCACCAACTCCTATATTGTTGGCAGTGACACTCTTGCTGTTATTGATCCTGGTCCGGAAAATGATGCCCATTTACAAGCATTGCTTCAGGCAATTAACGGGCGAACCGTTAGCCATATCATCATTACCCATACACACATTGATCATTCTCCACTCGCTGCACGCTTGAAGAATCATACAGGTGCAAAAATTGTCGGAGCAGCGCCTCATTTTTCGGCACGAGAGCTTCACTTAGGTGAAGTGAATGCACTTGATGCCTCTGCAGATCGCGATTATGCGCCTGATGCCATACTTGCTGATGGTGAATTGGTAGAAGGTTCAGAGTGGGCGTTGCAGGCCATTTCAACACCTGGACATACAGCCAATCATTTATCTTTTGCTTTAAATGATACTGGCATTGTTTTTACAGGCGATCACATTATGGCATGGGCAACGTCAATTGTTGCCCCGCCCGATGGCTCTATGAACCAATATATGGATTCGCTCGATAAAATGCTCGCGCGTGATGATCGGTTATATTTTCCCGGACATGGTGGGCCCGTAACGAGCCCGAAAAGATTTGTGCGCGGGTTAAAAACACATAGAAAAATGCGTGAGGGTGCAATCCTAGAGCGTCTTTCTAAAGGCGATGAGACAATTCCCGAAATGGTGAGCCAGATTTATCGCAGCACCGATCCGCGGTTACATGGCGCAGCAGGACTGTCCGTATTTGCACAGTTAGAGGCCTTAATTGAAAGAGGGCTCGTCACTTGTGATGGCGATGCCTCACTCGAAAACCGCTTCAAACTCGCGAACGATAAAATTTAATCGCTGACTTGGCCAATGAGCGACAAGTCGATCTCGCGCAGAAATTCAGTGACAATTTGCGCGTTGGTTCCAAGGTCGTGAACAAGGCCGGGCATTTGCGACCGTATATCGAGGTAACTTGTGTCCCCCTCGTCTACAATCCGAACCACGGTTTCGATTGGAAAAGCCAGTAATGTTGTGTGGTGCATAAATTCGACGATAAGTTCATCGTCAGCACCAATGCGTCCTGAACGGTTAACGACACGCCAACCGAAGAGAGCTGCTTGTTTCAAAACGGTATCTAGCACCGTTTCTAGTGGCGCTTCATATTGTCTTCCAGTTATTGCAGGATAGCCATCGCGCAATTCACCAGCAACAATGATCGCGGCACGGTTTCCGAATTCGGCGATCTCGGCGCGGAACACGGGCGGATCAATTAAATCAGTAGATAGGTCCGCTTGAAGCGGTCTTGTGAACCAAAGGGTTGCCGAAAACACAAAAGGCGCAAGCACGATGGCGGCTAATATCAATGCCCATGTTGCGCGGCGTCCACCACGCTTCCCATGCGTCCAGAGGCTGCGAAATGCCACGACCACCAGAAAAAGCGTAAGGAGCCCCAAAAGTCCGACAACGGCCAGAAGAACAAGAAACGCTTGCGTATCCACGCTTGAGCCACGGTAGGCAAGAACCGACAATGCAGCCAAAACAGGCGTGAAAAGAGCAACACGCATCGCCCATTTTGCCGATTTTGATGGCAAGCGTCTCGGCAATGGCCGCATAATAAAATTCCAACTACCCAATTTTGTTTGCCGTTAAGGCAAAACATTGCATTGGATTTATCAATCAATTTGCCAAGGCGCAATAATCGTCGTCATCAAGCCAAGATTTTATCAATATGCCCCGCACTTAAAGGATTATTGCATCTTCTTAGAAATAGCTGCTTGCGCCGCCGCCAATCGTGCGATTGGCACCCTGTAAGGCGAACAGGATACATAATCGAGACCGAGATTGTCACAGAATGTAATTGAAGTCGGATCACCGCCATGCTCACCGGTAATTCCCAAAAGCAATTTTGGTTTTGCTTTGCGGCCACGCTCCGTAGCAATGCGCATGAGCTCGCCAACGCCCTCAACATCCAGATTGATGAACGGATCGAGTTGAATAACGCCTTTTCGAAGATAAGTTGACAGAAATGTCGACGCATCATCGCGCGAAATACCAAGCGTTGTTTGTGTTAAATCATTCGTACCAAAGGAAAAGAAATCAGCGCTTTGAGCGATTAATTCCGCACGAATAGCCGCACGAGGCAACTCAATGATACAGCCAACCAAATATTCGATTTTTTGATCGTGAGCAGCCATCACATCGTCGGCAACTTTATCAATGCGTGCTCGGATATATTCAAGCTCGGCATTGTACGCGACAAGCGGGACTACGATCTCTGGCACCACAAGTTCGCCGGACTTTCTGCCAGCCAAAATGGCAGCTTCAAAAATCGCACGGGTTTGCATTTCAGCAATTTCAGGGAAGCAAATTGCAAGCCGAACGCCGCGATTACCCAGCATAGGGTTGATCTCACGTAATTCTTCAACTCGGCGCATCATTTTTGCGCCATCAATCCCCAATGCTTTGGCCGATTTGAGAATGCTGTCTTCATCTTTCGGCAAAAATTCATGAAGCGGCGGATCGAAAAGACGAATAGCGACCGGTTGCCCCTGCATAATCTCAAACAGTTCAATAAAATCACTGCGCTGCATTGGCATTAGCCGATCCAAAACCGCACGGCGCTCTTCTTCGCTTTCAGCAACAATCATCTCGCGCATAATGTTTGAACGCTCACCCTCGGTGAACATATGTTCTGTGCGGCAAAGGCCAATGCCATCGGCCTGAAAATTACGTGCAACTTTCGCCTCGGTTGGCGTATCAGCATTTGTGCGTACTTTTAAGCGCCGTTCCGCATCGCTCCAAGCCATCAAGGTTGCAAAATCGCCCGACAGCTCGCTGTCGACCATTGGCAGCTTACCTTCCAGCACCTGCCCTTTATTACCATCCAGCGTCAGATAATCGCCGCCGCGCAGCATAACACCGCCAGCAACCAGCGCTTTGTTATGCTTGTCGATACGCATGCCGCCTGCGCCAGTAATGCAAGGCTTACCCATACCACGTGCGACAACGGCAGCGTGGCTAGTCATCCCGCCCCGCGATGTCAAAATACCAACGGCAGCTTCCATGCCATGAATGTCATCGGGACTTGTTTCTGGACGCACAAGAATAACACTTCGCCCTTCTGCTTTAGCTGCAACAGCATCGGCAGATGAAAAAACAATTTCACCGCAAGCAGCACCGGGGGAAGCAGGCAAGCCGGACGCAATAATTTTGCGCTGCGCTTTGGGGTCAATTGAAGGGTGCAGTAATTGATCCAGCGAAGACGCATCAACACGCATTAAAGCTGTTTGCCGTGTAATCACGTTATTATTGGCCATTTCAATTGCAATGCGGATAGCCGCTTTAGCGGTTCGCTTTCCGGCGCGGGTTTGCAAAAGCCACAGTCTTCCTGCTTCAACCGTAAACTCGATATCCTGCATATCACCAAAATGCTGCTCAAGATCATTGGCTAAGCTGATCAAGGTTTTATAGGATTCCGGCAGGCGCTCCTGCATGGATGCACCGGGCTTATCGCTAACAATACTAAGCGGGTCAGGTGTTCTAAAACCAGCCACAACATCTTCGCCCTGAGCATCGACGAGAAACTCACCAAAGAGGATATTTTCTCCCGTTGAAGGGTTACGTGTGAAGGCAACGCCCGTTGCCGAATTGGGGCCGGAGTTGCCAAAAACCATCGCCTGTACGGTTACGGCTGTGCCCCATTCAACAGGGATATTGTGCAAAGCGCGATAGGTAACTGCGCGCGGGTTATTCCAGCTTTTGAAAACAGCTTCGACTGTGCGCCACAATTGCTCTTTTGGATCTTGGGGAAATGTTTCGTCCAGATCATCTTGAATGGCATGTTTGTAAGCTTTTACAACTTTGCGCAAATCATCAACGCCAAGTTCATTGTCTCTTAGCGCGCCTGCACTTTCACGTGCTTCGTCAAGAATATCTTCAAACAATCCATGATCGCAGCCCATAACAACAGTTGCGTACATCTGAATAAAACGGCGGTAGGTGTCATAAGCAAAGCGTTCATCGCCGCTTTGCTCGCTTAATGCCTCAACAGTTTCATCATTAAGACCAAGGTTGAGGACGGTATCCATCATACCGGGCATGGAAACACGCGCACCGGAGCGAACCGACACGACCAGCGGATTGCTGGTTGCACCGAATTTTTTGCCGCTCATTATTTCGCAATGACGCAGCGCCGCATCGACTTGGTCACGTACGCGTTTTGAAATTTCACCGTCTTGAAGCGCGCGATTGCAAGCATCCGTCGTGATGGTAAATCCTGGCGGAACAGGCAGCCCAATACGGCTCATTTCAGCAAGATTTGCGCCTTTACCGCCAAGTAGCGCTACATCAGCAGCTGAACCCTCGGCCATACCGTCAGCAAATGTGTAGACCCATTTTCTCATTTAGCACAATTCTTCGTTCGGGTTACAGCTTCAACGGCATCCACAGCACTATAAGTCTGGATAGTTCAACATACTAGGTCTAGCTTGCCTCACGAAGTTCTTCTGCTTCTTGAAGGTCAACCGAAACCAGCTGAGATACGCCCTGCTCTTTCATGGTAACACCGAACAAGCGGTCCATACGGGCCATCGTGATCGGGTTATGCGTAATAATCACAAAGCGTGTATCTGTTTCTGCGCTCATCTTATCCATCAGATCGCAGAAGCGCTCCACATTGTGATCATCCAGCGGCGCATCAACCTCATCCAGCACGCAAATCGGTGCGGGATTGGTCAAGAATACCGCGAAAATCAAAGCCATCGCTGTCAATGCCTGCTCACCACCGGAAAGAAGTGTCATTGTTTGCGGCTTTTTGCCCGGAGGTCGCGCAATGATTTCAAGTCCAGCTTCCAGCGGATCATCGCTCTCGATAAGCTGCAACTCTGCCGTTCCACCATTGAACAAATGCGTGAAAAGACGTTTGAAATGATCCTGTACAGCTTCGAACGCAACGAGAAGACGTTCACGGCCCTCTTTGTTGAGCGACGAAATAGCCGAACGCAATTCTGCAATAGCCTGAACAACATCTTCACGTTCAGAGGTAATCAAACCAAAGCGCTCAGATAATTCGTTTTGTTCTTCTTCAGCACGCAAGTTGACTGCGCCGAGACGCTCACGTTCAATTTTTAGACGTTCGAGGCGTTTTTCGGTCGGGTCCATGTCCGGCATTGCGTCATCGACAGCTAAGCCCGTTTGTTCAAATGCTTTATGTGGTTCACAGTTCAGTGCTTCATGAATTCTAGCTTCAATATCACTGCGGCGCTCAGATGCAGCAGCAGCACGTTCTTCTGCACGCGCACGCGCTTCGCGTGATGTTGATAAATCTTGGATTGTAGCTGTTGCCGCGCGGTCAGCTTCAGCAGCAGACGTTTCAGCTTTTGCCAGCTTGTCGGCAGCTTCATTGCGTTTTGCTTCAGCGGCTTCTATCTGACGCAGTAACTCACGTTGGCGGGCTTCAAACTCGCCGGGGCTATCTGCCAACTCTTCCAGAAGCTTCTGTGTTTCTGTCTCGCGGGCACGTAGAATTGCAATCTGGCTGTCAGCATTCGCGCGGCGGTCTGTCCAGCTTTTGGTCTCGCGCTCAATCGCCTTGAGCCTTTGGCGTCTTGCTTCAACCTCACGCGAAAGACCTTGATGCTCAGCGCGTAGTTCTGCCAAAACAGCACGGTCTTTTGCAACATCTGTCTGCAAGCTTTGAAGGCGTGCATCAAAAGCTGTGACTTCTGGCTCTGCGGCCAATGCAGCTTCCGCTTCGGCCAAAACGCCAACAGCTTCATTTAAATCAATACGAATACGCCCGAATGATTCATCTAATACAGCACGGCGGCGCGAAAGTTCACCAGAGGAACGCTCTGCAGCGGCGAGTTCATCGCGGGCTTTGCGTGCATCATTTTGCCGATCTTTTAATGATTGGCGGGCCGAATTTTCTGCCGCTACAGCATTACGCGTTGCCGTTTCTGCAGCTTGCATTGATGCTTCAATCGCAGTTTTTGCTTTGGTTGCATCGACAATTTCGGCATCAAGTTCGCTCAAGCGGTTCTTCTGTGCGAGGCGCTGCGCTGCCATTGTTGGCGCATCAGCTGCGGCACGATATCCATCCCAGCGCCATAGAGCGCCTTGCTTCGTGACAAGGCGCTGTCCCGTTTTTAGGGATGGCGCTAAAGCGGCACCTGCCGCATCATCGGCAACGATACCAATCTGGTTTAAACGACGGCCAATCGCATCACCGCCGCGCACATGTTCACCAAGCGGTGTCGCGCCTGCAGGCAATTGCGGATCATCGCTGGCAATTTGTGCGCCTGCAAAATACACGGCAGCATTTGCGTCTGTTGGCACGTCCAAATCATCGCCCAAGGCAGCGCCCAATGCGGTTTCAAAACCCTTATCGACTTTGAGGCTTTCGATGATTGCTGGAAATAGATCATTGCCACCAGCATTGAGCAATTTTGCGATCGTGCGGGCTTCGGCTTCAAGCGTATTAAGTGCCTCACGTGCCGTTGCAAGATCAGGCCGCAGCTGTGTTTCGACAGCACGTGCTTTGGCAACATCGCTTTCGCTTTGCGTAACGGTCTTTTCCGCATCAACAATCGAAGCTTCTGCCTTTTCGACAAGCGCTTGCTTCTCTGCAGGATCATCCAATTGGCTGATCTTATCATTGAGCGTTGTTAATTCAGCATCAACATTGCGTTCTTGTGTCTCAAGGCGCGTGCGACGGTCTGTCAGCTCACCGATACGGCGCTGTAATTGTGTGCGAAGCGCTTGTGCTTCTGCGCGTTCAGCTGTGATTTTTGACAGTTCTGCTTCTGAGCTTTCTAATTCAGCCTTAGCAGTCTCTACTTTCGCGGCCAGCTCTGCTTCGCGCTCGTCTGCGCCTTCGTCTTGCGCTTTAAGTGTTTTTTCTTCTTCGCTTAACTGACTAAGAATATCAGCATTCTCAACCAACATGCGCTCTTCACGCTCTATATCGGTGGATAGCTGCGTAATACGTTGCTCATATTCACGTTTGCGCGCACGCAAGCGTTCAGCTTCCGTGTCCAGTTGATCACGCGCAATTGTCAAGCGTTGCAGGGCTGCTGCTGCGGCCGCTTCTGCCTCACGCAGAGGCGGTAATGCTTTTTGAGCAATACCTTGCAAGCGCGCTGCATCCATTTGCAATTGCGCACGTTCAGCAACTTCGTTCGTTGCTTTGGAAAGCGTTGATTGGCTTTCACCTTCAGCCGTTTTTGCTTGCATCCATTTTAGATGCAGTAATGTCGCCTCAGCTTGGCGGATATCGCGCGATAATGTGCGGAACCTGTTTGCTTGACGCGCTTGACGTTTCAAGCTTTCGATCTGGCTTTCGAGTTCGGATGTTACATCATCCAAACGCTCCAAATTGGTCTCTGCACCGCGCAAGCGCAATTCGGCTTCGTGACGCCGCGAATGGAGCCCCGAAATACCCGCAGCTTCTTCTAAAAGCGCACGCCTTGCCTGTGGTTTTGCTTGAATAAGCTCACCAATTCGCCCCTGCCCGACCATTGAAGGAGAACGGGCACCGGTGGACTGATCGGCAAACAAAAGTTGCACATCTTTTGCACGGGCATCCTTACCGTTGATACGGTAAGCAGAACCGTTTTCGCGTTCGATCCTGCGCGTTACCTGCAGCAACTCGCTATCATTGAAAGCGGCAGGTGCAGTGCGATCGTCATTATCGAGAAAAAGCGCAACTTCTGCCGAGTTACGTGATGGACGGGTTCCGGAACCGGAAAAGATGACATCATCCATGCCCGAAGCGCGCATGTTTTTGTATGAGCTTTCGCCCATCACCCAGCGCAACGCTTCGACCAAATTGGATTTGCCACAACCGTTCGGGCCGACCACACCGGTCAGGCCACGTTCAATCGCAAACTCTGTTGGCTCAACAAATGATTTGAAACCAAGAAGGCGTAATTTATTAAACTTCATACGCCACCACCTTCGCGCAAAGCCAAGCTTTGCGCGATAAATTTCTGCTTAGAGCAGATCGTCAATGATGGCAGACAGTTGATCAATTGTCAGCGCTCCGGCGTATTTTTCGCCATTGATAAAAAATGTTGGGGTCGCGTTTACTTCAAACTCAGTCTGACCACGTTCCCGTACTTTATTCACATCATTCAAAAGCTGCTGGTCGGTCAAGCATTTCTCGAATGACTCCTGTGTAAAACCAGCTAATTTGGCAATGTTTTCCAACGGAGCACGTGCATTTTCTGCTCGCGCCCATGTTGCTTGCTGTTTGAATAACACATCAACCATTGGAAAATAAGCACCATTTGGCGCGCAGCGTGCAAGCATGAAGGCTGCTGCAGCGCGTGGATCAAATGGAAACTCACGCAAAATCAAGCGTACCTTTCCGGTATCGATATATTTTTCTTTTAGCTCAGGGTAAGTGTTTTTATGGAAACTCGCACAATGTCCACATGTCATGGAAGCATATTCAACAATCGTAACGGGAGCATCTTCTTCGCCTTCAAACATTTCTGGCAAAGCACCTTCAGACATTAGTTTTTCTACATCCACGCTGCCTTCGGACTTTGGCGCACTTTGTGCAAAAGCAGGCAGAGTAGTAACACTCAACGCAGCAGGAATTGCGGCCATGGATAAAAGGGCATTACGGCGAGAAATCAGCGTTGACTGAGACATTAACAGCTCCAAATTACTTAGTTTTGCGATCTTATAGCGGTTTGAATCGGGCAGTACCAAGGCAAATATTGCCTCATCTACAGCGAACTCTTCACGAAGTTGTTATGATACCGCCCAGATATTTCTAGTTCGTGCAGAAATAATCGCCATTTGCGTCGCGCAACGCCTGCGAATAAGAGCCATCGGCATTTAAGCAACTGGGCGCGCTATCAACATCACCCTGATAGGCTTGGCTATCATAGCTATAGTCTGAGTTGCTATTGCCACCTGTAACCGCATTACCAACGGCCTTACCGCCGCGGTAAACAAGTTTTCCTGCACCCACAGTGCCTTTAACAGCTGTTTTGGCGACAAACACGGTGGAGCCAACGACTGTGTCCGCGACAGCTATTGCCGCGCACCCCTGAAGCAGGAATGGCAATAGGATTACAGCAGAAAACTTAGCGTTTTTTAGAATACATCTTCTCATAATCGATAAAATGCATCGGAAAGCCTTAATGTTTGATTAGGCTTCACTGGTCAGATGTAGCACGACCTGCCGATTATGCGGCCTGTCACGATGTTCAAACAAATAGATGCCCTGCCATGTGCCGAGCACCATTTGCCCGCTGATGACAGGAATTCCGATTGACGTTTGCGTCAACGCCGCTTTGATATGCGCTGGCATATCATCAGGCCCCTCATAGGTATGCCGAAGATAAGACATTGAAGGATCACTCGTTGGTGGCACCAATCGGGCAAAAAACGCCTTCATATCCGATTGAACTTCACTATCTGCATTTTCCTGCACCAAAAGTGAGCAAGAAGTGTGGCGCACAAAGAGCGTTAAAAGAGCATCGCTTGGCGCGTGCTCTTCAACAAATTGCTTCACATCGTATGTAAATTCATACAGTCCCTGCCCGTGCGTGTTTAGCTTAACAATGTGATGTGGCATGGTTTTCACTTTCAGCAATAGTTGGAACGCAACGCATTTGACTTACACGAGATATGCAAACGGATGAATATGGTCGAGATACATGAAAGCTGGCTAAACCATTTAAGCCAAGAGTTTGACAGTCCCTATATGGCGAAACTTAAAGCTTTTTTGCAGTCAGAGCGTGATGCTGGAAAGCAAATATTCCCACCATCTGAGCTTTGGTTCAAAGCGCTGGATATGACGCCGCTCGACCAAGTGAAAATCGTCATTCTGGGACAAGACCCTTATCATGGTCCTGGCCAAGCGCATGGTTTGAGTTTTTCTGTTCCCCAAGGCGTGCGCACGCCGCCATCACTCGTCAACATATTTAAAGAACTCAATAGTGATCTTGGTATCGAACCCGCCAGCCATGGAAATCTGGAAGCATGGGCACAGCAAGGCGTGCTTCTTCTCAATTCAGTTTTAACCGTCGAAGCGCATAGGGCTGGCTCGCACCAGAAAAAAGGCTGGGAAACATTTACGGATGCTGTGATCAGGCTCGTTAATGAACAATCGCGCCCAATCGTTTTTATATTATGGGGCGCATATGCGCAGGCAAAAGCTTCTTTTGTTGATGAAAGCAGACATTTGGTTATCCGCTCGGTTCACCCTTCCCCGCTCTCTGCTCATAGGGGTTTTTTCGGCACGAAACCATTTTCCAAAGCCAATGCCTTCTTGGAGAAAAACGATGTCACGCCAATAGATTGGGCCTTATAAAAAACCCGGCTCCATGGCCGGGTTTTGTATTCTATTTAGCTGTTCTTACTGATCCAAGAAAGAGCGCAACTTGCGGCTTCGGCTTGGGTGCTTCAGCTTGCGAAGCGCTTTCGCCTCAATCTGACGAATACGTTCACGCGTAACAGAGAACTGCTGACCCACTTCTTCAAGTGTGTGGTCGGTGTTCATGCCGATACCAAAGCGCATACGAAGAACACGTTCCTCACGCGGTGTCAGTGAAGCCAAAACGCGTGTTGTTGTTTCGCGTAGGTTCGCTTGAATAGCCGCATCGATCGGCAAGATTGCCTGCTTGTCCTCAATGAAATCGCCCAGATGTGAATCGTCCTCATCGCCAACTGGCGTTTCGAGCGAAATCGGTTCTTTTGCGATCTTGAGAACTTTACGAACTTTTTCCAATGGCATTGCCAGTTTTTCTGACAATTCTTCTGGCGTTGGTTCGCGGCCAATCTCATGCAACATCTGACGTGATGTACGCACAATTTTGTTGATCGTTTCAATCATGTGGACAGGAATACGGATCGTGCGTGCTTGGTCAGCGATTGAACGCGTAATAGCCTGACGAATCCACCATGTCGCATAGGTCGAGAATTTGTAACCACGGCGATATTCGAACTTATCCACGGCCTTCATCAGACCAATGTTGCCCTCTTGAATGAGATCAAGGAACTGTAGGCCACGGTTCGTGTATTTTTTCGCAATAGAAATCACGAGACGAAGGTTCGCTTCGACCATTTCTTTCTTAGCTATGCGTGCTTCGCGTTCACCTTTTTGAACCTGATTCACAATACGGCGGAATTCAGGAATAGCGATACCGGTTTCAGTGGCAAGCTCTTGAATTTCCGCACGCAGGTCTTCAATCGTGTGCGGCTCTTTTTCTGCGAATGTTTTCCACGCTTTGGAATCAATTTGCGAGATTGTCTCAACCCAATTTGGATCAAGCTCAGAACCTTGGTAATGCTTCAAAAACGCTTCACGGCTTACGCCATAAGTTTCTGCAAGTCGTAGCAAACGGCCTTCGTTTTGAACGAAACCACGGTTAATCGAGTAAAGCTGTTCAACAAGCGCATCAATACGCTGATTGTTAAGCGATAGAGACTTAACCAGCGTAATCAGTTCATCCTGAAGTTGCTTGTAACGGCGCTTCTGGCTTGATGACAATTCACCCTCATCGGCCAAGGCGCTTTCAACTTGCTGATCCTGTAGTTTACGCAACTTGCTATAAACATTAGCAATGTTGTCGAAAATTTCCATGACCTGCGGACGTAGCTCGCCCTCCATCGCCGCTAGCGATAGGTTCACTTCGTCTTCTTCGTCATCATCATCGTCGATCTGACCTTCACCACCAACATTGGTAATGTCATCATCACGGCGACGCGGCTGACGCAGCAGACGTTCTTTTTCTTCACGCTCTTTGCGCGCCTGATCAATTTCTTCAGGCGTTGGCACCTTTGGTGTCGCCTTAGCCTCAGGACCGGCATAGGTTGTTTCAAGGTCAATAATATCGCGCAGGAGGATGTTTTCCTCCATCAGCTCATCACGCCAGATAATAATCGCTTGGAATGACAACGGGCTTTCACAAAGACCAGCGATCATCGTTTCACGGCCAGCCTCAATGCGCTTGGCAATTGCGATTTCGCCTTCGCGTGAAAGCAGTTCAACCTGCCCCATCTCACGCAAATACATGCGAACCGGATCATCGGTTCGATCGGTTGGTTCTTTTTTCTTAACCGTTGTTGTAACGGCGCTGCCACTTGCTGTTGCAACTTCTTTAGAACCGGCCGTAGCATCAGCGTCGTTCGTATCAGCATCGCTGTCGTCGTCGTCTTCCACGACATTAATGCCCATTTCTGACAGCGCGGACATAACGTCCTCAATCTTGTCAGGATCGGTCTGATCGGAAGGTAAGACAGAGTTCAGCTCGTCGACAGTAACAAAGCCGCGCTTTTTTGCAGCGCGTATCATTTTTTTGACGGTATCAGCCGTTAGATCGAGCAATGGCCCATCTGCGGTCTGCGCCTCTGTACTCGGGGCCCCAGATTCGGGATTTTTTTTTGTTTTAGTCGTTGTCGCCATAGACGTTTGTTCTCCGGCGTATTAAGGCAATTAAGCCGTCGCCTTGTTCACTTTGTTTATTCGGTAATTACCGAATCAGTCGCATGTAGCCAAAAGCTAACAACCGCGTCTTAAACATTGATTAAGTGTGTTTATCTGAAAGCCATTTCTATGTTGCTTCTCTTATGGAAATAGTGCTGCCCACTGCAGATTTCCACCTTCGCGTATAATTATAACTCTGATTCCCGTGATTCGGCCTCACGTCAAGCGTTTCTGTGAATTAATTGACATGATTCTTTTGCCAAAAAGCGCAAAATCTCGCTTAAAAGTTACGACTCGGACGTCCTGAGGAGACACCAAAGCCCTCAACAAGCGCATCAAGCCCTTGTGTACGGCGCACCTGTAATTGGATATCTTGGAACCTTGCCCAGTTGGCTTCTGACCCATCAAGAGCCAATGCATCTTCTGCCGCTTTAAGGTCTTTATTGAGGCCGCGCGCACGTTGATACAGTTGCACAGCCTGTTCAAATGCGGACAAAGCGTCTTCAAAAGCCGCCTCTTCGGTAAAGACCCAAAGCCGCGAACGGCTAATAACTTTATCAACCTGATCGATAACATGTGCGTAAGCAACAAGGGCTGGATGCCGCACCAAATCAGCACGCAATCGCGCAGCAGTTTCGCCATGCGCTTCGATGACCGCGCTGCGCAAATCACGCAAACTTTTATTATCGAACTCAAACGACATGAATGTGTCAAAAGAATCGACCAAAATATCTGGATGGCAAATAATTGCGCTCATGAGCGCGGCTTCACGCACCGACATGTCTGACACATTGACAATGCCTGTCTTGGTCATGCGAGAATTTGCCAATTGTGACGATACCGCAATGCGTCCCTTTACGCCGCCGCCTTTTGAACGATTGTAACTATTATTGCCGTAATTATTCTTATTGCCACCAGACCTGTTATTGCTAGCGGGTGCCGTGCCGAAAAACATCGCCACGCGCTCACGCATGTCTTGGCCATAATGACGCCGCACGCTTTCGTCTGAAATCTGGTTGGTGACTTCGCGCATCGTCTGTTCAAGTTTAGCGCGCCGTTCAGGTGTATCGAATGTCTGGCCACCAGTTTCTCGCAGCCAAAGCATATCAGCGGCTGACTTTGCAGCAGCAATCACATCTTTAAAGGCCTCTGGGCCTTGCTTTTTAACAAGATCATCAGGATCAAGGCCATCGGGAAGCATTGCAAAACGGACTGATTTTCCAGGCTTTAATTCACTAAGTGCCATTTCCAGCCCGCGAAATGCAGCGCGAAGGCCGGCTTTATCGCCATCAAAGCAAAGGACTGGCTCATCTGTGGCGCGCCATAATTTTGCCAGTTGGTTTTCTGTCAGCGCTGTACCAAGCGGCGCAACTGCATTTGCAAAGCCAGCCTGATCTAGCGCGATCACATCCATATAGCCTTCAACAGCAATCAATGTTCCGCCTTGTTTGGCCTGAACGGAACGCGCACGTTTAAAGTTGAAGAGAATATCGCCCTTATGAAAAAGCTCTGTTTCTGGTGAGTTCAAATATTTGGCGGGAACATCGGCGCTCATTGCGCGGCCGCCAAATGCGATGACGCGGCCCTGCTGATCCTCAATAGGAAACATAATCCGGTCACGGAAACGATCATAGGAAACGGCAATATCTTCGCCAAAGACAACCATTCCCGTCGCTTCGATTTGCTCTTTACTCGCACCTTTAGAAGCAAGGAACTCTTTAACGCCACTGCGATTATTGGGTGCAAATCCTAAGCGGAATTTATTGACGGTTGAAGCGTTTAAACCACGGTCGCGAAGATAGGCCCGCGCGACCGCACCGCCTTGCAGTTGCAATTGCTCTTCATAATAGGACGCAGCCATATCCATATATTCATAGAGCGTTTTGCGTTTTTCCTCGCGCTTTTCAGCCTCTGGATCAGGTGACGGCATCGCAATGCCCGCCATGCCAGCAACGCGTTCAACAGCTTCAGGAAAGCTAATGCCTTCCACCTCCGTCAAAAAGCGGAAATGATCGCCCGATGCACCGCAGCCAAAACAATAGTAGCGGCCTTTTTTATCTTCGCAGTGGAAGCTCGGCGTGTTTTCACCATGAATGGGACAGCACGCCCAATAATCACCACGATTCGCATTGGTTTTCTTTTTATCCCAAGTCACATGGCGCTGAATGACATCCGAAACCGGGACACGGTCTCTAATCTCATCCAAAAATGACTGGCCAAAACGCATCTTATCTATCCGTGGGTAATATCAAGCACTCTCATATGGCCTAAAATTGAAACCAGCGGGGCGGTTTTTCAATGCACCGCACAGCTAAATCTCAAATTTGTGGATAAGTTGTGCGTACTCATGGAAATTTAACACCACCAGGCCACCACAACAAATCGGTGCGCGTATTAACGCAGCATGTTTTTCACAATGCCAGAAGCTTTGGTAAAATCCATTTGGCCAGGATATTGGGTTTTAAGTGCATTCATGCACTTACCCATATCCCGCAAGCCTTCGGCGCCGGTATTCTCAACGACTTCAGCGCAAACCTGTTTGACACTGTCTTCGCATAGTTGTTCCGGCAAAAACTCTGCAATAACAGCGCTTTCAATGCGTTCCAACTCAGCAAATTCCAACCGACCAGCTTCTTCGTAGCTTTTGGCTGATTCTTCGCGTTGCTTGATCATTTTCGTCAAGATTTCAGAAATTTCAGCTTCTGAGACAGGATCTTTGCCAGCGCTGCGTGCAGCACTGTCACGGTCTTTTACCGCTGCCTTTATAAGGCGCAGCGTACAGACTCGCGTTTTATCCTGTGATTTCTCAGCTTCTTTAAGCGCCGTGTGAATTGCTTCGCGCATATTTGAACCCTATTTCGATCGTCGGAACATACTGATACCTAGCAGCAATGGCAAGCCATACGCCCGACCCTAAGCCATTGAAATAAAACAACAATAAAATAACTTCAAATCTAAAACTTAAACTTACCCAAGGAAAGCTAGCTTACATAACTCTCTGTGCGGTTTCAAAAATCATTGATTTTTGATTACCTCTTACCAGTTGCGTTTATACTCGATATGGTGTTTGCACTCAATTGCGGCAACCGCACATCCATTATAAAAACGAAGGTCAGTTATGACACAACTGCATGATACAGGAAACACACCTGCGCCTTGGACTGAGCATAAAGCAACGGCGGTCTTGGTTTTAGCCGACGGCACAGTGTTCAAAGGCAAGGGTTTTGGTGCAACTGGTGCGATTGAAGCTGAGGTTTGCTTCAACACCGCGCTCACCGGTTATCAGGAAATTATGACAGACCCGTCCTATGCGGGACAAATCGTAACCTTCACATTCCCGCACATCGGTAATGTCGGCACCAATATTGAAGATATTGAAGATTTAACACCGGCGAGCCGCCACGGCGCTGTTGGCGCAATATTTAAAGCAGCCATTACTGATCCGTCGAACTATCGCTCAGCTGAACATCTCGACACATGGCTAAAAGCGCGCGGCATTATTGGCCTTTCAGGCATTGATACACGTGCCTTGACCGCTCACATTCGCAACAATGGTGTTCCTAACGCTGTTATTGCCCATGACGAAAACGGCGTGTTCGATATTCCAGCATTGAAAAAACGTGCTGCTGATTGGTCTGGCCTCGTCGATCTTGATTTGGCGAAAGACGTAACCGTTGGCCAGACAACCTCATGGTCCGAAAAGCCATGGGTGTGGGACCAAGGGCACAGCGAAAATTCAGACACAGCCATTCACATCGTCGCTCTCGACTATGGTGTGAAACGCAATATTCTGCGTTTGATCGCAGGTCTTGGCGCTAAAATTACAATACTACCTGCAAAATCAACAGCAGAAGATGTGCTTGCGCTTAAGCCAGATGGCATTTTCCTTTCCAATGGTCCGGGCGATCCTGCAGCAACGGGCGAATATGCAGTACCAACGATCAAAACGCTGATTGATAGCGGCATTCCGCTTTTCGGCATTTGTCTTGGCCATCAATTGTTGGCACTGGCTGTTGGCGGCAATACCGTTAAAATGCACCAAGGCCACCACGGTGCGAACCATCCGGTAAAAGACTACACAACCAACAAGGTTGAGATTGTATCCATGAATCACGGCTTTGCTGTTGATTCCAAATCACTTCCAGCAGGCATCACTGAAACGCATGTCTCGCTATTTGATGGATCAAACTGCGGCCTTTCAGTGGATGGCAAACCTGTCTTTTCCGTACAGCATCACCCTGAGGCCTCACCTGGCCCACAAGATAGCCACTACCTTTTCCGCCGGTTCTTTAATTTGATCCGCGAAAAGCAAGACAAGGAAAAGCTAGCGGAACGCGCTTAGTATAAAGCTCTTATAAGAGGTAGAATTCAAAGACTTCCAATGTGTGCAGTTTCGTTTATTCTGCATATATGGACCCGAACTTGAACACCGCTTGGAATTCTTTTCTCCTCTTCTTTCATCAGGCAAAAAATTACCTGACTGAGCCTTGGGCTGCCTATCAATTGGCTATAATTGCCGGTTGTTACGCCATTGCTTGGTTGTTGTCTTTTAAGCTTGAACCGATTGTTGAAGCGCGTGCGCGAACGATCAAAGGGAACCCCGGCCTGCTGCGCATCATCGTCGCTTTCATGCGGCGTCTAGAGTGGGTTTTCTTTCTAATCTTCGTCTACATTGCGCGCGAGATTGTTCTTTTGAACACTTGGCCAAGCCGAACTTTCGTGCTCACAGCAGCTCTTGTTTTGGCATCTGCTTGGCTCGCATTGGTTGTTCTCACGCGGATTATTCAAAACAGAACCATCGCCCGCGTTGTTGCCATTGGTGCCTTTGCTTACATAGCGCTTGGCGTGTTGGATATACGTGGTCCCGTTTCAGAAGCACTTGATAATGCAGCCATTAATCTGGGCGACTTCAAACTCTCGATACTATTTGTCTTACGCATCGTTTTTCTAACATCGCTATTTTTGTGGCTGGCGACGCTGTTCGGCACATTTTTCGACAATCGAATCAATGCTATTTCGGACCTCTCGCCGTCCTTCAAAGTCCTTTCAGGCAAAATAGTAAAAGTTGGTCTTATCGTTATTGCCCTCGTTGTTGCGCTGACAGCTGCGGGGCTTGACCTTACCACGCTGACAATTTTCTCTGGTGCCGTTGGTATCGGTCTTGGTTTCGGCCTGCAAAAAGTCGTTTCCAACTTTATCTCAGGCGTGATTATTCTGGTCGATAAATCAATCAAGCCCGGCGATACGATTGAGCTTGGTGACACATTTGGCTGGATACGAGAACTGCGTGCGCGCTTTGTCTCGGTCATTACCCGCGATGGGCGCGAATACCTTATTCCAAATGAGGATTTCATCACGCAGCAGGTGGTTAACTGGTCTTTTTCCAATAAGCTTGTGCGTTTAGATGTGGAATTTGGCGTATCTTACGACAGCAACCCGCATGAAGTTGCAAGAATTGCGATTGAAGCAGCCAAAGACATACCCCGCGTACTTACTCACAAAGCACCGGTTTGTTGGATGACCGAATTTGGCGCATCTTCGCTCGATTTTAAATTACGCTTCTGGATCGGCGATCCCCAAGAGGGCCTAACCAATATACGCGGTCAGGTTTTACTCGCCCTTTGGGATGCATTCCAAGAAAACGGAATCGGCATCCCATACCCGCACCGCGAAATCATTATGAAAACGCCGATTGAGGTGAAGCGCAGCGAATAATTGTTTAGCTGCGATCTTCCTTCACCTTTTAAACATCATTGTTGAAGGTATCGCAGGCTTCCAGTTTACCGCTTTCAAAACCACGTCCAAACCATTCGCGGCGCTGTGCTGATGTGCCGTGATTGAAGCTTTCCGGCACCACATAACCTTGGGTACGGCGCTGAATCGTATCATCACCGATCTGCGTTGCGGCATTGAGCGCCTCTTCCAAATCGCCGCGTGACAGCAGACCTTTTTGTTCGGTGTAATAGCCCCATACACCCGCGAAACAATCAGCCTGTAGCTCCACACGAATGGACATCGCATTGGCTTCAGCTTGGCTCATACGCTGGCGCATCTGATTAAATTTTGGCAAAACACCAATAATATTTTGAACGTGATGACCAACTTCATGCGCAATTACATAAGCCTGTGCAAAGTCACCACCTGCTTTAAATTTTTGCTCTAACTCATCGAAGAAATTCAAATCGATGTAGAGCTTTTTGTCACCGGGGCAATAAAACGGACCAGATGCGGCGCTAGCAAAGCCACATGCAGAGCGCACTTGATTAGAGAACAGAACCAAGACTGGTTCCGGATATTGTTGGCCATTTGCTTTAAAAATACCGTTCCAGACATCTTCTGTCTCGGCTAGAACGCGGCTAACAAACTCGGTCTGTGCATCTGTACGCGGCGTAGCCCTAGGCGTTTGGTTTTGTGTCTGCGTTTGTGGAAGCATCTGCTCAAAGCCGCTGCCGCCGCTACTGCCAGCCAATATCTGCAATGGATCAATGCCGCAGCTGCGCAAAACAAAGAACAAGACAACAAGCAAGATAATGCCGCCAAGGCCTCCGCCTGATGAACGGACAGTCCGTCCTCCAGATGGCAAGCGAACACGTTGTGTGGTTCTTCCGAAACCACCCCGACTGCTGGAGCCGGATCCGCGCATATCCTGAATATTCGTACTTTTGCGACGTCCACCTAAACGCATTGCCCACTCCAAATGTCATGCTTCTGTTTGTGTGTGACTTTGTGCCGCAAAAGCTGAACTGGTTCAACAAAGAAAGCGGCCGCCAATTTGGCGACCGCTAAATATTCAATGATTTACACTGGCTTATGCAGCTTTAATTTCTCGGTCATGGCGTCCTTCTTCCACCTCTTCAACGATCTTGGCGTTAAAGGCATCGAGATCGTCAGGATTGCGGGACGTGATAATCGCATTGGAAACTACGACTTCTTCATCCACCCAATCGGCACCGGCATTGATCATATCCGTTTTAATAGATGGATATGACGTTGCCTTGCGGTCACGCAGTGCATCTGCCTCAATGAGCAGCCAAGGCGCATGACATATAGCAGCGAGCGTTTTTCCGCTTTTTGCGAACTCACGCACGAATGAGATCGCATCTTCGTTCACACGTAAAAGGTCTGGATTGATTTGCCCGCCGGGTAGAACCAGCGCATCATAATCAGCAACGGCTACATCTGACACGAGCTTATCGACAGCAACGCTATCGCCCCAATTGTCCTCATCCCAGCTTTTAATCTCACCGGATTTGATAGATACAATGTGTACTTCTGCACCTGCGCCTTTGAGATGCTCAAGCGGTTTACGCAACTCCGAGCGTTCATAACCATCGGTTGCAAGTATCGCGATTTTTGCTTCAGAAATATTCGGCATATTTTTCTCCTTTCGCTGTTGAAAGGCCAATGCTTCAATGCTGCAATTGTTCCAAAGACTACAAAAATGCCAAACAGCGCTGAATCTATGTTGAAAGCCTAAATTTCATTGCTTAATGGGGTTACATCGCGCGCGCATATGAATATAAGACAGCCTTAGCCACAAAATAATTGCGTTAGTGCCGGTTGTCTTTGCATCCGGTTTTTCGCGTAAGCTAAACGGATGCCCCATGCCAAAGCGTAATGATATAGATACAGTCCTCATCATCGGTGCAGGACCGATTGTGATTGGTCAAGCGTGTGAGTTTGATTACTCCGGAACGCAGGCCTGTAAAGCATTGCGCGAAGAAGGGTATCGCGTCGTTCTGGTGAATTCTAACCCAGCGACGATCATGACAGACCCTGATCTTGCCGACGCAACCTATGTCGAGCCGATCACACCGGAAATTGTTGAAAAGATCATCATCAAAGAGCGTAAGGAACACCCTAACGATAAGATGGTTGTTCTGCCAACGATGGGCGGACAAACAGCGCTCAACACGGCTCTTTCGCTCAAAGCGATGGGCGTGCTCGACAAATGGGATGTCGAGATGATTGGCGCCACACCAGAAGCCATTGATAAAGCTGAAGACCGTTCGCTGTTCCGTGAAGCAATGGAGCGCATTGGTTTGGAATGCCCGCGCTCAATGCTGGTCAATGCGACAGCCGTTAAAGATAAAGACCGCACAGCCCACGAAACCAAGAAGGCTGAACTTGAAAAGCAATTTTCAGGCGAAGAGCTGAATGCAGCGCTTGATGCACTTGAACTAGAATGGCGCCACAGCACTGCCGAGCGCAAACAGCGCTATATGAGCCATGCGATGGCACAAGCGGCAACTGCCCTTGATGAAATCGGCCTACCTGCCGTTATCCGACCATCGTTCACACTTGGCGGCACAGGCGGCGGTATCGCTTATAACCGTTCCGAGTTTATGGATTTCGTTGAAAGCGGGCTTGATGCTTCGCCGACGACTGAAGTGCTGATCGACGAAAGCGTTCTTGGCTGGAAAGAATATGAGATGGAGGTTGTTCGTGACAAAGCAGACAACTGCATCATCATCTGCTCGATTGAAAACATCGACCCAATGGGCGTGCACACAGGCGACTCGATTACCGTTGCCCCTGCGCTAACGCTCACAGACAAAGAATATCAAATCATGCGTAACGCATCGATTGCGGTCTTGCGTGAAATCGGCGTTGAAACAGGCGGATCAAACGTACAGTTTGCGGTTAATCCTGAGGATGGCCGTCTAGTTGTTATCGAAATGAACCCGCGCGTATCGCGCTCATCTGCGCTTGCATCAAAAGCAACAGGTTTTCCGATTGCAAAAATCGCAGCAAAACTGGCTATTGGTTATACGCTGGATGAACTTGAGAATGATATTACGGGCGGTGCGACACCGGCTTCGTTTGAACCATCAATCGATTATGTCGTTACAAAAATTCCGCGCTTTGCATTTGAAAAATTCCCCGGCGCAAAACCTCATTTAACCACGGCGATGAAATCCGTTGGCGAAGTCATGGCCATTGGACGGACATTTGCGGAGAGCTTGCAAAAAGCGCTGCGCGGCCTTGAAACCGGCCTTACAGGACTTGACGATATTGAAGTGCCCGGCCTTGGCGAAGGCGACGATAAGAATGCGATCCGTGCGGCAATTGGCGCACCAACACCGGACCGTTTGCGGATGGTTGCGCAAGCTATTCGTTTGGGCTTCAGCCTTAAAGACATACATGCCGGTTGCAAAATCGACCCTTGGTTCTTGGAGCAATTCAAAAACATTATCGATATGGAAGCCCGTGTAAAAGCACACGGCCTGCCGCTTGATGCCGACAATATGCGCATGCTCAAATCAATGGGCTTTTCAGACCAGCGCTTGGCCACACTGATTGGCAAGAATGAAAGTGATGTGGTTTCGGCCCGCCGCGCCTTGGATGTGCGCCCTGTTTACAAACGCATTGATACATGCGCGGCAGAATTCGCCTCCCCTACGGCCTATATGTATTCAACATATGAGCAGCCATTCATCGGTGCACCTGAGAATGAAGCGCAAATATCAACACGCGATAAAGTTGTCATTTTAGGCGGCGGTCCTAACCGTATTGGTCAAGGTATCGAGTTTGACTATTGCTGCTGTCATGCTGCTTTTGCACTGCGTGATGCTGGTTATGAAGCCATCATGATCAATTGTAACCCTGAAACGGTTTCAACAGATTATGATACATCTGACCGCCTTTATTTCGAGCCATTGACCAATGAAGATGTGCTTGAAATTCTAGAAATGGAGCAGAAATCCGGCAATCTTAAAGGCGTTATCGTTCAATTTGGCGGCCAAACTCCTTTGAAACTAGCTAATGCGATTGAACGTGCTGGCATTCCAATTCTTGGTACATCGCCCGATGCGATTGATTTGGCAGAGGACCGCGACAGGTTCCAAAAATTGCTTATGAAGCTCAATCTCTTACAGCCTAAAAATGGCATTGCCCATTCGGTTGAACAAGCACGGTTGATTGCAACTGGTCTTGGCTTCCCGCTTGTGGTGCGTCCATCTTACGTGCTTGGCGGCCGTGCGATGCAGATCGTGCGCGACGAGACTTCGCTTTCTACCTACCTGCTTGAAACAGTTCCTGAGCTTATTCCTGAAGATATCAAAGCACGTTATCCAAACGACAAAACAGGTCAGATCAACACGCTCTTGGGCACCAACCCATTGCTGTTTGATACTTATCTACAGGGCGCTATCGAAGTTGATGTCGACTGCTTGTGTGACGGCGATGATGTCTATGTTTCGGGCATTATGGAGCATATTGAAGAAGCTGGCATCCACTCAGGCGACTCAGCCTGTTCTCTGCCTGTGAATACACTCAGCGATGAGATTGTTGAGCAATTGCACATTCAAACCGCAGCAATGGCAAAAGCGCTGAATGTTGGCGGCCTCATGAACGTTCAATATGCGATCAAAGACGACGAGATTTATGTCCTCGAAGTCAATCCGCGTGCGTCACGTACGGTTCCGTTCGTTGCTAAGACAATTGGTCTTCCGATTGCGAAGATTGCAGCACGTATTATGGCCGGTGAAACACTTTCAGAGGCCATTGCTCATTACGGTACGCGCAAACATGCTTCTGACATCAAGCACATTGCGGTTAAAGAAGCGGTGTTCCCGTTCTCGAAGTTCCCCGGTGTTGACACCCTGCTCGGCCCTGAAATGCGCTCAACAGGTGAAGTCATTGGCCTTGATAAAGACTTTGCAATGGCTTTTGCCAAAGCGCAGCTTGGTGCCAGTGTGGTACTGCCGAAAGATGGCAATGTTTTCATCTCTGTCAAAGACGAAGATAAAGCCAATGCTCTTGCCTCTGCAAAAGTGCTTGCAGGACTAGGTTTTGGCATCATCGCAACCGGTGGCACGCAACGTTATTTGGCAGAAAATGGTGTTGAAGCACGCAAAATCAACAAGGTTTTGGAAGGACGTCCACATATCGAGGATGCCATCCGCAACCGTGAAGTGCAGCTTGTGATCAATACAACGAGCGGCAAAAAAGCACTGTCTGATTCCAAGTCGCTGCGCCGTGCTGCTCTTGAGAACAAAGTACCTTATTTCACAACAATGGCGGGCGCTAAAGCAACCACCCAAGCGATCGAAGCCCTATCAAAAGGTGAGATCGAAGTGCGCCCTCTACAAGCTTATTTCGAGTAAAGTCGATAGAGCCCATAAAAGGGCTGGAAATCAGCTAGAGACATTGCCATATTGAGCAAGGCGGTTCCGGAACGCAAATCCGGAGCCGTTTTTATTTATAGATTAAGTCCGGTTAAAAACTGGCAGGAAAGGAAGGACCATGGTCGAGAAGGTCCCAATGACGAGTAAAGGCTTTGATGCGCTGAACGAAGAGATTCGCTGGCGGCAGCAGGAAGAGCGTCCACGCATTATTGAAGCGATCTCGGAAGCGCGCGCCCACGGCGACCTTTCGGAAAACGCCGAATATCATGCTGCGAAAGAATCTCAATCGCACAATGAGGGCCGAATTAGCCAGCTTGAAGGCTTAATTGGCCGCGCCGACGTTATTGACGTAGCAACAATGACAGGTGACACCATTCGTTTTGGTGCCACTGTTACGTTGACGGACGATGATACAGGCGAAGAAGTCACGTATCAAATTGTCGGTGATCAGGAAGCCAACCCAAAAGAAGGTCGCATCTCGATCTCATCTCCAATCTCGCGTGCACTCATCGGCAAAACTGTTGGCGATTCTATTGAGGTCAAAGCGCCTAAGGGTGATCGCGGATATGAAATTGAAGCGGTAAAATACGTCTAAGAAATCGTCACTTATAGAAAGTTTGGCATGATCATTTTCAACGATTTTGATAAATTGGAAGTGATTGCGCCAAACTTTAAACGTCGCTTATCCGGTGTGACGTCTACAATAATTCAATTGGTGCCAGTTCAAAACGCTGCTGGCATCACTATCGCTACAATTGGTCCTGGATTACCCAACCATCTTCCCAAAATTCGCTACCGTGATTTGTGGAAATTATGGAAAAAACCAAACTCCGGCAAAAACCGTATTTGGCATGCGCGCCGCAATACAGAAATGCTGGCAGGATTTATCATGCGTGATGTTCTGCGCATGCCGGTTAAGCTGGTTTTCACATCTGCAGCGCAGCGTAATCACAGCAATTACACCAAATGGCTCATTCGGCGCATGGATAGTATTATTGCGACGAGCGGTAAATCAGGCGCATTCTTAGAAGTTCCTCATACCGTTATTATGCACGGCATTGATACAGATCGCTTTATACCGCCAACCAGCAAAGAAATTGCAAAACAAGCATTGCATATCGATGCATCACGCAAGATTGTCGGCTGTACAGGGCGTGTTCGTCCGTCGAAGGGCACTGATTTGTTTGTTGATGCAATGCTTGAGTTGCTCCCACAATATCCGCAGTGGGACGCTGTGATTACCGGACGAACAACAGCAGAATTTAGTGCCTTCAAATCGAACCTTGAGGTAAAAATCACGGCAGCCGGCATGCAAGATCGCATCCATTTTTATGGAGAGGTGCCTGATATATTGCCATTGTATCAAGCGTTTGACTTGTTTGTCGCGCCATCACGAAATGAAGGTTTCGGATTGACACCACTTGAAGCTATGTCTTGCGGCGTGCCGGTTGTAACCAGCACGGCTGGTTCGTTCGAAGAGATGGTAAAGCAAGGCGAAAATGGTTTTATAGCCACTAAAAGCGCCTCTAAAGAATTATCAGTCGCCATAAGCAATGCCTTTGATTACATAAAAAAAGACCGTTTCAATACTCCATCCATTCGGCAGGCTGTAGAAGACGAATTCAAAATTGAAAATGAAGCGGACCGTATCAATAAAATCTATATTGAACTGATGGAGACGCTATGACCTCCAAGCACATAGACCTGCCCGCAAAAATAAACGCGGCTTATATTCTGCATTTGAAACGCTCCACACAGCGTGCTGCTCAAGTTGAAAAATTACAAGCGTTGCTTGGCAACAAAGCCCATGTTTTTGATGCTGTCGACAGTCAGAAAATGACAATGGAACAGCGTGCGCAATTCTATATACAGAAGCTACAGAAACCTTATTACCCATTTGAACTTTCAGACAATGAAATTGCCTGCTTCCTCAGTCACCGCGCGATTTGGGCTAAAATCATTGATGATAATCATGACTATGCGCTTGTCGTTGAAGATGATGTTGATCTCAACGTAACAACATTCCAAAACGCTCTGAATTTGTTTGAGAAGGCGCCGGAGCAAAACGGATTTTTCCGTTTCCCCGAAGAAAAAAAGCCCCCCTCTGATTTACTAAGAGCAACTTGCAAGAGCGCCATAAAAATTGGTCTTGGTATGCAGGCACAAATTATCTCGCTACAGGCGGCGAAAAAGCTTCTTGAGGCAACAGAAAAAATTGATCGCCCTGTCGATACAACGCTTCAGATGCAATGGATACATGGTGTTCCATTTTTAGAAATTTATCCATCCGGCGTCACAGAAATTGATCAGGATTTGGGCGGAACGACGATACAACGAAGAAATAAGACATTATCAGAGAATGTCGTTCGGGCTGTCTTGCGTGCCAAGTACAGATCTCATATCAAAATAAAGAGTACTTTATCCCACCTCAGAAAATCTTCCGTTTAAAATGTCCAAAAATATTTTCATCGTCGGCAACGGCCCTGTGAGCGAAAACATATCCGCACATGTTGATGCGGCCGATTATGTCGTTCGGTTTAATGAACCCAAAGCATCTGTCGGCATGACTGGCGTTAAAACGAGCATCTTATTTATCAACAATAGCGATAAGCCGATGCAAAACAGATTGGAAAATGAGGCATATTGGAAAAGTGATATTGTAAATGCAGCTGAAAAAATTGTTTTTGTTTACAATCGAGCAGTCATTAAAAAATACGTCAAACCAATAAATTGGCATCGGCAGCTTCGAGGGCGACGTGCAGACTGGACCCGTGATGCGTTTGAAGCGTACAGCAATGTTGGCAAATATGTCCGTGCACTATCTTTACAAGAATATGAAGACGGTTATCGCGAGCTTGGCTTAAGCGATAAAGATGCAATGAAAAAGTTTCCGAGCACCGGCTATTACGGAATAAGATATGTGCTTCGCGAAATTGCTAATGATAAAAGCCAAATCAGTATTTGTGGTTTTTCTTTTGAAGGCTGGGCTAAGCATAGCTGGAGCGAAGAGCGCCACTGGTTGGAAAAACAAAAAAACGCATATAATTTCAAAATTTGGCCGTAATTGACATTTCATGCGAACTAAATAGCGAGAGAGATTTCATGACGCAGGATTTACGTTTTTTTATAGGTTGGGATTCACGCGAACCTATTGCTTATGATGTTGCAAAAGCATCGCTACTCGCAAACACAAACGAGGATGTGAGTGTCTCACCGATTAAGTTAGATGAATTGGTAAAACAGGGACTTTATACAAGAGATGTCGACCCTCTTGCTTCAACTGAATTTACATATTCCAGATTTTTTACGCCACTCTTAGCTGACTTCAAAGGTTGGGCTATCTTTTGTGACTGTGACTTTTTGTTTTTCTCAGATGTAGCAAACCTGCGTCAATATATGCGTGACGATATTGCCGTCGCTTGTGTTAAGCATGATTACACACCAACAGCTACGACTAAAATGGATGGTAAAGCCCAAACAGTTTACCCGCGGAAAAACTGGTCTTCATTCATGATTTTTAATTGTGACCACCCATCGACACAAAAACTAACACAACAACTGATTAACACTGAATCAGGGGCTTATTTACATCGGATGCAATGGGCGCAGGACAATGAAATCGGTGACGTGCCGACGAATTGGAACTGGCTTGAGGGCTGGAATGAAAAACCAGCTACAGGTTACCCTAACGCAGTTCATTTCACTAATGGCGGTCCATGGTTTAAAGACTGGCAAGATGTCGATTATGCTCAAGAATGGCGAGACTGGGCAGATAAGGTGGATTCTAACTGGAAACCGATATAATTTCTTAGAAACCACAAATTCATCGCAGACTAGGTCATAAGCATTAATCAGGCGCCAGAACGAATGGCGTCTGCACATCGCAAGTAAAAATGTCGCGGTCGGCCCCACATGTCGTTCGGTGGAACAAAACCTGTTTTATTTGAACAAAAAAGCACTTATCTCATCGCTCATGTGAGTAATCTTAATTACCACACACATTCATACCACTAATGCGTGGATTGGCCCGATCGTGCCTTGATAGAACATGTCTGTATGGCCATATTGAACTTTAAAGAAATCACAGGCTATTTGACATGACGAAAACAATTCACTCCAAAATGCTCATCATCGGTTCTGGCCCTGCTGGTTATACCGCAGCGATATATGCTTCGCGTGCGATGCTGAAACCCGTCATGGTTGCTGGCTTGCAACAAGGTGGTCAGTTGATGATCACCACAGAAGTCGAAAACTATCCAGGTTATGCCGACGCTGTAGAAGGCCCGTGGATGATGGATCAAATGCGCCAACAGGCTGAAAATGTCGGCACACAAATCGAGCAAGACATTATTGTTGAAGTTGATCTCGATAGTCGCCCATTTAAAGCTGTGGGTGATAGCGGCACCATTTACACAGGTGACACACTGGTTATCTGCACAGGAGCGCAGGCTAAATGGCTCGGCCTTGAAAGCGAACAAACCTATATGGGCTTTGGCGTATCTGCCTGTGCGACATGTGATGGCTTTTTCTACCGTGGCAAGGAAGTTGTCGTTGTTGGCGGCGGTAATACAGCCGTTGAAGAAGCGCTTTATCTTTCAAACCTTGCTTCTAAGGTAACGCTCGTTCATCGCCGCGACGAATTGCGCTCTGAGAAAATTCTTGAAGAACGGCTGCTCAAAAAAGCAAATGTGGAAATCATTTGGGATACCGAAGTTGAGGAAATCCTCGGCGAAAAAGCCAATCCCGCCCTTCCCGCATCTGTTACTGGCGTTAAGCTGAAAAACAGGAAAACAGGCGAAATTACTGAAATGGCTACACACGGCGTGTTTGTAGCCATCGGCCATGCACCCGCAGTGGCGCTGTTTGAAGGTAAGCTGAAACAGAAGCCAAACAACTATCTGTGGACTGCTCCTGACAGCACTGTAACCTCTGTGGCTGGCGTATTTGCAGCTGGTGATGTAACAGATGATATATATAGACAGGCCGTTACAGCTGCAGGAATGGGCTGTATGGCTGCTTTGGAAGCTGAAAAGTTTGTGGCTGCACAAGAAAGCCTGCTTGAAGCGGCTGAATAAGATTGGATTGAACCGTGCCGCTAGATTGGGACAAATTACGCGTATTTCATGCGGCGGCACAGGCAGGCTCGTTCACCCATGCCGGTGAAGTTTTGCATATTTCTCAATCGGCAGTCAGTCGGCAAATTTCATCCTTAGAGCAAGAAATTGGCGCGCCGCTTTTTAATCGCCATGCACGCGGCTTGGTGCTGACAGAGCAAGGCGACATGCTCTATGCCACAGCGCATGAAGTGTTTCTAAAATTAGAATCGGTAAGCTCCGAGCTTAAGGAAACCAAAGATAAGCCCTCTGGTATTTTGCGCATTACAACGACCGTTGGTCTTGGTGCAGGCTGGCTTTCTTATCGCATTCAAGAATTTATCGAGCTTTACCCTGATATCAGTGTCAAATTGATGCTTTCCAATGAAGAGCTTGATTTGAATATGCGCGAGGCGGACTGCGCTATTCGTCTGCGGCAACCTCAACAGCCTGATCTTATTCAGCGGCGTTTGTTCACCGTGCATCTACACGTCTATGCATCACCAGAATATATCAAGCGTTTTGGCCGACCAGAAACACTGACGGACTTAGAAGAACACCGAATTATAAGCTTTGGCGAACCAGCGCCCAATTATCTATCAGACCTAAACGCATTGCTGACCGTTGAGCGTGAAGGCAAACAACCTTTGAAACCGACACTTGAAATCAACTCTGTGATGTCCGTCAAAAGGGCAGCACAAATTGGCATTGGTCTCGCACTGCTGCCCGATTATGCCGTTGAACGCGATTCCGGTCTTGTACGGGTGTTAGAGGACGTAGAACTACCAAGTTTCGATACATTCTTCGTCTATGCAGAAACAATGAGAAACTCTGCGAAACTACAAGCGATTCGAGATTTTCTCTTTGCAAAAGCACGGGGCTGGGAATTCTAATCTATTTAGCTTTTCAAGCACTAAGCTATGCATTTTCTGCATAGCAGCATTGCAAAATGCTGCATTGCACAATTTCCAACTAAAGCGCATACATCATTTCAACAACAGCGCATAATTCCTCCCAGATGGTGCTGTTGCCAAGGATCAAGCATCCTCCTCCCAGCTTGGTCCAAGAATTACGACCGGACTGCATCCTCCTCCCGCAGTCCGGTCTTTTTCATTTTTAATCCCCCTTTTTTATCGACATTATATTTCTTGTAGCTTCGTGCGACCTTGCATGCGCTTAGCGCTGTTTATCTTTGTGCGTGGCAATAAAAAACCGCCGGCATGAACGAACACACCGGCGGCCAAATCAATCTCTAGGCAGTTTTAACGCGTTAGTTTTTTATAGGTCACGCGTTTCGGATTAACGCTTTCAGGTCCAAGACGGCGAATCTTGTCCTGTTCATAATCTTCAAAGTTACCTTCGAACCATTCAACATGGCTATCGCCTTCGAATGCAAGAATATGCGTCGCCAACCGGTCAAGGAACATACGGTCGTGGCTGATTACGACAGCACAGCCCGCATAGTTTTCCAATGCTTCCTCCAGCGCACCGAGTGTCTCTGTGTCCAGATCGTTGGTCGGCTCATCGAGGAGCAGTACGTTACCGCCAGCTTTGACCATTTTGGCCAAATGCACACGGTTACGCTGACCGCCAGACAATGTGCCTACAGGTTGCTGCTGGTCGCCGCCCTTAAAGTTAAACGCACCGCAATATGCGCGGCTGTTCATCTCATGATTGCCAAGCTTGATGATGTCATTACCGCCGGAGATTTCTTCCCAAACAGTACTTTTACCTGAAAGTGCATCGCGGCTCTGATCAACATAAGAAAGGTTGACCGTGTCACCGATTGTGATTGTGCCACTATCAGGTTGTTCTTGACCGGTAATCATACGGAACAATGTTGATTTACCAGCACCGTTTGGCCCGATAACACCGACGATACCGCCAGGCGGTAATTTGAAAGAGAGGTTATCGATCAAAACGCGGTCGCCATACCCTTTGGTCAGACCTTCAGCTTCAATCACCACATTACCGAGGCGCTCGCCGGCTGGAATAATGATCTGCGCATCGCCAGGTTTGCGATTATTGGCGCTTTCGACCAATTCGTCATAGGCTTTAATACGTGCTTTTGATTTCGCCTGACGTGCTTTGGGTGATGATGCCATCCATTCCTGCTCGCGAGAAAGCGCTTTTTGCTTTGCATCGTCTTCGCGGCCCTCTTGGTGCAAACGCTTGGCTTTTGCTTGAAGGTAGGCTGTGTAGTTGCCTTCATATGGAATGCCGCGGCCGCGGTCCAACTCAAGAATCCACCCTGTCACATTATCAAGGAAGTAACGGTCGTGGGTAATCATTAGGACAGAGCCTGGATATTCTCGCAGGTGCTTTTCCAGCCACGCAATGGTCTCAGCGTCCAAATGGTTGGTTGGCTCGTCGAGCAATAGCATATCAGGCTGGCTCAGAAGCAACTGGCAAAGTGCAACGCGGCGAATTTCACCACCTGACAGCTTTTCAACTGACGCATCGGCTGGCGGGCATCGTAATGCGTCCATTGCCTGTTCGACTTGGCTTTCCAAATCCCAAAGGTTTTGGCTGTCGATCATATCTTGAAGTTTTGAACCCTCATCCGCTGTTTCATCGGAATAGTTCATCATCAGCTCATTATAGCGGTCAAGAATCGCTTTCTTATCCGCCACGCCAAGCATGACATTTTCCATAACGTTCAGATTTGGATCAAGTTGAGGCTCTTGCGGCAAATATCCGCGGGTTGCGCCTTCGGCAATCCAAGCCTCGCCTGTAAATTCATTATCCAGCCCTGCCATAATGCGCATGACTGTGGATTTACCTGCGCCGTTCGGGCCCAAGATACCAATCTTTGCATCACCATAAAATTGCAGGTGAATATTTTCGAGAATTTTCTTTGATCCATAGACCTTATTGAGGCCGGACATGTGATAAATATATTGGCGTGCCATCTTAAATCGGTTCCAAATGCTTTGAAGTTTGGCCGATATCTATGGGAAAATTCCCATCGGGGCAAGGCAAGCATTTGCTTGGCGTTAAACACTGCGCCGACATTTATTCACACGCGCACAAGCAAATGCTTCACGGAATGAACATTATTAAATAGTAGCATTTTTTAGTTATTCACACTCATAGACTTGCATAGGCTTGACTGCAAAAAAAGTGGTGCGCACCTTACCCTAAGGGAGTTCGTCTTAAACATGAATCACTACACATTCGATACGAAAAAAAGAATTGTTAGCGCCTCGGGTGCCGACATAAATTGTTATGTCAAACATGCTGCAAGTGACGCGCGCTGTATTGTTCATATAAATCATGGTCTTGCTGAACATGCTGAGCGCTATGCGCGCTTTGCAACGAAGCTTAGTGAAGCTGGCTGTCATGTTTATGCCCATGATCACCGTGGTCATGGCCTCACAAAAGCAAAAGATGCTCCCCAAGGGGTTTTTTCGCTGGATGGAGATGGCGTAAAAAAAGTAATGCTGGACTGTGCCGCGGTGCAGGAAAATGCCCGTGCTCACCATCCAGATCTTCCGCTCATCATGTTTGGTCATTCTATGGGCGGCTTGATAACGATGAATTATGCGCTTGCGCATGCTGATCGCCTTGCGGGCGCGGCTGTATGGAATTCAAATTTTTCTGGCGGGCTCGCCGGCCGTTTAGCGCAAGGCATATTGCATTATGAGCGCTTTAGGTTGGGTTCAGATGTGCCATCTCGTATATTACCGAAGCTTACCTTTGAGACATGGGGCAAGAAAATCCCCAATCATCGCACTGATTTTGATTGGCTTTCCCATATCGAAAAAGAGGTGGATGCCTATATCGCTGATCCAAACTGCGGATGGAATGCCTCTGTATCAATGTGGCAAGACCTTTTTGACCTGGTCTTCAATGGTAGCCGTGTGCGCGGTGCAAGCAAGAAGACTAAAATACTCCCCATTCAGCTTCTTGGCGGCGGCAAGGATCCCGCAACAGACAATGCGATCGCCACACAAGCCCAATGCAAGCGGCTCAAAGCTGCTGGCTTTACTGCGGTTAAAAAGATTGTTTTCCCCAGCGCAAGACATGAAACTTTAAATGATGAAGATCAGGATGCAGCAACTGAAGCATTTATCGTTTTTTTGCATTCATGTACTGACAAATAGTTCGAGCGCTCTATTTTCCACTGCAATCACGTGAAGCTAGGGTGACGCATCTATAGCCCTCTGCTAATACTGCATCAAAATCTTCTTGGAGAATACGCAATGGAATTGCTTGCCGGTCTATTTACAATAGACAATCTGATTACTTTTCTCATCCTTACCGCACTTGAAACAGTGCTCGGTTTTGACAATTTGCTCTATATTTCACTGGAAGCAAAGAAAGTCGGGGCGCAACACGAAGCCCGTGTACGGCGCTTGGGCATCATTTTAGCGATTGTTCTTCGCATCGTGCTTCTGTTTGTCGTGCTTCAACTGATTAAGGTTTTCCAAGAACCATTTTATACGTTCAATTGGGCTGGCATCGCTGAAGGCGAAGTAAGCGGTCATGCAATCATCGTTTTGGCTGGTGGTGTTTTCTTGATGTACACAGCAATCAAAGAAATCACCCATATGTTGGCTTTAGACGATATGGACCACGATATGGGCAACCGCGCCATGACATCGGTTCGCAAAGCGCTATTCTGGATCGTTGCCATGAACGTTGTCTTCTCGTTCGATACCGTTCTTTCAGCCGTTGCTTTAACTGATCATTTCATCGTTATGGTCGCAGCGATTATTATTTCCGGCATTTTGATGGTTGCTATGGCCGAAACGGTTGCAAACTTCTTGAACCGAAATCGCATGTATGAGGTCGTTGGCCTTTTCGTTCTCTTGCTCGTCGGTATCTTGCTGACGACAGAAGGCGGCCATCTGGCACATCTGAAATTCTTCGGCTTCTCTGTTGAGGCAATGAGCAAAACAACATTCTACTTCGTGCTTGTGACGATGGTTCTGGTTGAAATTGTTCAGGGTCGTTATCAGCGCAAACTCATGGCTGAAAAACAATTGTTGCAACGCAAAACGGGCGCGACAAACATAAATGTCTAAACCGCTTGAAGGTGTGCGCGTTGTTGAATTAGCGCGCGTACTTGCGGGACCGTGGGCAGGTCAATTGCTCGCGGACCTTGGCGCCGACGTCATTAAAATCGAAAACCCTGATGGCGGCGATGAAACCCGCCATTGGGGACCGCCTTTTATAAAAGGTGCAAATGGCGAAGACCTATCGGCGGCCTATTTTCACAGTGCCAATCGCGGTAAACGCTCAGCTGCGCTCGATCTTAAAAACGCCGAACATTTAAACGCGTTAAAAAAACTTATAAGCACGGCAGATGTCGTCATTGAAAATTACAAAGTCGGTGGATTGAAGAAATTCGGCCTCGATTATGAAAGCCTTTCAAAGGCTAATCCCAATCTGGTCTATTGCTCCATTACTGGTTTTGGACAGACCGGCCCTTATGCGCATCGCGCAGGATATGATTTCATTATCCAAGGTATGAGCGGCTTTATGTCTATTACCGGAGAACCGGATGGACAGCCAATGAAGGCCGGCGTTGCAATCACCGATATTCTAACTGGCCTTTATGCTGTATCTGCAATCAACGCAGCGCTGGTTAAATCTCTTAAGCACAACAAGGGTAGCCACATCGATATCGCATTGATGGAGGTGATGGCCGCTTCGCTTGCCAATCAAAATATGAATTACCTTGCGACAGGCAGCGCCCCTGCCCGACTTGGCAATGCGCATCCAAATATTGCGCCTTATCAGGTCATCCCTGTGAAGGATGGGCATATCATTTTAGCCGTCGGCAATGATGGGCAATTTGCACGTCTATGTGAAATTCTAAGAACGCAAGAGCTAGCGCAAAATCCGCTTTTTGCGACGAACCAAAAGCGAGTTGAAAACCGAGATGCTTTAACAATCAGCCTTACAGCGACTACAACCGAATGGGCACGCGATGCGCTGATTGAAGCATGTGAGAATCATGCGGTGCCCGTCGGTGCAATCAATACAATCGAAGACATGTTCAACGATCCACATGTCAAAGCACGCGAACTGCAAATTGCAACATCGCTTGGTGTTCCGGGCGTTCGTTCACCATTTTTGATTGATGGGCAAGTGACATCAAACATCGATACAGCGCCTGCATTGGGAGCAGACACGCAGAGTGTTTTGAATGGATTGGCGCACGGTTGGCCCGCAAGAGATTAAAGTGCTGGTTGAGCAACTTCACAAACTGATTCAACGCAAAGCCATTTAAAGGCATTGCGCTAAATATGAATCATTTGAATCAGTTAGATTGATTGCTTAATTCAGGCGACTTGCCGCGCCAGCGCACATTGCGACCAGAGTTCACTCAGTGAGCTTACCAAATGTGCAATGTCTTCCGGTGAATGGGCAGGTGTTGGCGTAATGCGCAAACGCTCCGTACCAACAGGCACCGTCGGGTAGTTGATTGGCTGAACATAGATGCCATGGCGCTCAAGCAAAATATCGGAAATCCATTTACACTTGGACGCATCGCCCACCATTACCGGAACGATATGGCTCGGATTCGGCATATGCGGAATGCCGCGTTTATCGAAGGCAGCACGAACGGCCGCTACATTACGTTTTTGTGCTTCACGCTCGACGCGGCTTTCTTTCAAATGCTTGATCGAAGCCGTTGCCCCCGCTGCGACCGCTGGCGGCAATGCGGTTGAAAAGATAAAACCAGAAGCAAAAGAGCGCACAAAATCGATCAGGTTTTTTGAGCCTGTGATGTATCCACCCATAACGCCGAACGCCTTGCCGAGCGTTCCTTCAATCACGTCCAAGCGGTGCATGATACCTTCGCGCTCAGCAACGCCGCCGCCGCGCGGGCCATACATGCCAACAGCATGCACTTCATCGATATATTTAAGAGCGCCAAATTTGTCGGCTACATCGCAAATATCTTCAATCGGCGCGATGTCGCCATCCATTGAATAGACGCTTTCAAACGCGACGAGCTTCGGTGCGTTTGGGTCATCCTGCGCCATGAGTTCTTCAAGATGAGCAACATCATTATGACGGAAGATTCGTTTCTCACAGCGTGAATGGCGAATGCCTTCAATCATGGAAGCATGGTTCAATGCATCTGTGTAGCAAATGATGTTTGGAATTTTGGTAAGCAATGTGCCGAGCGCTGCCCAGTTGGACACATAACCAGATGTGAAGATAAGCGCATCTTCCTTGCCGTGAAGATCAGCAAGCTCATTCTCAAGTTTCACATGATAATGGTTCGTGCCGGAAATATTGCGCGTACCGCCTGCTCCGGTGCCGCATTTGTCAATTGCTTCATGCATAGCCGCAGTTACAGACGCGTGCTGGCCCATGCCTAAATAGTCGTTCGAGCACCAAACCGTTACTTCATGCGTCGTGCCGTCTTCGCGGTGGCGCAACGCCTTTGGAAACGCACCAGCTTTACGCTCAAGATCAGCAAATACACGGTAATTGCCAGCTTCAACTAAGCCAGCAAGTTTATCGGCAAAAAAGCGATTAAAATCCAAAACTCTAACCCTTCGTCCGCAACACTTAAAATACCAGCGCCGCTCTCATACAATTTTCTCAAACTTTCTATAACGGGCTAAGACAAAAATTGGAATAGTTCGAAACTGACCGATTGTCGCAACCTGTGAAAAAGCAAACACAGTCAATCAAGCATTCGTGAACGTGTTTCCCGCCCGAAAAAACAATTATTCCCAAGATGCTTCATAAATTGGAATTCCATTTCTTATACACGCCGATGCGAAACCCTATTTTCAGGACTACTGAAAAGGAAAGCCTATGCGTCATTTTCCAATATTTTTAAATGTAGTCGGTCGCCGCATTATTGTTTCAGGCGCAGGTGAATGTGCAATCGCAAAACTGCGCCTACTGCTTAAGACCGAGGCTCATATTATAGTGTTTGGTCTTGAAGCAGAAGATCAGGTTCGTGCTTGGGCTTCAACAGGCAAATTAACGTTGGTCGAGCGCGCGCTTGAAATTGGCGACGCAGACGGCGCAGCGATGCTTTATGCAGCCAATGAAGATGACATTGAAGATGCACGCGTTGCCAAGATCGGCCACGATGCAGGCGCACTTATAAATATCGTCGACAATCTGGAAGATAGCGAATTCATCACGCCGGCAATTGTTGACCGCGACCCTGTAACAATTGCAATCGGTACGGAAGGTGCTGCACCCGTACTCGCACGGCGCATCAAGGCAGACATTGAAGAGCGCCTCCCTGCGTCGCTCGGCATTCTCGCACGCATTGGTCAGGCATTTCGTGGCCGCGCCGATATGTTGCCGCAAGGACGTATTCGTCGTGACTTTTGGAGCCGTTACTATGAGGGCGCAGGCGATGCGGCGCTTCAAACGGGCGGCGAAAAAGCCGTTAATGATGCACTCAACGATTTATTGACTGACGCCATCGAAACCCGTCCGCGCGAAGGCCATGTTTCTTTGATTGGTACAGGTCCAGGTGATCCAGAACTATTGACCTTGAAAGCACGCCGCCTTTTGCACGAAGCAGATGTCGTTTTGCATGACCAACTCGTACCGCAAGCGATTCTTGAATTAGCTCGCCGCGAAGCGATTGTGATTGAAGTTGGCAAAAAAGGGTACGGCCCTTCTTGGAAACAAGATGACATCAACGCGTTGATGATTAAGCATGCTGCCAAGGGTGCACAGGTCGCACGCTTGAAATCCGGTGATCCTGCGATCTTTGGCCGTCTTGATGAAGAACTTGATGCGCTCGATGAAGCAGCGATCTCTTTTGATATTGTGCCGGGCATAACATCAGCTTCTGCTGCTGCGGCAACGATTGGAACATCATTGACACGGCGCGGACGCAACTCAGCATTACGCATCCTCACTGGCCGTGAGGTCGAAGGCTTTGCCGAGCATGATTGGCGTGATCTAGCCAAACAAGATTCAGTCGCTGCGATTTACATGGGTGTACGCGCTGCTCATTTTCTGCGCGGCCGCCTGTTGATGCATGGCGCTCACTCTGAAACGCCTGTGACAGCGATTGAGAATGTATCACGCAGCGATCAGAAAATCATATCCACAACGCTGGCAAAACTGCCGGACACACTCAACGCCGCTTCAATCACAGGGCCTGCTATTATTTTATATGGCCTTTGTCCGCGCGATGCTGTTGCCGCATCCGTAACGCTTGAAGATGCACCCGAACTATATTCTGCAGGAGCGCTGTAATGGCCCGCAATTTTGTACCGCAAATCATCACTGCCAATGATCTTTTTGAAGGCGATGTAATCTATCTCAAAGCAGACGGAACTTGGGCACGCGATATTGCTGAAGCGCATATCGCTGACTCGGTTGAACAGGTTGAAACCATGCTTAAGATTGCAAATGGCCAACAGGGTTCTATCGTTGGTGCCTATGCTATGAAGATTGAAATCGACGCTGATGGCAAACCTGCGCCCGATCATTTTCGCGAAGAGTTTCGCACCCGCGGCCCGTCCAATTACTTTCACGGCAAGCAAGCCGACACCAAACAAATCGGAGCGTAATTATGTACGCATATTCAGAGTTCGATGAAACATTTGTGCGCAACCGTGTTGCGCAATTTCGCAGTCAAGTTGAGCGTCGCATCGACGGCTCGCTCACAGAGGACGAGTTCAAGCCGCTGCGTTTGATGAATGGCCTTTATCTGCAATTGCACGCTTATATGCTGCGTGTTGCTGTGCCTTACGGTACGCTAAACTCACGCCAAATGAATCAGTTAGCCTATATTGCTGACAAATGGGATAAGGGTTACGGCCACTTTACCACACGTCAAAACATTCAGTTCAACTGGCCTAAACTGCGTGATGTTCCAGAAATTTTGGAAGCGCTTGCTGATGTTCAAATGCATGCAATCCAAACATCGGGAAATTGTATCCGCAATGTTACTGCTGACCATTTTTCAGGTGCAGCGGCAGATGAGATCGAAGACCCGCGCCCGACTGCGGAACTGCTTCGCCAGTGGTCAACCGACCATCCTGAGTTTCAGTTTTTGCCGCGCAAATTCAAGATTGCGATCACAGGCGCTCCCAATGACCGAGCTGTAACGAAGGCCCACGATATTGGTTTGCGCATGGTGCGCAATGAATCCGGTGATCCTGGTTATGAAGTGATTGTCGGCGGCGGTCTTGGCCGTACACCAATGGTTGGTAAGACCATGCGTGAATTTCTGCCTAAGGCTGATTTGCTGCCTTATCTGGAAGCAATTTTACGCGTCTATAATTTGAATGGACGCCGCGATAACAAATATAAAGCGCGTATCAAAATTCTGGTTCACGAGACTGGCACTGATGAAATCAGAGCGCTGATTGAAGAAGCGTTTATCGAGCAGAAGAAGTTCTTCCAAGCGCCGCCAGCCGCATTGATCGAAGGCCTAGAAGCTGCCTTTGCACCACCGCTTTTTGACAATACGCAATCGCTCGCATTCGATCATGCGCAAATTGAAAATGCTGCGTTCCGCTCATTTGTGGAAACCAATGTGGCAGAGCACAAGAATCCTGCCTATGGCATTATCTCTGTCTCGCTCAAACCTGTTGGTGGCACACCGGGTGATGCAACATCAGACCAGATGCGTGTTCTTGCTGAACTGGCACTTAAATACGGTCATGATGAACTGCGCGTTAGCCATGAGCAGAATATTATTCTTCCTCATGTGCGCAAGGCAGACATTCCGGCGGTTTATGCCGCACTTAAGGAAGCTGGTTTAGGAACGGCTAATATCGGCCTTCTGTCTGATATTATCGCCTGCCCCGGCATGGATTATTGCGCACTGGCAACAGCACGTTCTATTCCAATTGCGCAAGAGATTGCGGTTCGTTTTGATGAGTTAAAACTCGAACGTGAGATTGGCCCGCTGAAAATTAAAATATCAGGCTGTATCAATGCTTGTGGTCACCACCATGTTGGTCATATCGGTATTTTGGGACTGGATAAGGCTGGCGTTGAAAACTACCAAATTACGCTGGGCGGCGATGGTACTGAAACAGCGACCATTGGCGAGCGCACTGGTCCAGGTTTTGCTGTTGAAGACCTTATTCCTGCCATAGAAGCTATTATTCAAACCTATCTCGACATTCGCGAAGCTGCAGATGAAACATTTTTGCAAGCCTACCGCCGTGTCGGTGCTGCCCCTTTTAAGGCAGCAATTTATAAGGATGAAACAAATGCCCGCGCTGCATGATCTACAAGAAAAAGCGATCGATCTTCTTGGTGATGCGTTCATCACAAAGAAGCACGGCAAAATTACTGCGGTATCTTCATTTGGTGCAGAATCATCGGTGCTTTTGCACCTTTTGTCCCGCGTCGACAAAGCCGCACCGGTTTTGTTCATCGACACACGCATGCTGTTTGAAGAGACGCTTCAATATAAGGCTGATCTTATACACCATCTTGGCCTTACCAATGTTCAAACAATCTCACCTTCTTCACAGACGATCAGAGAAAAAGATGTTTGGGGCCGTATGCACAAAGACAATGCAGATAAATGCTGCGATTTTCGCAAAACATCTGTTCTTGCAGAAGCCATCAAAGATTATGACGGCTGGATAACAGGACGCAAACGCTTTCAAGCTTTCACACGCAGCACCATTGCTCCTGTTGAAACAACGGCTGAAGGCAAAATTAAAATCAATCCTCTTGCCGATTGGGCGCCTGAAGATTTGTCTGAATATATGGAGTGGTTTGATTTGCCGCGCCATCCATTGGTCAATCACGGCTATGCATCAATTGGTTGCGCAACCTGTACTTCGCCCATTAAAGCTGGAGAAGATGCGCGTTCAGGCCGTTGGCGCGGTATGAACAAGGTTGAATGTGGAATTCATTTCGAGAACGGAAGCGCCGTTCGGGAAAGCAAGCAAAATGTCTGAAGAACAAGAATTTATCATCGTTACGGACCAAGGCTTTCTTGGCACGCAAAATAATAGCAATGCTGTTCTTACTCTTGAAAACACAGCCGATGCGAATGAAGTCGTCCAACATTTGAGCGGCGTTGAGCGTATTGATGTTGTCTTCCCCTCATTTGCTGATGGTCGCGGCTTTTCGCTTGCTATGGATTTACGCCGTGCAGGCTATAAAGGCCCGCTTCGCGCTGTCGGCCGTTTGATTGCCGATCAATATGCACATGCACGGCGGTGCGGGTTCAATGATGTTGCAATTTCTGCGGCCGATGCCGAGCGCCAACCTGAAAATCAGTGGCTCGAGCAGGTAGGACGTATCGACACAACTTATCAAACACGATTGCAACAAGCTGCATTAGCTGTTTAAGAGAGTTTATGACCATGAATGATATGACACCCATCGCCGAGAAATCTGCGGCGCTACTGCCTGACGGGCAGACCGTTACCGAAGTGAAGCACTACACGGATCGACTTTTCTCTTTCCGTTTAACGCGGCCGCAATCGCTGCGTTTCCGCTCTGGTGAGTTTGTTATGATCGGCTTGATGGGCGAGCCTGTTGGCGACAAGCCTGCGCGTCCAATTTTGAGAGCCTATTCTATTGCTTCCCCATCATGGGATGAAGAATTAGAATTTTATTCCATTAAGGTTCCAGATGGACCGCTGACGTCAAAGCTACAAAAGATCAAAGTTGGCGATCAGGTTATCTTGAAAACGAAACCTGTTGGCACGCTTGTTGTTGACGCGCTACTGCCGGGCAAACGCCTTTATATGCTTGCCACGGGCACTGGTATTGCCCCCTTTGCCTCGCTCATTCGCGACCCAGAAGTGTATGAAAAATTCGATCAAGTTATTCTGACGCATACGTGCCGCGAAAATGCTGAACTAACTTATGGCAAGGAACTCGTCGAAAATCTGCGCAATGATCCGCTGATCGGCGAGATGGTTGAAGGTAAGCTTATTTATTACCCTACGACAACGCGTGAGCAGTCGGACAATATGGGCCGTGTGACGGACAAAATTCGCTCCGGTGAAATTTTTGCTGAAATTGGTGTACCGGCTTTCAACGCAGAAGAAGATCGCGTGATGATCTGCGGCTCGATGGGACTTAATATTGAAATTAAGGAACTCCTAGAGGCTGCAGGAATGGAAGAAGGCGCAAACTCTAAGCCTGGGCATTTTGTTGTTGAAAAGGCATTTGTTGGCGAGCCAGAAAACGCCTAAATGAGAAGTGACACAATCGTGCCTTTTACATAATAAAGAAAAGCGGTACGCAGGTGCCGCTTTTACTTTTTTAAGGACGTAGCAATTTGTCAAATCAGATCATCATCGTAGGTGGTAGCCATGCTGCCATTTCTGTTGCAGATAATTTGCGCAAGCTAAATTTTGACGGCGCGATTAAAATCATCACTGCTGAAAGTAACCTACCTTATCAGCGCCCGCCTTTATCCAAAGCCTATATGTCTGGTGATATGACACTTGATCGGCTGCATTTGCGCCCCGCACAATGGTACACTGACAACAATATTGATCTCATTTTAAGCACCTGTGCCACTGCCATTGATCGCGGCAACAAGCAGTTACAGCTCGAAGGTGGCACATCTGTTGCCTATGACACGCTTGTGTTGGCGACTGGCGCTGAGGCGCGCAAATTACCTGCTGAAATGGGCGGCGCGCTCGACAATGTGCATGTCATGCGCGACCTTAAAGATGCAGATACTTTAATGGCAAAAATGATTTCGGGCAAAAAACTCGTGGTTATTGGCGGTGGCTATATTGGTCTAGAAGCTGCAGCCGAAGCTTCAAAGAAAGGACTGTCGGTGACCGTTCTGGAAGCTGCGCCGCGTATTTTGCAACGTGTCGCATGCGCTGAGACCGCAAACACATTCCGTGCATTACACCAAAGCCATAGCGTGAAAATTCTGGAAAATGTGAGTATTTCTAAAATTCGCGATGATGGGAATGGCGCTTGTAACGGTGTTGTTCTTGCCGATGGTCAAGTGATTGACGCAGACATTGTTATTACCGGCATCGGCATTATACCGAATATGGAATTGGCCATTGCTGCTGAACTTGAAACAGATGCAGGCATCATAGTTAATGCGTATGGCCGCACAAATGACCCTGATATTTATGCCTGCGGCGATGTTGCTCTACTGCCATTTGAAGAACAGCCAACGCGTCTCGAATCTGTTCAAAATGCCCATGATCAAGGGGCAATTGTAGCCAGTAATATTGTGGGCTTGAATAAAGCCTACCACCCGGAACCGTGGTTCTGGTCAGATCAGTATGACATGAAATTACAGATTGCCGGCCTCAACCGCGGTTATGATAATGTGGTTATTAGAACTGGAAAGCGCGAAGGAAGTGTTTCGCATTTCTACTTCTCAAACGGCAAATTCATTGCGGTTGACTGCATGAATGATGCGGCAACTTACGCCATGTCTAAGCGTATCCTTGCTTCTGGCGCAACACTGACTGCGGCGATGGCGTCGGATCAAAGCTTTGTTTTAAAGTCGCTTTTATCTTAAGCGACTTTTTCCACTGTTCTGACACCATCTTGGGCTGAACCACGATCTAATGCGTAATTCATCATAAAATCCATGAAGAGTGCTTGCGGCATAGGCTTGCCGCAGAAATATCCCTGCATTTCGTCGCAACCTTCTGAACGTAGAAAATCAATATGACTTTCCTGCTCGACACCTTCAGCGACGATACGCAAGTTCAAATTCTGCCCTAGCCCAATACATGTACGAATAACGGATTTCAGCTGCTCGCGCTTATCCATATCCATAATAAAAGAGCGATCGATTTTCAGCTTATCAAATGGGAACGATATCAACGATGACAGGGACGAGAAGCCCGTACCAAAATCGTCCATTGCCAAGCCAACGCCAAGATTTTTAATGCCGCGCAACACATGGAGCGCATGCTCGAAATCTTCAATGAGAACCGTTTCGGTTATTTCTAGTTCCAGACGTCTTGCTGGAAAGCCTGTCTCAAGCAAGATCGTTTGTATGTCATTGACGAGGTCTGTGTGACGCACCTGTACCGCAGAAATGTTCACGGCGACTTTGATGTCCGCTTTCCATTCACGGCCAAGCTGGCAGGCTTTACGTAAAATAAGCTTGCCAAGATCTTCAATCAGCCCGCAATCTTCAGCGATTTTGATGAATATATCAGGGCGAATTGGGCCATCTTCTGGGTGTATCCAACGCGCCAATGCTTCACAGCCAATGAGGTTGCCGCTGCTGAGGTCAAATTGCGGCTGGAAGAAAACATCTAACTGTTCTTCGCGGATAGCAGATTGCAAATCATTTGTAAGGCGGCGTTGTTCACGCACCGCTTCATCTAAGCCTGAATCGTAGTACTCTACTCTTGGACCGTCCTTTGCCTTTGCACGATACATCGCAATATCAGAGTATGACAAAAGGTCTTGAGCCGTTTGAGCGTGTTTGGGGAAGCTTGCCACACCAATACTGACGCTCATATTAAGCCTACGGCCGTCGACCATGATATTGTTTTCAAGCTGCGCAAAAATACGGTCTTCTAGCTTTTCTGTTCGGTCATCGTCACCATCATGCAGCTGGATAGCAATGAACTCATCACCGCCGATTCTTGCCAGATAATCACCCTGAGCACATGCGTTTTGAAAAAGCGCCGATAGTTTTACTAACAACGCATCGCCAAAAGGATGGCCGTAAATATCATTGTAACTTTTGAATTTATCCAGATCGATATTGAGCAGGCTGAAGTTCTTACCGGAACGTATGGTCTCTTCTAGTTTTTCTGTGAAAGCCAACCGGTTTGGCAGGCCTGTCATAGAGCAGGTTTTAGCTTGGTGAGCTGCTTTTTCTTCAGCAAGTTCGCGCTGTCGTAGCGCGCTCAAATGTTCAGAAATATCATGCAGCATGATCACACTTCGCCCATCGGGCAAGTGAGTGACTTTTTTCTCATGCTTGGTTTTTTCGACCAAACTTGACTGCTCTGCTTCAGATACCTGTGTTGCAAACTCTGCAACGGCATCATGACTTTCAAGTAAAGCTGAATTTAATTTTGCGATTGCTAGGAATTCTGGATTCCAAATTTGCGGCGTCCCCACAGTATCGACAACGCAAATTGCAGCTTTAACATTAGACAGTACGGAGGAGAATAATTCTTGGCGGCGCGCATTGGCAATCGCATAGCGGATTGCACGTTCAATCAAAGGTCCGTTGATATCTGCTTTGCTAAGATAATCAGAAGCCCCCGCAGCAAGCGCCTTATCGTCGAGTTCACGTTGTGAAACTCCCGTAAGCAAAATAATAGGTGTCGATAGGCCTTTGCTGCGAATTTGTTTGATTAAATCAATTCCCGTCAGCGCACCCATTCGGTAATCAGTTAGGATGACATCAAAGCTTTTCCGCTCCAGAATTTTAAGGGCAACAAGCGGATCATTGGCGATTGTGATTTTATATTCTTCATCAGAAATATCACTCAGCGCATCGCGGATGATGAAAACATCATCTGGATCATCATCAACCATCAAAATAGATTTTACCGGTTTCAGCACGGAACATCTCCTATCATCGTGCTAAATTGCCTCGCAAAGACAAATAAACCCTGAAGATGGATGCGTTATCCCGAACAGCAAACAAATGCGGTTAATGCGGCATTAAAAAATTAGCTAAAATTTCCCCATTGAAGGCACAAATAATGGAAAAGGCCGCACGAGTAATTTCAACTCATGCGGCCCAACATTACTTATATTTAGGGTGTTTTGACGCTTACATGAAGCGGTTAACGAGGTTTTCAAGGCGTTCTTGCTTGCCTGAACGAGGTTCAGGATTGACATCACCACCGCGAACATATTCTTCGATGCTTTCAAGCGAATGACCGCCTTCCAACATCTTTTTGGCTTCTGGTTCATTCCAGCCAGCGTAACGCGCGTTACGCTCTTGCTCTAATTTACCATTCTCAAACATTGCAGCGGCTTTCTTAAAGCCCAATGCACACACATCCATTGCGCCCACATGACCCGCGATCAGATCAACTGGATCGAGACTCTGACGGCGTAGTTTAGCATCAAAGTTCGTGCCGCCTGTTTTAAATCCGCCCGCCTTGATGACTTCGTAATAGGCAAGCGCGATTTCAGGTACATTGTTCGGGAACTGGTCCGTATCCCAGCCAGACTGGTAATCATTGCGGTTCATATCGATTGAGCCAAAAATGCCGAGCGCTGCTGCCATCGCAAGTTCATGTTCAAAAGAATGGCCTGCAAGAATTGCATGGCCCTGCTCGATATTCATTTGAACTTCGTTCTCAAGTCCAAACTCTTTTAAGAACCCATATACGGTAGCAACATCATAATCATATTGATGCTTCGTTGGCTCTTGCGGTTTTGGCTCAATAAGAATTGCGCCTTTGAAGCCGATTTTATGTTTGTAATCGACAGCCATCTGCAACATGCGGCCTGCTTGTGCGCGTTCTTGTTTCAGATCGGTGTTGAGCAGCGTTTCATAGCCTTCACGGCCGCCCCAAAGAACATAGTTCTCACCGCCAAGCTTTAGCGTTGCGTCCATACATGTTTTGATCGTAGCTGCTGAATAAGCAAAGACCTCAGGATCAGGGTTTGTTGCGGCACCTGACATGAAACGGCGATGGGAGAACAGGTTCGCAGTGCCCCAAAGAAGTTTGGTCTCTGCGGTTTCCATTTTGGTGCCGATGTAATCAACCATCTCTTCCAGATTGCGCGTGTTTTCGGCAAAGTTGTCGCCTTCTGGGCGCATGTCAGCATCGTGGAAACAAAAATAAGGCTGACCGATAATTTTGAACATATCGAAAGCAACGTCAGCTTTTAGCTTTGCTTTGTCCATTGTGCTGCCAAACCAAGGACGATCAAATGTTCGGCCACCGAAAGGATCTCCACCTTCCCATGCAAAGCTATGCCAATAGGCGACGGCAAAACGCAAATGATCTTCCATGCGTTTGCCCATAACAATCTCGTTGGCATCGTAATGACGATAACAAAGCTCGCTGTCGCTATCAGGGCCTTCATATTCTACAGCGTCAATACCTTTGAAAAAGTCGGTCATGTTAGATTCCTTATAGATTTGTAAGCTTCGCGGTAGCGCTGGTGCGCATCAGCAAAGGCATTCGATAATTGAAGATTAGGAGTGATCGTTTTGGCAACCTGAGGGCGTGTCACAATATCTGTACTTGCACCTGCGGCCATCATGCCCAAACGGGCAGCCCCCAGCGCACCGCCGAAATCGCCAGCAACCGGCACATCGATTGGCATTTGAAGTGACGTTGCAATCGCAGATAGCCAGTAATCAGATTTAGAACCGCCGCCCACCGCCATGATGCGATCAATTTTGGTGCCCGTTGATGTGAGTGCGTCGAAACTATCGCGAAACGCATGAACCACACCTTCAAGCACAGCGCGCGTTCCTGCAGCCGTATCTGTTGCATGTTCCAAGCCTATGAATGCGCCGCGCACAGCTGCATCATTATGCGGCGTACGTTCGCCTCCTAAGTAAGGCATAAACAATGTCTTGCTCGGCGCCTCAAGTTCACCAAGCGCTTTGGTCAGCTGCGTAGCGTCCTGTCCAACAAGCTTTGCATACCAATTAAGCGAATCTGTTGCTGACAATATCACGCCCATTTGGTGCCAAGTTTTCGGCAATGCATGGCAAAATGTGTGGACTGCAGAAGCAGCATCCGGTGCATAACCATCGCTTGCAGCAAATAAAACACCCGATGTGCCAAGCGATACAAATGCGTCACCTGCTTTTGCGACACCAACGCCGATGCCTGACGCAGCATTATCGCCGCCGCCGCCTGCTACAACCACGCTTTGGGTAATGCCATATTTTTGGCAAAGCACAGATCTAAGCGTACCAGAGACTTCATTGCCTTCAACAAGGCTCGGCATCTGGTCGCGGGTTAAACCTGTTTTTTGCAACAAACTGTTAGACCAGTCACGCTTGCCCGTATCTAGCCAGCTTGTGCCAGCTGCATCTGACATTTCGGCAACGTGCCCACCTGTCAGCCATAAGCGTAAGTAATCTTTCGGAAGCAGAACTTTTGCAATCTGATTGAAAATTTCAGGTTCATTGTTCCTTACCCAAGCGACCTTGGGTGCTGTAAAGCCAGGGAAAACAATATTGCCGGACACGCTGCGAAATTCAGCATCGATGTCCATTTCAGCCGCTTCAACATGGCTGCGCGTATCATTCCACAAGGTGCAAGGCCGCAAAACCTTGTCGTTCTTATCGATCAACGTTGCGCCATGCATATGGCCACTCAAGCCAATTGACACCAATTTTGACAAATCAGTCTTTTGGGCCAATGCATCAAAAACGCTTTCTGCGCCTTTAATCCACTCGGCTGGGTCTTGTTCGGACCAGCCGTCTTGTGGGCGTGACACAGCCATTGGAGCTGTTGCCTCAGCGATAATCTTTTGATTATCGTCGATCAACAGCCCTTTTATGCTTGAAGTGCCAAGGTCTAATCCAAGATGCATAATGTGCTCCTTATTCTTGGATTGCACCTGGACCTGGAATGGCACCAGGAGGGCATTTTCCAAGAATGATCATTCCAAGCACTTCATCCTTGGTCACATCACCTGTTTTTGCGGTGCCAACCATTTGCCCGTTTTTCATCACAGCAACACGGTCAGCAAGATCGAACACATCTTCAATGTCATGGCTGATAAGGAAGATGCCGATACCATCTTTCTTCAATTGCTTAATCAACTCACCAACTTGCGCCGTTTCTTGCGGTCCAAGTGCAGCCGTTGGTTCATCCATAATCAGAATGCGTGCATTGAAAAGAATGGCACGAGCGATCGCCACAGATTGGCGCTGACCGCCTGATAATTGTTTGACCGGATCCTTAAAACGCTGAAAATTCGGGTTCAAACGCCCCATAACTTTTCGCGCTTCGGCTTCCATGCCCACATCATCCAATGTTCCCCAGCGCGTGAGCATTTCACGGCCTAAGAACAAATTGGCTGCAGCATCCACATTATCGGCAAGTGCGAGCGTCTGGTAAATCGTCTCGATACCATAGTCTTTCGCATCACGCGGATTGGCGATTGCCGCCTTTTCTCCGCGCACATAAATATCGCCTGCATCACGTTTATATGCACCGGAGAGAATTTTAATCAGTGTCGATTTTCCTGCACCGTTGTGCCCAAGCAAAGCCACAACTTCACCAGGAAACAAATCGACTGAAGCCTGATCAACCGCTTTAATACCGCCGAATGATATCGAAATATCACGAAGATCAATAAGCGCAGTTTGTTTTTCTTGCTGTTCCATCATCGTTCCCCAATTATTGTGCGCGTTTGCGGTACATTGTGTCGACCCAAACGGCGACAACAAGAACTGAACCAACAACGATCTGCTGCACTGCTGCGTCAAACCCGATCAAGACCATGCCAGCTTGAAGGCTCTGCATAACGACCGCTCCGAGAATGGCGCCGTAAATCGTTCCAACACCACCGGCAAAGGATGTGCCGCCAATAACGGCCGCGGCGATTACATAAAGCTCATCAAGTGTTCCAAGGTTACCAGAAGCAGAGTTCAACCTTGCGCTGGCAACCACGGCGGATAGACCGCTCAAGAAGCCCATGAGTGCAAAGATTTTCACTGTCACCCAGCGCGTATTGATACCAGCAAGTTCTGCGGCTTCAGGATTGCCGCCGATAGCAAAGACGTAGCGACCGAACCGAGTACGGGTGGTCAAAAATGTCATGGCCAATCCGACAAGGATCAAGATCAAAACAGGAATTGCAAAACCGTGTGAGATGAAGAGACCTCCATCCGGCACCTCGATATTATTCGCCGCTGCATATTGGCGTACAATACCGCGCGGCCAAGGATATGCATTGACGAGCATCACAAACCCAAGGATCAATCCACAGCCAACAACACCCAAGAATGTGTCAGCCCAAACTGGACGTAATGGAAACTGAAAACGCTTGCGTTGTTTGCGGCCAGAAAGCAGCATAAAAACCACGCCTAATGAGGCGATAATGCCGAGCACCCAGCTCCATGTAGACCCTACCGCTCCGTAAGGACCGCCGCCCAGCAGTGCAAAGGTTGAATCCATCGGTGCAATTGTTTCGCCGCGCGTAATCAAGAAGGTCGCGCCGCGCCAAACCAAAAGGCCGCCAAGCGTTACGATGAAAGCGGGTATGCCACGATAGGCAATTAACCAGCCATGAAAAGCGCCAACAAGTGTGCCGACCAACAAGCCGACAGCAATTGCGATAAGCCATATGGCAGGATGCCCAAGTCCGAGAATATCTGGCAAGATATTGACCTGCGTCACCGCCATCATCATCGCCGCAAAGCCAAGAATTGAGCCGACCGAGAGGTCAATGTGGCGCGTAACAATAACGAGAACCATGCCCGTTGCCATGATACCGATGGATGATGTCTGAACCGACAAATTCCATAAGTTACGCGGTGTTATGAACGCGGCAAAACCGTTGACGATACCGCCATAAAGGTGGAAGCCAAGCCAGATAAGGACGAGAGCACCGATCATGCCCAGCAATCTGCTGTCTATTTCTGTGGCTTTTAAAAAGCGTTTCACAGGTCCGGTACGAGCATCATCGGACAAGTGTTCTAAATTAGGGCTTACCATAATTTCCTCCTGATGTGGATCATCAGTTACCGCAGGTTGTGCGGCTTAAAACATCGAAAATAATATAAATTCTTTGGGCCTTTTGAACCAAAGCCCGCCGAAAATCGGCGGACTTTGTCAATATTAGGCAAGTTAACGTGCGCTAATTAGCAGCCGTTAACACCGTCGACAGCGCCTTCGCAGACTTTGTCTTTGGCAATGTGGCCAGCATCAATAACAGCATTAATGTTGTCTTTTGTTATTGGTGTTGGTGCAAGGAAAATCGCGTTCATTTCAATGCCTTTCGATCCACCTGACCATACGACTGCATCAGGAATATCAGACATCTCTTTTCCGTCAGCAAGCATTGCAGCAATGTTGCCGGCTGCTTTACCAAGTTGGCGTGCATCTTTCCATACAGACACAACCTGTGTGCCGCGAGCAACGCGGTTAAGCGCAGCATGGTCACCATCTTGGCCACCAACTGGAACGTTCATGCCCTGTGCCTGCAACGCTGCAATAGCGCCGCCTGCCATGCCATCATTTTCAGCAAGAACAGCATCTACTTTGTTGTCGTTCGCTGTAAGGATCTGCTCCATATTTTTCTGAGCGTTGTCTGGCTTCCAACCATCAGTGAAAGCTTCACCAACAACTGTGATTTTACCAGCTTCAACGTCCGGACCAATCACTTCCATCATGCCTTCAAGCAAGAAGAGTGCGTTCGGATCGCCCTTGTCGCCTTTGATGATTGCGTAATTGCCTTCAGGCTGAACAGCTTTAACGCTTTCAGCGATGATACGGCCAACACCTTTGTTGTCGAAAGTCAGGTAGAAAGCACGTTCGTCTTCAACAAGACGGTCATAACCAAGAACAGGAATACCTTCAGCAGCAGCTGCATCAACAGCTGCGCCAACGGCGCCTGAGTCAACGGATAGAATAACGAGTGCATCAGCACCCTGCGCGATTAAGCTTTCAACATCAGTAAGCTGTTTAGCTGCAGATGCTTGAGCGTCGGCAGAGATATACTCATCGCCATTTTCTTCGATGGCAGCTTTCATCGCTGCTTCATCTGTTTTCCAGCGCTCTTCTTGGAAATTTGACCAGCTTACGCCAATCTTTTTACCTTCAGCCATAGCCGCTGTTGAAACAGATGCCATTGCCACAGCAGCGAAAGCTGCCACAGAGATAAATTTACGCATTTTATAAATCCTCCCGAGATTAATACGCCATGCCTGGCCGCCTCGATAACTACACCGAGTGTACCAACATCATGGATTTATTTTTTTCAGTTGTCAAAAAATAAATTGACCATTTTTCGAATTAAGTGATAAATATTAATCACAAATGGGAGGCTTCTGGGATTTTAGGCGTTTTATTCGCCGCTTAATTTCAGTTGATGAATTAATGTTGCAGCACAACAATAACACCGAACACATTCAAGGCGTCGGGCCGCTTATTGCGCAATCGTCCGATATAAGCCGAACTTTAAAGCAGCAAATATTTGAACATGTTCGCGGCGCAGGCCTGTGTGCGCGCGTTGATATTTCAAGCAGCCTGCGCATTAGTCCCGCCAGTGTAACCGCACTCGTCAATGAACTTATACAGGCTGGTTTTGTACATGAAGTGACAACACCGCCGCGTGAAGGCGAGCCTATCCGTGGGCGGCCACCTGTTTCTATCGCTATTCGTAAAGACGCTTTCTTTGTCGCAGGCATCAAAACCAACGACAAAACGCACACTGCGGTCATCATGGACTTTGCAGGCAACATGTTGGGCTCGGCCGACATCGCTCACAACAGTGCATCACGCGGCGCAAATGACATATTAAAAGAGATCAATGATGTTCTGCAGATGGCACTTAAAGAGAGCGGCATAAAACAATCCCAACTTTCAGCCATTGGCATGGGACTTCCTGGCTTGATCGATTGCGCTGCTGGCAAAGTTATTTGGTCACCCATGCTCGATCAACAAAACATTGCTCTTGCAGCTATGGCCAGCGAAGTTTTGAATTGCCCTGTCTTTATAGACAATGACACCAATCTCGTCACACTAGCCGAACTTTGGTTTGGCAAAGGGCGCACGGTTTCTGACTTCGCAGTTGTTACCATTGAGCACGGCATAGGCATGGGGCTTGTCGTCAACCATAGAATTTACCGCGGTGCACATGGTGTGGGCATGGAGCTTGGCCACACAAAAGTGCAGCTTGATGGCGCATTGTGCCGATGTGGCCAGCGTGGATGCCTTGAGGCCTATGTCGCTGACTATGCACTTGTGCGTGAAGCCTCAACTGCGCTCACTTTGGACCCCAGTGAAATGGGCGATATCAGTTTGATTCTAGATAGGCTTTTTGAGGAAGCCAAAAACGGCCATGAAGCTGCGACGACAATTTTCAAACGTGCTGGCCGCTACCTTGCGACTGGCCTTGCCAATGTCGTCAATCTTTTCGACCCAAGCTTAGTCATTCTATCCGGTGCTCGCATGCAATATGACTTTCTATACGAGGATGAAGTGTTGCAGGAAATGGAGCGCCAAACGCTGGATTGGCAACGCACGAGGCCAGATATTGAAGTTCACACTTGGGGTGACCTACTCTGGGCACAGGGCGCTGCAGCACTTGCACTTTCTGAGCTAACCGAAACATTGCTTAGCGCAACGAGCACCAATCAATAGGCCCGCCGCATTGAACAAGTTTGCCCTCACACTGACTGCTCTTCTCACCTCATCGCTTGCTTTTGCAGATGATGTTAAGTTTGAGTCTCGCGCAAAGACTTTTGATTTTGAGCACATATATAATGGTGGCTGGGAGTTTTTTGTTGGCGGTGGCATGGCGACATTTGATTGTAATGGCGATGCCTTTCCCGATGTGTTTCTTGCAGGCGGCGAAAACATGTCGCGCATTGCGGTCAACACGACGACACAAGCAGGCGCTGCAATTCAGTTTCAAGATCTGCCGAATACTGGCGCTGAATTTGATTCAGTAACCGGTGCCTACCCTATCAACATTGATAATGATGAGCACATAGATTTGTTCGTCATGCGCGTGGGCGAGAACAAAATTCTGCGCGGCTTAGGAAACTGTCACTTTGAAGAAGCGAATACCCTGTGGCATTTCAATGGGCTTGATCGCTGGACCACATCCTTCTCGGCAACATGGGAAGAAAACGCAAGCTTGCCGACATTAGCCGTTGGCAATTATGTTGACCGCGATAATCCTGAAGGGCCGTTTGGTGCTTGCGATGTAAACCATCTGTACCGGCCGGAGGGCTTACATTACCAAGAACCTATAACGCTCGATCCGGGCTACTGCGCACTTTCCATGCTCTTTTCAGACTGGACGCGAAACGGACGCCGCGATCTACGCATTTCCAACGACCGCCATTATTATTTGCGTGACGGCGAGGAGCAAATGTTTCGCCTCGATGAAATGCGCTTCCTTACACGTGAAGACGGCTGGTTGCCTATTTCCGTTTGGGGAATGGGGATCGCCAGTCAGGATCTAAACGGCGATAAAGCGCCCGATATAATGCTCACATCTATGGGTGATCAGCTAATCCAATTTTATGCAGGCGGCGCAAAAATGGAAAATGCGCCGTTCAATATCGGCGCTTATGCACAGCGTCCCTATACCGGCGATGATGGTCGCCCTTCTACTGGTTGGCATGCAGAGTTTAACGACATAAATAATGATGGTCTTGCTGATCTTTTTATCGCCAAGGGCAATGTCGACCAAATGCCCGGCATGGCCATGAAAGACCCGAATAATCTACTCGTACAAAAACCGGATGGCACTTTTGTTGAGGTGGGACTTGAAGCAGGGCTTGCAGACACAGCCCGTTCACGTGGTGCTTCAATCGCAGATTTTAATCTGGATGGAAAACTGGATATCGCGGTTATGAACCGACGCGCCGCGTTCGATATCTATGAGAATGTGAGCACGAATAGCGGTAATTATACGTCTATCAAACTCCAACAAAACGACAGTAATGTTGATGCTATCGGCGCTTGGATTGAATTACGCACTGCATCTGACAGCAAAGTACAAACACAAGAAATCACAATCGGCGGCGGTCATGCCAGCGGTAAAATCGGTCCTACCCATTTTGGTTTAGGTTTAGCCAAGCAAGCAGAAATACGCGTCATATGGCCTGATGGCTCCACATCTGAATGGACAAAAATCGAGGCGAACAGCAGAATTATTGCTAAGCGCGGAGCCAACAATCAAATCGAGCTTAGCCCGATTTAAAGTTCACTTAACACAGCAACGGGTCGCTTACTTGTCGACCGGCAAACCGCTTGGCAGCGTGCTTGGCACACCAAGCCGCGAAGTCAGACTTTTCTTATCTTCCAAAGCACCCATAAAAGCCATTAAAGCATCAATCTCACCTGCTGCCAGTTTTACACCAGACCAGCGAACGGCATCTTTGATTGCTTGATTTTCTTTTGCATCTTCTAGTGCTGCCCAATCATTTTTAGGCGGCGTGTAGTCACTAAACTGGGCTTCACTTTTGTCGTAATAATCAACTGCCGTAGAGGGCTCGACATGCGCCTCAAGGAAATGACGCAAATTACGATAAGCGCCTGAATGTCCGTAAGGTGCAGTCAAAGTCACATTGCGTAAAGACGGCGTGCGAAATGCATATGCATCTTCAAGCCTTCCTGTAACTCGCATTCGGCCTGTGTCTTGACTATGGCTTTCGAACCGCTCGGCTTTTCCGGGGCCAATTTGCGGCACACCCATTGCATGAAACTTATGGTCTGTTTGAAACGGTCCTGTGTGGCAAGATGCGCATTGAGCTTTACCGTAGAACAAGTCCATGCCTTGCGCCGCGACATCATCAAGCTGCGCTTCGCCGCGAAGATAATTGTCGAACGGGCTCTCGTCTGATCGCCACTCAAAGGCGATAAATGCAGCAATAGCATTTGAAATATCTGTAAACCCGATTGGCTTGCCCTGCGCTATTTCAGGATCAACTTCATCGAACATCTTTTGATATTCATCAATCGCAGCAACACGCTTTGAGATAATATCCCACGCGCCATCGGTGCCTGTTATCAAACCGCGGCGAACAGCTTTAGCAACATCGTTCTCGCTATAATGCCCTGCCATTTCATCTGACGACAAAACTGGAAACATAGACTGCGCAGATAACACACCGGAGAACCCAACGGTCATGTCATCGTCTAGCGGTGTGCGTAATCCAGATTTTTTTGTCTCATCGGCTTCAAGTCGCCCATCATGAAACATGACAGTAAATTCTTTTGCGCCAAGGTTAAACAATGCCGGCGCATTACGCGGAATACGCTGCTCAGGAATATTGCTTTTATCAACCATCCGATCGGGCCCCAACCCGATACCGCCCTCGCCGATTGACAGTGAAACGCCGTCGGCAGTGCCAAGCTTTGGATGATGACATGTACCGCAGGAAATATTCTTGTTACCCGACAAAATAGGGTCCCAAAACAGCAGCTGGCCCAGCTGTGCCTGCTTCATATCAATTTCCACGAAGGCATCATCATCGACCGCTTTGATTTCGAGCGCATAAGCAAAAGGCAAATGTAAAAACATTGCTGTCGTCAATAATAAGGCTTGTTTTTTCATGCATTAAGCCTGCCATAAACAGTTTAATTTGCACAGAAAATTTTGGCTGTTATGAGAGATTTAAGCGTATTTTCGCTTGATGTTAAACACAAGCTCGCTCCCCTCTTCCGCCACAAGTTTGCTCAACACTTCGTCAAGTTCACCCGCTTCATCTTAAGAATATTGTAGTTCCTGACTGCTATCATTCTACAAGTTCATAAATATATGAAAGAGATTTAAGCGTGGATCAGCAGCAAGAAAACCACACTTCGAAAAACCTTGAAGATCACTCAGCCGGTCGTTTGGGCCGTGCGGTGAAGCAAATCAAAAATCTCGGTATAACCGGCATTATTGACCTTTTGAGAAAGCACGGCTTACGCGGTTCTTATCAATTCATCACGCGCAATATCCAACATTTATCAGCTAACTATTTTGCTAAACGTTGGGACCGAAAACACGGTGTCGACACCGCAGGTTCCATTCGGTTGGACTTGCTAAATGTTGTTGGCCCCAACAAAGATCTTGGTAATGAGTGTGTCTGTACGTCGCCGAGTAGTTTCCGTTTTATAATGGAAAATATGCCCGATGATATGGGCCAAAGTAACCGCACATTTATTGATCTTGGTTGCGGCAAGGGAAGAACTTTATTGCTCGCAGCACAATACAAGTTTCCCAAAATTGTTGGCGTTGAATTTGCATCGGAACTTGTGGATGTTGCCAAACTGAATATTGAGCAATTTTTCAAATCGGATGTGCGGAAAAACGATGTTAGTGTTCTTGAAGAAGACGCAACCAGCTATGTGTTTCCGGACACAGATTTGCTCGTTTATTTCTATAATCCATTTTCCAAACCCGTCTTCGACAAAGTGATTGAAAGCCTTTTAAATAACCTTGCCGAAAAACCGCGCAATTGCTTTATCGTATATGGCAGCTCAAGCCATGACGCGATCGGCTGGGCTGCTCCAACAATACTTGAAACCGGACATTTTAGTCAGCTACCAACTCGAAAAATGCCGTATTTTATCGACTCGATAAGAAGAATAAATTTTGCAATTTTCAAATATGAGGCAGACAAAAAGTCATCGATTTGAGTGATTGTAACGGCCACAGCCTTACCCTTGATCAGATCTGCCAAAGTTAAGAACCCGCCGCGTCAAAACGCGGTAAAGGGTAATCGGCAAATCCACAATTGCGGGCATTGGATCATCAATCTTGAAAGTTGCGCCGCAACGATTTTGTGCAACAGATTTAATGTAACCAAGGACCGAAAACTGTTTTCTTTGTATGAGTTTTACAGCAGCGAAAATATCGCGTGTTGCATAGCTCCAAGTGACACCTATTTCTGCGGTTTGGGGAATCGGATTGCCTTCCGCCTCCCCTTCAAATATTAATTTACCCAAATCCAGCGATGCACATTTACATAAACCGAACCATGACCAAGGCCGTGGGTTAACATCGAGAAGCTTCAGCTCTCCGTCTCGTTGATCGCGCTTAAATTCAATTTCGATCAAGCCAGTAAAATTTGCTGATCTAAGTAGTTTATGGGCACAGTTGATGACATCTTCGTCTTCTACGGTTTCAACAAATGTGCTTGTTAACCCAAAATCGACTGGATATTGCCGCGTTCGACGCGCAACAAACTCTCCAACCGGGCCATGTTTCGACCAATAGCCCGCATAGGAATATTGGTTGCTTCCGTCACCTGGTATGAGTTCTTGAAGCACGAGGTTTTGAATTCCGATTTGTTTTTCAGCACTGCTGATTTCAGCAGACAAATCCTCATCATTATCTATGCGAATAACCTTTTGCTTTGTGAGTTTATTTTCGCCGCCACCCATGTTTGGCTTTAGCACCAAAGGAAAGCGAAAGGATTGCTCTTCAAGGTCAGCGAGTGATTTTAATTGGTAAGTTTCAGGTATCGCTATCGAAAGCGCTTTAGCGCGCTCATAGAGCAAAGGCTTATCACACAGCCAATGAAGATCATGCCAATTGGGCGTAGGCATTTCGAAATGCTTTGACAAGCTATCATGATTTTCAGCGATGAATTGAACTTCCGCATCCCCACCAGCAATAATGATGTGGTTACGCAATTCATATTTTTCAGATACTTCTAGCAGAAACGCCAGCGCGCTTTGATTTTGTGGGCCGCTCCATCTGAGCGTTCGCGATATATGCCTCGACCACACAGCTAAATTAGAGTCTTTTGTGATGAAAGTTACACTGCCACCGCTAGCGCCTACACTTCTGGCAAGAGCAAGCGCGCCGTGAGATCCGCCAACAATAACTATACCTTCAATCGCCATTCAGCCACTCCAATTGGTATAGACATAGTTGCGAAAGGTTAAACTATTGTACGGCTTAAGTTTGGGAATTTGTTTTCGCTTGGAGAATAGGTCAAAATTGAAAGACTGGTTAAAAAACATTTGAGTTTGATCGGAAATAATCTGAAGACCCTATTTGTTATTGATCGTAAAAACGGACGTATTTAACACTTTTTTTGCAAGCCGCTTTGCAGTGAAACAGAAAGCCTAATGAGTGACTAACTATCGCTACCTACGTCATGGTCAAGCCAAAGCAGCCTACGCAGGTCAGCATCAAACTGGATCGCTTGATTGAGCTCTTCCTGTCCTAGCTGCTCCATTAGATTTTTCTTATCTGAATATAGCGAAACGCCGAGCGCTGCAGCACCTTCTGGTAGTTCGTAACCAAGCATTTCAAGAATGGTTGGATAAACATCCATCATAGAGGCGCTTCGATCAATTTCTTCTGGCTTAATGTTTGGACCAAAGGCCATAAAGAAGTTTCTACGTTCGAGCTTATTAAGCCGTGATGTAAAATCTGAGCCCATCATCAAATGGTCACTTTGGATAATGACAATTGTGTTTTCGAGCAGGCCATCAGCATCTAAAGAATGCAACATATCGCGCGTTAAAGCGTTTGCGCACTCAAGACCAATTCCCATAGGTTCCGTTGATTTGATCGCAATTGTACCATCCAAACAGCCAGCAGAAGGGTAGCCGGAAGGCGGGTGCCCGCCTATAGTCGCTAATGTTAGCAAGACAGGCTGATCCTTTTTTGAAAGCTTCCGAAAACTTTTCTCTGCGTGGATAAAAATTGCTTGGTCGCTTAAACCCCATTCATTCCTTTCATTGGGATAGTATTTATATAATTCTTGCAGGCCCATAACATTTTCAAAACCATGATCACGCGCAAAAAGATCTGTTCCAGCAAATCGAACATCTGCACCAATCATATACTCAGTATGATAACCATCTGATTTTAAGACGTCTCCTAAACACGTTATATTGGGCATGAAACGACCCTGGATGTGATCGGCATTTCGTGTTGTCAACCACGGCTGAATTAGCGGCACACCGCAAGTCGCTGCAATTGTACCAGCAATCGTCCACTCCGTATTTTTGACTTGAGAGATGTTCGTTGCGCTTAAGCCTTTTGTTTTAAATTCCAAAAGCGGTTGCATAACGGGTCCAAAATACTCTTCATTTTCGAGTGTTTGTTCAGCGCTCTCCAAGAAAATGTGAATGACATTCGGGCGATCTGAACCATCGTGTCTTATGTTGACAGCAGGGTGGTAGTACGCAGGAAGACTTTGCTGCTCACCAGCGCCTAAACCTAACCCCTGAGCAGTTTCGATAACAAAAGGGTTAAAGACTATCAAAGGAACAAAGGCGAACTTATCAATTTTTGAGAATAACGGACTTTGTCGTACGCCCATAATCATAGCTGCTATTATGATCAAAACACCTATCAAACAGAAAAGACCAAAGAGGAAATATTGCTTGGGTATTCCCTCCGATGTAAATCCATACACCGAGTGATAGATTAATGCCTGAACGTTGTAGTCCTCAAACAAAGTGTGCACGGTTGCCCAAAAAGCAAACATTAAAGCTGGGATGCTAAGATAGGCAAAACGGCGCCTCGTTGTAGTTTCACCGCTTAAATAAATGCGGAAAAGAAGAGCCAAAACAACAGTGTAGAAAAACACAACATACGAATATATAGGGAAGTCTGGACTAACATAAAAGTATAGCGCTGCCGTAATCACCCCCATGATAGCAGCAACAAGGATAAACTTTATAATACTAGATGCTATTATGAAATTTCGCATCATTGCCCCTCGCTCCTATTCAAGAAACATTTATATGCTTTTTGTTAAGATAAAGTTTGAGCGACTTTGATAGTATACAGCCTGCGCTTCCGATAAATACTGCCTAACACACGACCACAGGTTGGGTTTTTAGAAACTGTTAGTTAGGTTCATCAGAGGATGCACTGCTCCCCCGTACTTCGTTGTAGATTAAGTAACGTTGACCGGTAACCACAGCGCCGGACCTTCTCCACATACCTCGTTATGAATTGGCAATCGCCGCAGCGATATCGTATCAGTTAATTGGATCAACGTGTAACCAGAGCCGCAAAAATAAACAATATTTAACCGCAATGTGCGCGGCTTCATGTGTAAAATTGTTACAGATCGAAACTTATTTATACAGTAAGTGCCAGCCCGAACTTTAGCGCAAAGGCAAAATGGTTTATTAACTTGCCCAAGGCCTACCATTTATGCGAAATGCCGTGCAAAAACTTTACCAAGCTGGCGCAATGACACGCAAGCTAAAAAAGGACTGCAACAACATCGAGCTTGCAGAACTTTACAGTTACAAAATTTAATAGATCTGTTTTGCAGTATCACGGCATGAAAACAATTAGCGACCATTGTCAAACAACGCAGACGAACCGTTGGCGACCCCATAAGAAGCCTATCGATTTCACACACCCTTTGTGGGGCCGGAGGGCCCAGAATCTATTTGCATTTACAATAACTTACCACGAAGTGGGACTAAAATAAGAGAATTACAAATCAATGAGTTAGCTAGAAGAGTGTCCCACAAAATTCTGTGACATTGACTGTTTATGCAGCTCCACGAGAGAGTACATGTCATCAAATACAATCGCATCAAATCTTTAATTAAATCAATGTGCCGTATATTGCTCTGACGGTTTTTCTACGTATTTTTCAATTATATCGCGGACTGCTTTAGCGTCCCTCGCTTGCACGGCTTTTCTTAGTTGCTTGAACATTTGTGCAACCTCCGCTTGAGACAAAGACTTCTCGTTTGCGTGGAAAATCTTTTCATGTGGCGAGTTTATTTTTGAAACATTATCGATAAGGACTTCTTCGTATAGTTTTTCACCTGGTCGCAAACCTGTGATCTCAATCGTGATATCACCATTTGGATTTTCTTCATCGCATATTGTGCGACCTGCAAGCTCAATCATCTTGCGCGCAAGATCTATAATCTTAACCGGCTTACCCATATCTAGAACAAACAAATCATCGCCAGTTGAGTGAGAACCCGCAATCAAAACTAGGCGTGCAGCCTCTGGAATCGTCATAAAATAGCGCGTGACATCAGCATGCGTGACCGTTACAGGCCCGCCTTTAGCGATCTGCCTGTTAAACAAAGGCACGACGGAGCCGGATGATCCAAGCACATTTCCAAAACGTACCATTGAGTATTTAGTTTTGGTCGTTTTTGATTGAACATCATGAACAAGCTGTTCAGCAAGACGCTTCGTCGCTCCCATAACATTGGTAGGGCGAACAGCTTTATCGGTAGATATAAGAATAAACCGTTCAATTTCAGCGACACGCGCGGCATCTGCAACCTCAAAGGTACCGATTATATTGTTGCGTGCACCTTCAACTTCATTCTCTTCAACCATTGGAACATGCTTGTAAGCTGCTGCATGCAAAATGACCTCGACATCGTGAGTGCGGATGGCGGCATCGACAGCTGCTCTATCCGTAACAGACCCTAAACAGCGTACCATCTCAATATCGTTAGACTGCGTAAAAGCGCGTAACTCATTGTCGATTTCGTAGAGTGCATGTTCGCTACGTTCGAACATTACTAATTTGCGCGGATTAAATGATAGTAATTGCTTGCAAAGTTCAGAGCCAATTGAACCACCTGCGCCTGTCACCATAACACAGCGGCCAGCATAAGTGTTCTTCAATTCTGCGCTATCAAGATCAACAATATTACGATTCAACAGCTCATCTGGCGTAACCTGCCTCAGATCACTTACAGTATTGCGTCCAGAGATCAGATCTACGTAAGATGGTATGACTTGAATTTCACACCCTAACGTTGATAATTTTGAAACAAGTCTGGCACGGTCACCGCCTGTTAGAGAAGGAATTGCGATCAATACTCTTTGTATGATCCCCTTCTTGACAAGGCTCTCCAAAACGCTTGGCTTACAAACCTTCAAACCTGCAACAATCATTCCTTTGATTGATGGATTATCATCAACAAAACAATATGGGCGTACTTCTTTAGATTGTTTCAGAGCAAGCGCCAATTGTATGCCTGCTGAACCCGCCCCATAAATAGCAACAGAGTCCACCGTGTTATCCAACCTTGAAAGCGCTTGGATGAGATGTATAAAAACAATACGAGAAACAATAGCAAATAAGAAAAATGACGCGCCATATAAAATTGGCACGGATCGCGGCACCCCTGAATAAGCAAAGAAATCAACCAAACCAGCAATCGCGATTAACACAAAAGAAAAGCGGGCAAGCTTACTGATAGCCCATATGTCAAACGCATTTAATTTTAATCGATAAAGTTTGAAAAATAAGAGCGCAACGTAAGACAACACAATGATTGCGATAAGATCGCCGGAGTTCACGTAAGTTGTTGGATCTAAAATCCCTAAACGAAAGCCGAACGCAGCCCATAAACTAAATGGTAACAAAAAACCATCAAGAGCAATTGTCATTATGCTTTTGATTCGCCGAGGCAGATTTACTGGATCAATCGGCAGCAACCATCGTAAATATTTCTTCATAAATATAAACCACTAATATATCAATTGCGCCATGGTCACACAACTACAGCCTCAAAGCCGCAATTTCTACAAAAAATCGCTTAAATAAATATGCATAATGAAAGACATTCAAAATACGCCAACGGATACCCGAAAGAATAAAGTGCGGTTACCCGCTATACATGTTCGCCATGCCCGGGATAATCCCCATAATTTAGTGGCGGCATGGCGCGCAAACTTCTAGAACCACCGGCCGAATTCAAGCCTCGCTGGCCTGCCCCCCCCCTGGAACATGCTGATCAGTCGGCGAACAATCAAAATCTGAACAGTGCTAACTTATAAATGTGAACTCAACGGGGAGCAGCTCATGTTGAAACGAAGTGCTGTCAAAGCTCTACTTTACCGTTTATTGGAGGCAGATCAGCCGCTACTTAGACACTTTTGAATTAAAACTTAATGTGGAACGATGGAAAAACAGCAATAATTGCAGTTGCAATCAGAATGTTAGTCCGCATTTATACCATAGTTAAATCCTGCACCAGTTATCAAAATTAAAGACAGCTCCTGAGGTCATCTCTCACAGTCTGACTAGCTAGCGGATTTAAAAATATGTAGCGATTGGTATGAGATTTTCATGTTTCCAAAACTGAATCTAGGGTATTGACCCAACAAATAATATAATTTGTAATTGAGGATTAACGTTATGAAGGTCATAGATATCGGGTGTGGGAGAAAAAAAATTCCTGGGAGTATAGGAATAGATTTTTCTGATTACGCTGATGTAGATATAAAATTGGATTTGAATACCTCTAAACTACCCTTCAAAGACAATTCAATAGATTTTGTTCATACGTCACATTGCCTTGAACATTTATCTCATGTTGGTTTTCTAAATATGATTGGCGAAATGTATCGGGTATGTAAATCGGCGGGTACGATTTTTATTGCTGTACCCTACTTTCAACAATCAGCAAATTTGGCCAATCCATTCCACAATAATAACATTTGTTTTAATGAACATACCTTTCGTTTTTTTTCCAGCGATCAAGATTGTCCACCTGCTTTAGTTCCTCAAGATTACATCTCACCGTCATGTCCACAATGGGGACTGCGTTACAGTGCGGTTGATGAGATTGCCATTGAACTTAAACTTGAAAAGCTTGAGTATCTGTATTTCAAAGAATACGAAAACTGTGATGAAGATTATTTGAGAGACTGTCGCAAACGCTATTTAGGTGTTGTCGAGAGTATTCACTACTGGCTTAAACCAATCAAACCTGCACCGACATATTTTGACAATACCACTATGGAAAAGCAAACAGCCGAAGATATAATAAAATTCATTAACGGGCAGCAAGAATATCTGAAAAACCAAATAGACTGGCTTCAAAATTTAAAAGACAAAAATTTCTCTAATTCGCATCCCGTTGAAAAACTAAAAAATAAGAATGTCGGCAGTTACTTAGATGAAATATTAATTCCAAATGCCGTTTTACTTAATAGCAATTCAGCATTGTATACTTTAGAAGGAATGATTTGCCCATACCATGAAGTCGTACGAAACTACGACAAGACAATCCAATCGATCCGCGTTTGCATTGATGACATTAATGATAACCTGTAGATTTTCGATAATTTGCCCCAAACACTTTATCCGTAACTGGGCACTGGCGTTCGCGAGTATCTGAAATTGTATTCATCTCCCGCGTCCTTAATCCATGAGCCTAATAAAATGACATAATCATCGCCTCCTAAAGCCTTTAAAACCTGAACTACGTATTGGCCAACCCCTCAGTGGACTGGGTAATCCTTCCTAAAATAAAGGTGTTTCAAACTAGAATTTTCTCGGCATAATGGACCAGGAGATTTTGAATGAAAACGACCCGATATAGTGAAACGCAGATCATGGCGATTCTTCACCAAGCTGCTCTTCATTGTACCGTCGCAGAAACGAATTCTTTTGGAAGAGTTCCATATTCCATAAGTCGGCGAATACTTACGATCTTTAAGCCAAAGATCTTATCGTTGCCATTTAGCAGGGGAGCCAAGAGACTTTGCCTCTTTCATCCCCTCGCTAAATAATAATGACCGTGGCTCGGCTAAAGAAGCCTGCGCCCGCACCACTCATCAAGATTTAGCTTTACCCCTTCCATCACCATCCTCGCCGGAAGCAGAGCTGCAGGCAGCTCTTGCTCTAGTTTGTCATTCTTTGAACCCGTATAGCCGTCCACCCGCAGCCTTCGCTTTCTGTGTGATCTCACGCGCAATCATTTCGATTGGATAATTGCTCCATGTGAACGGCAGTTCTGCGCCTAAGCAGTTAAGAGCGTTCAGTCCTGAAATCGCTGTCTCCATGACAATGAGCTCTTGCTCGATAAGTTCGATTGCGCAATCGCGGTAATTAAACCAGCCAGCTGAGTTTAGAAAATCCTTGTACTTTTCTAATTCTTGATCTGATCCATCGGCTGAAAAAGGTGTGTCTGTGTATGCACAGAAGATGGCCCCCTTTTCGCCCGAGCTAAAACTCGTCGCATCACATTTGTCCGTTCTCACGGACAATATTTTGATTATTTCCAGCAATAGTTTTTTGTTTTCTAAAAGCTGTCTTCGTAATTTTTGATAGGTAGGCGCTTTTACAATGATGGCATCATTAACGTGCTCTGCGCTCATATTCTCAAGCAGATCACTTGAGAGTTGTTCTTCATAATAGTTCGACATCGTGGACCTCATACGCCAACATTTTGCACCCATCAGCATTGTCTCAAAGAATCATGAAAATGTAAAAACGTGAGCGCCATAAAACAGCGCAAACCTTATTTGCTTTTTCTTTGCAGCCTTTTTTGGTATTTTGAGAATGAAGGCAAAAGAGGCTTAGCCAGCTATGACGGATATCCGCCTAAGGGCGAATAATCCATCAACTGGTCAGGGGGAATAATCCCCCGTGAACCCCCTCCATTTTATGAGAATGTCGAAGTCGGAGACTAGAAAACGCGATGTACAGATATTGGTGCGCCTTTCTGAAGAAGAAGCGGCAGCCCTTGATTCTGTGCGCGGTAAGCGCTCTAGACCTGAGTGGCTGCGCCTACAGCTTCAGACTGCCGTGCCTTCTCTTGACGTTGCCCCTGAGCCTAAAAAGAAGAAGCCTTCATTCCGATTTAATAAACAAGACGCGTCGTTAAATAACGAATTACTGACGGCCAACATAAACGTTGCGCGCAACACCGGTGCTATTATCCAGTTGGCTAAAGCAGTTCGCATTCATGGCAATGCACCATCACTGCATGCTGACATAGAGGGCCACCTAAGCGCTGGTAAAAAAGTGTTAGCTGAAATCCAATCGGCTCTGCGCAGTGCGGAGGAAGCTCAATGATCAATTGGCTCAAACCGCATGACGGCCATGATGCTTTGAGAAAGCATTTGCTAAAGACCGGTGATAACGAGCAGATCAATATCACTGCCAGCGGCCTGATCAGCGACGACATGGCTGAGCAGTTTGGTGAGCTACAATTGCTTGCCAAAGGAGCGCGCACGTCAAACCCATTCTTTCATATGTTTGCATCGCCATCGCTTACCTATTCTGAAAAAGACTGGGAATTCTATTGGGCGTTTTTAGAAGAAGAGTTCGGGCTTGAGGCGCAGCCCTATATCGAGGTGGAGCATGTTAAGTTTGGTGCTGGCGGGCGCCTACCGCCGCATAAGCACCGCTTGTATTTAAGAATATTGCCCAACGGCAAATGTATCAGCGATAGCCATTCAGCAGCACGCATACACAAGGTGGCGCGCCTATCAGAGATCGCAGCAGGCGAAACACTGACCGACGGTCCTTACAACGCTTCGATTGTGAAAGCCTTAGAGGCTGAGGGCAAGCTCGCTGTTGCAGAGCATCTAAAAAGCAAAGGCTTTGAGGAACGGGTTTCATCAACAAAAGTCAGTCCTGATGAGCGTGCTGAAGCCAAGCGCAGAAAAGATATCGCACCGAAGGAAATTATTCGCCGTGCATATGCTGCATGGGCATTAAGCGATACAGGCCGCGCATTGGACCAATCGCTACAAAACCATGGGCTGTTGTTGTTTGAAGGGCGCAATGGCCGCCCCATGGTGCTGACACCTGGCGGAGCAGAAAAGCGTTTGGCATCTCTGATCAATTCAGGATCATCAGCAGAAAAAGGCAGCAAACCACGGCTCAAAGACCTATTGCAGAAGCTGGGCGACATGCAGCTGCGCACACGGGCAAAAGCTCTATCGCTCCATAATATTTTGGGACTAAACGAAGAGCATGATGCGAGCGTTACAGGCATAACCCATCGCGCACTATTGGCTGAGGTTCCACCAACCGTACCAGACATTGTGGATGATGATGAAGGTACGATCTTCACTGATCCCACTGAGGACGCGGCAAGCTTCACAGAGCCACCGCAAGCTGCACCTGTCTTCATCGCGCCGCAGCCTTTGATTGAGCCCGTAATCCGTACCGTTTTAACCGACGCACAAATTGCGGCCATAGAAGCGTTTGAAGAAGATCTGGATGGCGGCGCCGAAATGCGCGTAAAGCAATTAATTGCAGAGCAAACCGCTGAATCTAAGAAACGAGTACAACAGCAGGAAAGAGCCGTTCGGCGCGCAAGGAGGTTGGCTACCGAAGGGTGCATCGGACAGATTGGTTTTGCGGAAATATTCAAAGCCAAGCTTGCAGGCGTTCCGGCTGAATATGGCGCTCAGATCAGGTGGGTACAGAGCCTGCCAGGTCCGGTAAAACAAATACAGCTGAAAACCGGTGCAGCACTCGTTTCGACACCGAACCTAATCACATCACCCAATGCTTCAATCGAGGCGATGAAACTCATGGTGGCATATGCAATCGAACGGCAATGGGATCCTGTCGAGGTAACCGGAGGGTCACTCGCCTGGCAGGCGGCCATCAAGCAGATAATGCGCGATCAGGGCTTAAACATAGCCGGAGAAGAATCCACCATTGCAGAGCCAGCGCACTACGAAGAACATGACGAAGAGGTGCCACTACCATCCAGACCGGCATTTTAGTTTTCTAAGGCAAGGCTCAGAAAAGCAGAGTTTTTTTGGAGATTGGCCATCGCTCGTGTTCGCGTACGCGAACATGGGGAATTGATGACGGCTGAATAGGTAGCAAACATTCATTTCCATTAAAACTTGTAGTTGTAAAGCCATTGATAGCGTTACCAGATCCGTCAATGTTGCTCGGTTTTCAATCTCTTCATATACTAGGGTGTGAGCCTAATTCAATAACTTGAGTTTGCTTGCGAAGGTGTGACCCACGATTTCTATTGATGAAAATTGTAATGGCATGAATTGATCTAACAGATGAGGAATGGGCGGTTGTTGCTCCCCTTCTTCCCAAAACAAGGCCGCGGCCCCGTGCGCAAGGAGGATCGGAAAGTCCTCAATGGCATTTTCTATATTCTGCGTACCGGCGCACCGTGGCGCGACCTAGCAGATCGATATGGTCCCCATACCACAGTCTATAATCGCTATGTTCGATGAAGTGAAGAGGGTGTCTGGCAGGGCATATTTGAATATTTGACCGAAGAGTGTGAAGACGCCTGGTCTTAATCGACGGTTCCATCGTCAATGCCCACCGCGCAGTGGCTGGGTCAAAAAAGGGAACTGGAAGAAGGTATTGACCGCTTTCAACGGCGCTTCGTTTGTCTTTCGCCAGTGGCTCACGAGGAGGTCGCACCAGTAATGTTCACGCAGCTGTAGACGCCAAGAAAACCCTCTTGAGGTTAACAATCCCCGGAGGCCAATTACGTGACATCCGGATGATGCATGATTTTCTGGATTCGGTGGTTCCACCGCTCGATATTGTTGCCAACAAAGCTTACGGCAGCAAGAAGATCAGACAACAGATTGCCGACGAAAACGCGTTGGCGGTCACTCCATTAAAAAGCGATGCGCCGCACCGCGTTGATCACGATGCAAACCTTTAGCGACACAGGAACTCCGTCGAACGTTACTTTAGCAAGATGAAAATATGCGACGACTGGAAACAAGATTCGAGAAGAAATCCCAAAACTTCTTCTCGATGGTGCAACTCTTCGCAATCAGTTGCCTGGCAATTTAGCCCCCTCCCCTGTAATGGTATGTCGAAAACGCTCCCTAAGGCAACAAGGGCAATCAGTCCATTAGCATTGATGGGGAACATTTGGCTGACCAACACAAGCGCAAATAATTATGTTAAAGATTCATTCAAAAGTGGGTGTCTGCAGAAGTGTAAAATATACTAACCAGCGGTCAGGTTGTATAACTCCAATCACCTGTTCTTCTAAACATAAATAAGCTACATTTAGGCATTCGAATTTTCCGTCTGCTTGTATCCCAAAAATTCGGCTAGACTGCACAATGTTTAAAACCTATTAAGCTCGCTATCAAGCAATTCGAAAGCCTGAATTAATGCCTAAATATTATGCTATCAATTTAGCCCGTTCCCATGAGCGCTGGTCGGTGTTATCTAAAAGTGCACAAGCTTATAAAATTGATTTGACGCGGGTTGAGGCTGTCGATGGCAGTTTTCTGGACCCAAACAAATGGGAAAGCTTTGATACAGAGAAATTTAAGAGATGTAATGGTCGTCCTGCAAAACCAGGCGAGTATGGCTGTTACCAAAGTCACATTAATGCACTTAATTTATTTTTAAAATCAGGTCATCCAACAGGCGTAATCTTAGAGGATGACGTTCTATTAAATTCAAATTTAGAGCCTTTTTGCGATTTTTTAGATAAAAATTATAAAAAAGAATTATTGATTGTTAGGTTAACCTCACACCGCATTCCTTGGTTTGAAAAACAAACAGTCCGAGTGCTGGGATTTGCCATCGGTAGATGCTGGTTTGGTCCAACCGGCAGTTCAGCTGCATATTGGATTACGCGCGCTGGAGCCGAACAGTTATTGTCGAAACTAAATCCGGGTTATCTGCCAGTTGATATTATGATTGAACGTAGTTGGCATCACGGTGTAGATGTAATTCAAACGAAACCTACTATGTTGAAACTACCAGCAAATAACATTTCTGTCATTGAAGAGGACAAAGGCAACCCATATTACGCAAAATTTCGCTGGTATAAGCGCTTTCCTACTTATTACTTTAGAACATTTGAATTATTCCGACGTTTTTTTTATAATGCGCGCTCTAGAAGCATAAATTTCGAATGATAAGTGGTTTTTACAAATTTTTCTACTGGCGCAGCCGCGGTTTCGATTCTCTCGTTCTTGCATCGGCACCAGTGTTATTCATTTTAAACCCTTCTTCGATTGGTATTCTTAATGCTGTATTCTCAATTACAGGCATTTGGCTAATCTGCGGCAGACATAATTCCAGCCGATATTTAAATAGAAATTTATATTTTCTAGGCTTAATCATTGCGACTTATACTATAGCTCGATTAATTTTGGTTATGATGAGCACTCAGCAATGGTCATTAATATGCACTCCATACCAAGCATATCTCGCACTTATTGGGCCCCTTACAATAGGCTTAGTGTTGATTCGCGATCCATTGCGAACATTAATACTTAGTTGCCGTATAACTATTATTATTTCCTCATTTTATTCTGCATATTGGATCATAGAAACCAATAACGTGCGGTTAGGCTTTGGCACTAACCCACTCATTGCTGGCTATGTGCTTATGCTTTTTTCCTGTATAACTCGCTTTCCTCTGCGCCCCAATGAGCCCAGACTAATTAATCTGATACCGTTTTATTTAAGCTTTCTGATTGTTATTGCGACAGGCAACCGTATCATATTGATCTTCTATGTCATTACGTTCCTTTGGGATTCTGCGTGTGCCGTCCATCGATTGATCAAAGAAGATAGCTTAAATTTCAAAATTTCGATTCTAATCGTGGGAGGTATTATCACTAGCATTGCTATAATTGCATTTTTTGGAGAGCAATTTAGACTCGCGAATACACTTAATTTAATATTCATCGAAGCAAGTGCTGATCAGTCATTTTTACTGAGATTACATATGTGGGATCTTGGAATGCAGCTTTTTTCCCAAGCCCCTTTTCTCGGTGTTGGACAATGTAATATTCCTGATTTAACATTATCGCATTTCGAAACAGAGCTGAATATAGTTTTAAGCTTCAACCATCTCCACAACGTTTTCATTCATGAGCTTGCAGCTCATGGTATTATCGGCTTTCTATTAGTATTTTCGTTTCATGTTTTGTTATTTATGTATTTATACAAAAATATGCGTAATACTAACCAAAGAGCATCATTGATTATTTTATTTTTTGGTATCTTTATCTATGGATTGACTGGCTCGCATCTATCAGATGACCGTATGATGGCTGCAACGGGACTTACTTTTGGTGTTTTAGTTGCTGCTGCAGGCCGATTGAAACATAAATCTAAATTGTCGCACTAGACTAAGTTAAGACACCTTTGGCACGACAATAACATGACTATACAACATTTAAATTTCGGCACGATTTAAAGCGTGTTGTCATAATCATTCAGACTACTAGAATTTCTATATTAATTACCAATATAAAAACCATAACGAACTAAGCCGGATGTATTATACAGTGAAAGAAGAATAGAAATACTGCTGGGTATCTGAATGCCTTTGCGAAACAAGTGAGCATTATTTATGATATTTAGAATGCGGACATATTAATGGTTAAGAGAATATCTCTTTTTCCTAGCCACACCTGCACCCGAGGCAATCATTAAATTCTTCCGAGCTAATATTATGGACCAAAATTTCAAGCAAAAACGTTTCTCAGCTATAGCCCTGACTATGAGCGCTCGGAAATTGCGAAAATAAGTAGAAATTATCTACTTCCCATAGGTACATTGTGATCTTCATAAATCTTTCTAACAGCAGCCTTGCGTTCCATTTTGTTTGGTGCAAATGAACTCTTAGACTCCCTTTTAATGCTCTCCATTGTGGCAGCCTGAAATTAAGATTACATCGGGCGATAGAATTTACATGTGTTGAAAGTCGTTTTGATGGCACACTTATGCCTTAGAGTTACCGATATGATTTTAGTCCTTGATATAGATGACACAGTATACATTACCGAATTTAGTTATGAATTATCTAGAGTATTATTAGCAGATGCCCAACCTTTCGAAACATAGTCCTGCCTTCGATAAAAATCGATGATCACGGATCATCGAAGGAAAATAAACACATAAGCTAATGGAACTAAAAAAAACATGATTAAAGCGCTCGAAATTGAATGCGTAAAAGTTATTTGCCCTCGAATTTATCGTGATGACAGAGGTTTTTTCTCTGAAACGTACAATAAAAAAGCTTTAAAAGAGGCTGGGATTGACGTTGAGTTTGTTCAAGACAATCATTCGCTTTCCGTTCAAAAAGGAGTTATTCGTGGACTTCATTATCAATCACCGCCTTTCTCGCAAGGAAAACTGGTGAGGGTCGTCCAAGGAACTATTTTTGATGTCGCTGTTGATATAAGGCATGGCTCCCCCTCATTTGGCCGTCACATTTCTCGCATTCTTTCAGCTGAAAATTGGGAACAACTCTGGATCCCGCCAGGCTTCGCTCATGGGTTTTGTACGCTTGAAGCAAATACAGAAGTGGTTTACAAAACTACCTCATTCTACGCGCCGCAGTGTGACCACGGAATTTATTGGGCTGATAAAGACTTGAACATCGATTGGCCAGTGGCAAACGCGCAATTATCTGAGAAAGACAAGCTGCACCCACCATTTTCTGAAACACCTGCACATTTTACTTTTACTTTATCTAAATAAGATGATCTCATTATGAACAAACGTATTATAGTTACAGGCGGCGCTGGCTTTATTGGATCGGCCCTATGCCGCTATCTCATAGAATCGCAAAACGTTGAATTACTCAACATTGATAAATTAACATATGCAGCCAATCTAGATTCTCTCAAAACAATTGACAACAATGAGAGATATCAGTTTCTACATGCCGATATAACTGACGCCGATGCAATGCGCAGAGCTATAGCTGATTTTGACCCTGATGCTATTATTCATTTAGCCGCTGAAAGTCATGTAGATCGCTCTATCAGTGGTGCTGGTGAGTTCATTCAGACCAATATAATAGGAACGTTTAACCTGCTGGAAGCTGCTCGGCATTTTTGGGATGGACTTATTGGCGAGCGTAAGGCCGCTTTTCGCTTTTTGCACGTATCTACCGATGAAGTGTATGGATCATTAAGTGATACGGGCCTTTTTAAAGAAACTACTGCTTATGACCCAAGCTCGCCCTACTCCGCAAGTAAAGCTGCGTCCGACCACTTGGTGATTGCTTGGTATCGAACATATGGCTTTCCCGCACTGATATCGAATTGTTCGAACAATTACGGACCTTTTCAGTTTCCTGAAAAGCTGATACCGCTCGTGATTTTAAACGCTCTAGAAGGTCGCGATCTGCCAGTCTACGGCGACGGTAAAAACCTGCGCGACTGGTTATTTGTAGATGATCATGTCCGGGCCTTATGGACAATCTTAACGAAAGGTCGAGTAGGTGAAAAATACAATGTTGGGGGGCGTAACGAACTAACGAATCTGGACGTTGTACATAGGATTTGTGACTTAGTTGATAAGAATTCTGAAAAAACAATAGAGAGCCGCAGTTTAATTAAGTTTGTTGCCGACCGTCCAGGCCACGACCAACGATACGCGATAGATGCGACTAAGCTAGAAACTGAATTGGGCTGGAGAGCGCAAGAGACATTTGAAACAGGGTTAGAGAAAACTGTTTTATGGTATCTATCACGGGAAGATTGGTGGTACAAACTACGCAAGGATGTTTACGATGGGGGCCGACTGGGTTTGTTGAAAACGACCAACTCGGTTGATGTACAGTCTAAATAATTGTTGCCGACGAAATTAGTGAATGCATTTAGGAATGAGGAATAGGGTAAGATTATGAAGGGCATTATATTAGCAGGTGGGAGTGGGACACGACTCCATCCGATGACTAAGGTCGTATCGAAGCAGCTGTTGCCCGTTTATGATAAACCAATGATCTATTATCCACTTAGCACACTAATGCTAGCAGGGATAAAAGAAATATTACTTATTTCAACACCACAAGATTTACCCCAATATCAGCAACTTATAGGTAGCGGCGAACAGTGGGGAATAGATGTTACTTACGCCGCACAGCCTAAACCTGATGGTCTAGCGCAAGCCTATATAATCGGCGCCGATTTTGTTGGTGACTCAAACACCGCACTCATATTGGGCGACAATATTTTCTACGGTCATGGGTTGAGTGAATTGTTGACGGAAGCGTCCCAAACAGAAAGCGGAGCAACAGTGTTTGCTTATCATGTCAGCGACCCAGAGCGATATGGTGTTGTTGAAATGAACGCTGATGGTAAAGTACTTTCACTAGAGGAAAAGCCGGAACATCCGAAATCATCTTGGGCGGTAACCGGCATATATTTTTACGACAAACAAGTCGTCGACATTGCAGCCAACTTGAAGCCCTCACAAAGGGGAGAACTTGAAATAACAGATGTCAACTTAGCTTACATGGCACGCAATCAGCTTAAAGTTAAGAAAATGGGACGAGGTTATGCTTGGCTCGACACTGGGACACCAGAAAGTCTAAATGAGGCCTCCGATTTTGTAAGAGCACTAGAGAAAAGGCAGTCTTTCCGAATTGCATGTCCCGAGGAGGTATCTTTCCGAATGGGCTTTATTGATGAGGAACAATTACAAAAGCTAGCAATGTCACTTGGCAAATCCTCCTATGGTAAATATCTTGCTTCCATAACTAAGAACTAAAAATATTAGTTTGCCTTTTGGTTGAATCCTATAAGATTTAATAAAAAGCTGTTACTGGAGATTCTATCTCCTCGTAAATATCTCATCAACTCAAGCTACTAGGAATAGACAATTATGTCTGCACAAAACATTCAAGTCCTCAAGCCTAAATTCGAGATAGAAGAAACATTGAACGAAATCCGCCAGTGTCTCGAAATAGGCTGGACTGGTGCTGGCTTTAAAACGGTTGAGATGGAGGAGGCTTGGAAAAAGTACACTGATTTACCACATGCGCATTTTGTGGCTTCAGCTACAGCAGCTTTACATATAGCAGTTGCGATTTTGAAGCTACGCCACAATTGGAAAGATGGAGATGAGATCGTTTCCACAGGAATGACTTTCATATCTACAAACCATGCAATTGCAGCGGAGAACATGAAACCTATTTTTGCTGACATTGATTCATACGGTTGCATGGACCCAGAATCATTAGAGAGCAAGATTGGTCCAAAGACGCGCGCTGTTATTTTTGTTGGACTAGGTGGCAATACAGGACAATTAGAAAAAATTGTAGAAATTTGCAACCGTCATAACGTCAAACTGATTCTTGATGCAGCGCATATGGCAGGCACGACATTAAACGGCGAATGCCCAGCAAAACTTGTAGACATTACCTGTTACTCCTTCCAGGCAGTCAAAAACTTGCCAACTGGAGACGCCGGAATGATATGCTGTATGGACGCAGAACTTGATGCCATGGCTCGCAAGTTCGCTTGGCTAGGAATAAGCCAAGACACTTATTCGCGCACCGGCGCAAAGGGTGATTATAAATGGATGTATGACATTGAGTATCTTGGCTATAAATATAACGGCAATGCTATTATGGCTGCTATTGGCTTGGTAGCGCTACGACATCTTGATGAACAAAATGCGTATCGCCGTCAGATTTCCGCATGGTATAGAGAACTTCTTGGTGGTCATGAAGGTATAGAGCTGATTGAAATGGCGCCTAATTGTCAAGCATCACAACATCTATGCCAGATTTTGGTACAGGACCGTGATAAGATGATGCAGGATCTATATGCTGAAGGCATTTTTCCTGGCGTACATTATCGAGATAATACACAATATAAGATGTACTCTTACGGCCAAGGTACTGTTCCAAAAACAGCATATTTTTCAAATCATATTTTATCGTTGCCTTTGCATTTGCATCTGGAAAAAGCCGACATTAAGCGAATTACGAGAGCTGTTATCAATAGCATTAGTGAGGGGTGAGAAAAACAACACACAAGAATGTGAACTCAGAAGATAGCAAATTATGGCCAACGTTGACGATATTGATCTTTCAGGAAGCGAATGGAAAAGTTGGGCGGTTAAAGGTGCAATTCCAAATATTCTTGTTATCCACCCAGGTCTTATTCCCTCGGTGATTATTGGTGTTTTACGCCCACTTTTATCACTCGAACGAAAAAAACGGATCTCTCTCTCTGTTTGCACAGAAACTCAGTGGACAACTGATGATATAAACCGATCTGACATAGTTGTTTTCTGTAGAAATCAAAGTCAAAACGCGTACTCAGCATTGCTTTGCGCCAAAGCTGCAAAAAAACATGTCATCTATGAAATAGATGACAATTTTTTTGAGGCACCTCTAAACATTTCTATTGGGCGTACCTTACGAATCCCTAGGAGCTTGCACACTGTTCGACGGATGTTTGAATTGGCAGATATTACGCGAGTTTACACCCGGCCAATGGTCGATCTCGCAACTAACTTTGGCGCTCGTGTACACCTTGTTCGTTCGTATTTTGATCACTATATTATTGATGAAGTACCACTGGTAAAATCAAACAAGGTCGTAAAAATTGCTTTTGCAACTGGCAGAAGTGCGGACCCAAAGTTGGATGTGATGCTAGAAGATGCCGTTAAGGATATCTTGGATAAGTATGGATCAAAAGTTGAATTTCATTTTTGGCGCAAACCATCAAAACAATTGAGAGATTACCCTCAAGTAAAGATTAACCTCATTGAAACAGATTATAACAAATTTATAAAGTCATTTTATCAATCTGGTTTTGACATCGGTTTAGCGCCACTTTTGAAAACTATTTTTTATGAGTCAAAAACTAATAATAAATTTCGTGAATATGGTGGTTGCAGTATTGCTGGCATTTACAGCGATGCGGCCCCTTATCTCGACAGCGTAGGAGACGGTGTAACAGGTCTAATTGTAGAAAACACGCGCGAGCAATGGTTTGAAGCAATGACCAAGTTGATAGACAACCCGCAGCTGCGCGAAGTAATAGTCGAAAACGCCAAATCTATAATTCATAAAAATTATAATTACAAACAAGCTGTCCAATCGTGGTTTGATGATTTCAACTATCTATCAAAAACACCTCCAATTTCGACCAACCTTAAAGCATCCTTGTACCATCGTAATATATTGGTAGATCATAAACGGTGGCTTGCAACACTTAATGACATTTATCCTTCCGTGATTGGTAGTGATGTCAAAAATAACATTTTGTATAATATAATATGCTTAAACGAAGATACAGATAAAATAAATAATTACCGTATACTTCAACTGAACAATACTCTTACTTGGGTGATGGTTCAAGAACCTCTCAAGGTCAAGCCTGCTTTTCTAACAACTATTGCGGATGGCTCATTTGGTCTAGTTGTTGACCTGAGCAAAAACAAGCTAGAAAAATTATCATCGTTCTTAAAGAGCATTGAAAGTTTTGACATAAAACTTGTAGTCGTGATAACGAGCCAGCAGTTTGTTGATTTGCCATTGTCGATGCTACCGATAAGCGCTACCGAAAAAAGAAACGTGCTCGAACGCGTTTGTCATGACACATACCCCCGAAGTGAACATTTTAAAATACCCTCTGGTTATGTGGTGATCACGCCAAGTTCGGAAATCCCATATTTAAATGTATCGCTTAACTCCACTGAAGGTCTCATTTCTGAGATTTTAGACTGCATGATCGCGCAATACCCTACCCCTAGAAGTCAAGCGATGGGTTTAGGCTTAGTCAGCGCCACGATTCTACGAAGCAAGTTTTTGTCGCCAAGTAAGAAAATCAATTTATTAAATAAATTGTCACAACACGAGCCGACCCCAAAAGTTATCGGGCGAACCGCCTACAGGAAATTTTTGGAGAGATTCTATCTTTTCCGCTGGAGATCTGCACGTTGGCTCATAGCTCAACGGAGCACAAAACATATAGATATTGATGAAACCAATGAGCTTGATCTGTTATTATAAATTACAGCAAGTAGGAACCCAAATATCATCTCAGCGAGCATTTTGAAAGCAGCACAATGAGCAAAGCTCAAGATCATCTTAAAAATATGAAGTTGGGACGATCATCAGCATCATTGCCCGTGATCGACCGCAATGGATATGAATGCGCACAACTTGTGCCAATTGGCAAAGCTGATACTCAGGATGATTACCTGATCAAGAGTATATTTAAGTGGCGTAATCGGCACATGGAATCCTTTGCAACTCGCATTGCAAATCCATCAATTGAGAAAACCCGATCATATCTTGAAAATATTCCAATAGGTAAACCCGACAGAATTCTATTTCGTTTAATTGCGAAAGGAAAACTGGTTGGGCATGTTGGACTGTGCTCCGTCAATAACACTAAGATTTGCGATATCGATAACCTCATGATAGGCGAAGTCGGTTTGGGACTTGAGTTAGCAATGTTTTGTGAACTTACACTTTTGCATTTTTGTTTCGACCAGTTAGATGTGAGTGAAGTTGCGGCAGATGTACTCAACACAAATCGTGCTGCTTACGGCCTTCATAGATTAGTAGGTATGAAGGTTAAAGAACGTATACCGCTAATTGCGACAATTAAAGAAAACGGTGATGAGTTTCTGACGCCTAGATTAAGCAGCCAAAGGCTTAACAGTGATGTGTTTTTTAATCGCATGACAGTTAATCGAGAACTATTTATGACCACACATAAACAATGGATTGAAGGCTTAAAAGCTATTTAAATTGAAAATCGTTAGAGAAGAGAAGGAAAAGCTAATGCTTGAACGCGACAAGGTAGTTGCTATTATAACGGACGAGATCAGTCAGGTGACAGATCAAAAAACCGCAATAATTAACGAGAATACACCCCTTATGGGCGACGGAGCTGTAATTGATTCCCAAGGGATTCTGACTGTTCTTCTTGCTTTGGAAGATTTGGCAATGGATGAGCGCGGCGCAGAATTTGACTGGTCTAGCAATGCTACTTTCTCATCACGTAACAGCCCCCTGCTTTCTGTAGGCTCTTTGGCCGATTTCTTTATCATGAAAGTTGAAGGAAAATGAGTGACAAAAAGGTGATTGTGGTAACTGGCGCTAGCCGCGGTTTGGGTCAGTACATCGCTCAACAAGCGCTTGCCACTGGATACGAAGTAATCGGTGCCGCACGCAGCGCCGGTGAAGGGCAAGGATACCCTATCTTTGCCTGCGACGTTTCCGACGCTGACGCGGTGAAGTCATTCGCAAGCAGTGTCCAAAAACAAGCAGGAAAAAATCTTTATGGTGTGATCAACAGTGCCGGTGTGGCGGCAATGAATCTTGCTGTTACAACCCCAACGGCAACTGTTCGCAAAGTCATCGACATTAATTTGATAGGCAGTATTTTCATGTGCCAAAAATTTTCAACTTTGCTAATGAGAAGAAAAAATGGACGTATAATCAATTTTTCAACGATAGCAGTACCATTAGCATTAAGCGGAGAATCCGTTTATGTTGCCTCCAAGGCAGGGATCGAAGGTTTTACTCGTACATTTGCCCGCGAGATTTCTGGGTTTGGACTTACCGCCAACTGCATTGCACCAGGACCTATTGATACAGATCTTATTGCTGGTGTAAGTGACAAAAGTATTAATAAAATTATTGATCGCCAAGTCGTAAAGAAGAAGGGAACGAAAGCCGACATTTGGAATATCGTAGACATACTACTTGATGAAAAGTCAAACATGATATCCGGGCAAACAATCAACGTTGGAGGTGTCTAGTTTTGACTGTTTCAGTTATCGACGAAATTGCCGAGCGTCAGGCGGGTATTGAACGTCCCATTTTAGTCGGACAGTCAGGCAACCTGCATTTTTCTGATATAACTTCAGCCAATCAGGTTGATTTAAGCGATGTGCAAATGGGTGATATCGTTGCATTAGTGGGTGACTTTGACGCCAGTTCCATTGCCACACTTCTTCGCCTTGTTGATCTCAAAGTAATTTTAGTACCGCTTACGACTGCCACTAAGGCGGATCACTCATATTTTCATGATGCAGCCCACGTAAACGTGGTTATCGAAGATGGAAAGGTTATCAGAACCAATCAACGTGGCACCGATCAAAGAGAAATTACTCATTTGCGAGAATTGAATCACGCGGGCTTGGTCTTATTCTCGTCCGGTACTACCGGACGACCAAAAGCTATTTTACATGATTTCGAGAAATTTCTTGTCCGCTACCGCACCCCGCGGGCTGCGCTAGTTACGTTAAGCTTTCTTCTCTTTGACCACATTGGCGGAATTAACACACTTTTTCATACCCTCTACAACAAAGGTCAAGTTGTTGTGCCACGCGAACGCAAAGTTGAAGCCGTTATTGAAGACATAAAGACATACGGCGTAGAGCTTTTGCCTACCAGTCCAACCTTTCTGCGAATGATGCTAATGAGTGGGACTGCTGAACGACTGAACGATACTAAACTCAAAATGGTGACATACGGCACCGAGCGCATGGATCAAGGAACACTTAAGCAGCTATGCGCGGCTATGCCCCATATTGATTTTCGTCAGACTTATGGCATGTCGGAGCTCGGTATTTTACGAGTGAAAACTAAAGCACGAGACAGTTTGTTTATGCAAGTTGGTGGCGAAGGCGTAGAGCTTCACGTGTCGGATAACAACGTTCTTAAGATTAGATCAAAAAATAGAATGCTTGGCTACCTTAACGCTGAATCACCCTTTGATGAAAATGGATGGTACGATACTAAGGACATTGTCGAGACTGATGGCGATTACATTCGTGTTGTCGGGCGTCAATCTGATCTTATTAACGTTGGCGGACAGAAAATCCTACCTGCCGAAATAGAGCGTGCTGCTCTGGCGCACCCCAAAGTTGCTATGGCAAAAGCTGTGGGCATTGATAATCCGATTACTGGACAGCATATTGAAGTTTCTGTCGAACCAAAAGAAGGCTGTACGCTGGATCGCAAGGAAATGTTTGCACATTTTACTTCATTACTGCCATCGGGGCTACGCCCTCATCGGGTTAAGATTGCAAAAATAGCTGTCGGTCATCGCTTTAAGCAAATGTAGCTTCAACCGACAAAGCGGAGTTTTCGTACCTGATGGCAAATATCCTCGCACTTACGCGGCATACACGGCAGGCTGCGTCCAGCAGGCTCCGACACTTTGACCTTATTCCATATTTGGAAGATTATGGACATACGGTATCGGTTCAAAGCCTTCTGGATGATAAATATTTGGCTGGCCTTTATGGCGAACAGCCAAAGGCCAGTATGGCGTATATATCTCGAAAATATATTGATCGCGTGCGTTGGCTGCGATCAGGAGACCCAAATTCTGTTTTGTGGATTGAGAAAGAACTTTTTCCTTACCTGCCGTTCTACGCAGAATCATTAGCATTAAAAGGTTTCGCACGATCTATTCTTGACTTAGACGATGCTTGGTTTCTACGATACGAGCGATTGAATCCACGTTTAGGGCTCAAATCAATGTCACAGAAATACAGCAAGTTGTTGTCCTCAGTGGACATTGTTACTGTTCCAAATTCCTTTCTTGCGGAAGCGGTTTTGGCAAGAGGAGCAAAACAGGTGAAAATCATACCACCTTTCATTGACGCCGAGCGATACTCTTATACACAACGGTCGAATGCACCAGGAAAACCACCTGTTATCGGATGGATTGGGTCGCCTCTCAATGCACGAAAATATCTTTCACCATGGGTGGATTTACTTAACAAAATCGTGGCTGAAAAGGTAGCAGATATTGTTCTTATCGGTGCCGGAGATGAAGTACCTCACTTAAATGCCAGAAGGTTGGATTGGTCGGAAGAGACTGAGGTTGCACAGATCAACGAGATCGATATTGGTATAATGCCAATTGAGGACTGCGAATGGGACCGCTGTAAATCAGGCTATAAGCTTGTTCAATGCATGATTAGTGGCAAACCGGTTATCGCGTCAGCAATCGGTTTTAATCGCGTTCTAGTTGAACATTCCGTCAATGGATATCTGGTAGAAAATACCACCCACGCATGGGAGACTGCTATACGACGTATGGCGGCAAGCAGAGATATAATTCAAACAATGGGGGTGAATGCACGGCAAAGCATAATTAAGCGATTTAGCGATCGCCGTGTGGGCTTGGATATACTATTAGATTTAGTAGAATAATAGTATTTACATCAACATAGAGCCAATCAATCCAATTCATTAGGACTTATTAGCTCAGATAAAGTTGCAGGAAAACTGCATTGACGTCTTCTTCACTGATGGGAGATGACCGTGCGAGCGTGAGTGAGGCCTCTCCCATTTGCCGCGTCCTATCAGGATCGTCCTCCATTTCTGACATTTTTCGGGCTAATTCATTTGGGGAAGATGGTTCTGTCATCCAACCATTGACCCCATTTTCAATTATTTGTTCAACGGAAGGTTGCCGACTCGCAAGCAATGCCACTCCTGAAGCGGCAGCTTCGATCAATACACGCGGAAAGCCTTCGCGCAGACGAGTTGGCAAACATACAACGTCAACACTCCGCAGTAGATCTGGCATTGCATCTCCAGGGACAGCACCAGCCAGATTAACTAAACCTTCAGCTTGAGACTCTTCCAATTTATAGGCGGGAAATGCATCTGGATTATTCGGATCCAGCAGGCCGGCGATAGTAAATTTGGCATCCGAACCTTGATGCCGTCGTTGACGTGCGGCTTCAATGAAATCTTCTACGCCTTTAGAGTGAATGAGGCGTGAAGCAAACAGAAAATGTAAAGGGCCATTACGCTTTTCTGTTGCGGGTTTAAACAGTTTAGCCTTGATTCCTGCGCCAAAAGTAACCCTTGTCTGTTCGGGGCGGAATATGCCGAGGCTGATGAAATAATCTCTGTCGCTTTCGTTTTCAAATGTGGCATGGCAATCGAGGTGGCGGGCAAAAAATCGCATAGTGCCTACAATCAATTTTCGCCTAACCTGCGATACGATGTCTGTATCCTCAAACACTCGACCAAGACCTGGAAATGTGAGAATGACGCGTGGCACCTTGCTTGATCTTAAAAACAAACTCTTTAAACCGAAACCAACCATCGTGTATAGAATAGGTTTGATGGTGATGGCATGTACGACTTCTGCATTTATAGATCGTGCCAAGCGAACGATCTTTAGGGCCGCCAATGCATCAGCCAAAGGAGTAAAACGGTGTCGTTCAATATTGAGTTCTACAAGATCAAAGTCAGACAAGTACCCCCTAGGTTTTTCGTCACCGGCGCACACAGTGGCGTGCCAACCTTTTTCTATTATTGCCTGAACTGGTGGTAGCCTGTGCAGAAGAAAATAATTCCATTCATTACAACAATACAAGATAACGCGGTTGGTCGGCATTTGGGTCTCAACCATTATTGCACACTAAGGTATCGGTGCATTGCCATTTCCCATTAATGAAATTTTTTATAACGTCCAATGCTCTGAGGCTAGGCTCCCGTTTTAGAAGCTGCTTTACCTTTGTACAATCCACTACAGAAGCCGAAACATCGCTATGGTACCTGCCAGTAAATATTGAGTCAATAAAACGCCCCTTAGCTCTTAAACACAAGCCGAGGATTTGTGTTACTACTGCACCGACAACGCGGCCAAAACTCAGGACTTGATGTCCCAGAATGCTAACAACATCGTCTAACACTGTAAGGTGCGCTTCATCCATAGCCATATTTTGAATAGAGTCACTCAGGGGTATTATGATAACTACTATATAATAATGATGATAAATCTTGGATTCAGGATGCGGAAAAAGTGTCACACGCGTCCATATTGGCACAAAATTATCGGCAGTTAATTCAGCTATTCGACTACACCTATGACAACCGGTGAGATTAAAATACTGCGAGGGAACTCCCCTACATACCTGCGCTCTAGCCCATTTGACGAACAGCTTTACATCCTCAAGATTAGTGTGTTCAGATGCCGAACGCGGATGCTTATCTAATGATAGTATCTCATGGAGATGTGATGTGCTCGCTGCGGTTACATGGCTACAGATATATCCGGCCTCGCCTGTATTTAATACTTGCATAGTGCAAACCGCGAACATCTAAACCTTTGCCTGTTTATCATTGTTATGATCTGCATAAAAAGTTGCAATACTACCGCCTTTTGATTCGCCTTGTTCTCCGGCATCATAAATTGTATAATCTTCTATGGCTTGCAATTAAAGTGTTAATTTCTTCGCGGAGACGGCCTATCTAATAATTTTGAATCTTTTATCTGGGCTTGACACCATCGTCAGGGACCTAAATAACCCCTAAAATTGCAGACGATTTCTTCCCTACAGAATATGGAAAAGAGGATATTCTCGACAATGCATCACGAGTATTCTAAACACACCTAAAAATCATCGCTGAATCGGAACAGTATGCATGTGCGATTACGCTCAACTAAATGCTTCATTGATACTAATTTACTTTGTAGCGAGCACTAAAAAATTATGACGCAGTCACAAATATCTACGACCTTTTCCGCATTGACGGATGTACCGCTTTTACAAAGAGTTATGCGCTCGTTTGTCACGTTATTTGAGGTTTTCTTTCGCTATCGTGAGATTTGGGGGTTTCTTGCCTTACAAGATATAAAATCTCGTTTTCGAAGAAGCTCTCTGGGCGTTTTTTGGATTGTCGCCCAACAGCTCGCGTTTGCTGTGGGGGGGGGGATGGTGTGGTCTGCTATTTTCGGTATATCCATGGCTGAATTTATACCATTTATCGCTTCAGGCTTTGCCATATGGGGCTTTTTATCACTCGCTTTTGTAGAAGGATGTAATACTTTTATTATGGCGCAAGGCTTTGCCAAACAAGTTGCGCTTCCTATGCAAATTTACATTTGGCGTCATGTAGCGAGTGGCTTATTCACTTTCGCGATCGGTATTGTGGTCGCTCTTTTAGTAATTTTCGCATATAAAGGATTTAGTGCGTTTGCTGGTCTGCACTACTTACTAATTGGCCTGATTCTAATTACGCTCATAGGAGTTATGGTCACCGGAACAATGGCTTATATGGGCGCAATATTTGGCGACCTCGCTCATGGAATGGCCAGTTTGTTTACTATGCTGTTTGTTATCTCACCTGTCATTTATCCGCCCAGCGTACTGATCTCGAAGGGGTTAGGATGGGCAGTTTCATTAAATCCTCTTTCGGCTCTACTTGAAATCGTGAGAGTTCCTTTGGTTGATCAACAAGCAGCAGACTTTCATAATTATGTTATGGCCGTTGTAGTGCTAATAATCGCTACGGTGATATATCTTGTTCTCGATGCACGGATCGGTCGCCGCATCGTTTATTATCTATAGTCGGAATAATATTTTGAGTCACATATCAGTAAAAAATCTTTCTGTTGAATTTCCTCTCTACTCTGCCTCGCAACGAAGTTTAAAGAGCAACATCTTCTCGGTGATGAACAATCGTTCTGCTACGCCCACAAAAACCTATAGCGCACTAAATGATGTTTCGTTTGATATACTATCCGGCGATCGCGTATGCCTTGTAGGCTTAAACGGTGCCGGGAAGACAACACTCCTTCGTGCCTTGGCAGGAATTCTACCGCCCACCAAGGGAACCATTGAAGTCACCGGTTCGGTCTCTCCACTACTAGATTTTGCAACTGGCTTTGAAATGGAGATGACAGGGCACGATAACATTTTGGCACGTGGTATGTTTTTGGGTGTACCCGCCGCTCAAATGCGCCTTCAACAGAATGAGATCGCTGAATTTAGTGGTCTTGGCGATTTTATTTATGAACCTGTAAAGACCTATTCTGCTGGTATGTTTGTTCGATTAGCTTTTGCTATTATTACTTCGATTGAACCAGAGATTTTAATCGTTGATGAAATTGTTGGGGCGGGGGATAAGTCCTTTGCTAAAAAAGCGCAGGACAGGATGATTAGCCTTATAGAGAAAGGAAGTATCGTTGTGCTGGCAACTCACTCAACAAATCTGGCACTAGAACTGTGCAATAAAGGTATCTGGCTTGAGGACGGCAAGATTGTGACGTGCGGTGATATCGAAGAGACAATTCGTCGTTACGTAGAAAATGATCGTTAATGGACTTGTCCCGTTTTAATTCCGCATCCAGTTCTCGTTTAAGCCATTTTTCGTTCGAAGTCTGCCGGTGATATTCCTCCTATTGCTGAGTGACGACGGCGGCTGTTGTAGAAGCCATTGATGTATTTGAAGAGCGCATCAGTCACTTGTTGGCGTGTTTGCCATTGATGCCTCCAAACGAGCTCTGCTTTCAATGTTTTGAAGAAGGTTTCGACAGCGGCATTATCATAACAATTTCCTTTCCCGCTCATGGATACTTTGAAGCCAAGCTGACGAAGCCGCTTTTGATAGTCATGAGAGCAGTATTGGCTTCCTCGGTCAGAGTGATGTACACATCCTGCGGGTGGGTTTCGAAGCGCGACTGCATGGCTCAATGCACGTAACGCAAGATCATGCTTCAACCTATTGCTAACTGACCAGCCAACAACTCGCCTTGAGTGAAGATCGATAATGACAGCAAGATAGAGCCAGCCTTCACGTGTCCAGATGTATGTGATGTCTGCCGCCCATTTTTGGTTTGGGCGATCAGCAGTAAAATCCCGATCAAGCCAGTTTGGAGCAATGTTGAACTTATGATTGCTGTTGGTTGTAGTCTTGTATTTACGGGTTCTGACAACACGCAAACCGTTTTGGCGCATTAAACGTCCAATACGGCGATGACCTACACGCAGGCCCAGCTCCTTCAACTCCTGCGTCATTCTCGGGCGACCGTAACTTCCCAAGCTATGATGATGTTGCTCTCGGATATGGGCCAGCAAGACCATGTCCTGCCTCTGCCGATCACTCACCGGACGTCTACGCCACGATCGGTATCCTCGCGATGTAACGCCCAGAATAAGACAAAGCCGGTCAACGGAAATGTGTGTTCGGTGCTCTTCCACAAAAGCAAATTTCACTTGCTTTGATTTGCAAAGAACACCGTCGCTTTTTTTAACACCTCCCGCTCCTCCAGGAGCAAGCGGTTCTCTTTGCGAAGCCGTTCATTCTTTTTGGCCAAATCAATATCTGCTGCCGGTGGAAGATCATCAGGCTTGGACTGCTGAATCCATTTGGCCAGTGTTGAGAAACCGACATCTAAATCGGATGCTACTTGTCGACGTGTAAGCCCACTTGTCAGTGCAATGCGCACCGCTTCACGTTTGAATTCATCGTTGTGTTTGCGTGCCATAGTTGTTCTCCTTGATGGCGATTATTCCATTCAAGGACACGGAACAAAACCGTGACAAGTCCATACTGGCTCTGAGCAATACCCTCCCCTCTAGATGAGAAAGCTAGGATCGTTCTATATGAGGCTTCTTGGTGCCGTTCGGTTCTCCGTCTCATAATTTACTCCCTGACGGTAACGTTGAGCCAAAAACACTCCGTTAGGCAACTAAACCAATTAGTCCATTAGGCGTTGATGGCGAACAATCATTGACCATTTCATAATCGAATGGACGGAAAAATAGTATCAATCCCCTTTATAAACCCTATCGCCACCACCGCGGCCTAAAAACGTTGAAGCAATGATCTTGAGATCAAACGGAATAGATCTCAAAGCCATGTACTGTGAATCCATCTTAGCAAGTCTTTCTGGATCGCTCATATCAATACCATTGACCTGCGCATATCCAGTTATACCAGGCAAAATATCAAAAACGCCCAGTGTGTCTCTTGCAGAAATGAGCTCTTTTTGAATAGGCAAGCACGGACGAGGCCCGACTAATCCAACCTCACCACGTAAAATATTAAACACTTGCAATAGTTCATCTAGTTTAGTTTTACGCAATAAAGCTCCAACCTTGGTCACCGAGGCAGCTTGCACCTCATGCGTACCAGCGGATATTGTGCCTACTTTCATTGTACGAAACTTGTAACATGTGAATGGCTTCTGGTTCTTACCAATACGAGTTTGTGCAAAAATACTCTTACCGTCAGAGTCCAAACGAATAGTGATGTATATGATCAACATCAGCCACCAAAATAAAAAGATAACGGAAAGTGCAAAGCCATAATCGATCAGTTTCTTAAATGAGCTATAGGCCCAATTTCCATACTGATTGTCAGACACAATCTGTTCTGAAAATCTAGATTCTTTAAGAGATCGGATCGTAGCTTGGACAACATGATTCATATGAACAGTTGGGCGCAAAGCTGCCAAGAGCTTAAATGCGAACGGCCTTACTATTTCAGGAACTTTATTAAGGATTGAAAGACGCCCCCTGAATGCCTCTCCATAAACAGCAGGTAAGCGAAGTATGATAATATCTATACAGTCTACATGCGATAAGATTTCTTCGGCTTTGGCTTTGCTTTCACCGTAGTCTGTTTGATCATGCTTTAAAGCGTGCGTCGTCGAAAAATGAATCAAGCGTTTGACGCCCGCAGACTTTGAAGCGGCTATCAACCTCTCCAAAAAAAGAACATTTGCATCCTGATAATCGTTAGCTGTTAAACCTGCTTGTGGTACAGCTGCTGCCGCATTCACGATCACATCAACTTCTGCTAGTCTTTCAAACTGAGTATAATCGGCAACGTTGTGTTCAGCAAATAGTTTTCCTAGTTTGTTTATATCTCTACCATATAATAAAAGTTCATAGCCGTGACCAGCCAGTTGCCGCACTAAATTTTGCCCAATGTGGCCAGACGCGCCTATAATTGCAACATGCAAATCACTCTCCCATATAAAACTGGATGAATATATGGAGCGAGCGGATACGAAGCGCAAGAATTACTTACGATATAGCTTTTTATACAACCAAACATTTTCAGGGACCGCACAAGAAGGAATGCTATGGCACCTGCGACAAATGAGTTAGTAGTCATCAAAAATGCGGCCCGTTTGCTTGCTGTTCTTGATTCTTGCGCCATTGAGATGCCCGCCAAATGGTCGAACTTAGCCACTGGCAATCTGGCACGCTCTATCGCCCAACTAGCGCATGCTTTAAGAGTCGCCCCGATAGAGAGCGCATAGCTTGTTAACCGTGTTTATAAAGCGTGGATTGATTTTTTAAAATCACTGGTCATTTTAAGGTGGCTGGCGATTTCACGTCAGCATCTAGGCGCGGCACCGCTAAAAAAGCGGTGCACCTCGGACGGCAATCCAAGGGCACCTGGCCAACATCAACTCCAGTTCAGTGGAGCTAAATATGGTTGCGTTCAGCAATAACGATCGACGCACGTCGGTCAATACTGGCATTTGCCAAAATACCTTTCCAAGCCAACAATTAGGTTTCGGTAATACGACAATCACCTGTTGCCTTCTCCGTCATTGGAGGGCTGCATCATGAAGCTTATTACTGTGATCAGCACGATCGAAGACATAATCGTACTTACTCCGACCTGTGCCCCTGACTTAGTGCGCAGAGATTACGTCAAGAACTTTGGCTCTGGCTACTTAATCGGCTGCTTCGTGCCACCTGCACATACCCGCATATGCGATATTCTCGCACGCGCTGAGCTTCGCTTTTCAAAATTCAGAGTGTCGCCCAGTGCTTACAGAATATCGCGCTGCAGAATCATTCGGTGGTTACTCTGGGAGATTTATGGCCGTCCCAACATCATCAAGGCCTATCGGCGCATCAGACGGCCAATCAACAAATTGATCAGCTTGTTGAGGTATTGTTTCATGGGCAGACCGAAGGAATAGTGAAGATGGTTAGTAATCCAACTGAATTGACTTTTTCGGGCCCGATATCGCCGGACTCGATAACCCTGCAAATGTCAAATTCAAAAAAGTTGAAAATACCCAACCAGTTTTCCAAAAATACAAAATATTTTTGCATCTTCGACAGCCATTTTAGACCTGAAGGAAAAAGTACAGGTTCTAAAGTGCAGCACAAACGGCCAAATGTTCGACCGATTTTATACAAGCGCATCAGCGCTGCGGCTGCGCTCGACATATCACCGGCCACATTCGATCTATGGGTTGAGCAAGGCTTGGTACCCAAAGGCCAAAAGATTGGAGGGTTAAGGATGTGGCGAATTAGCGAACTCGAAGCCGCCGTGGATGATCTTATTGAAGGCTTGAGCAACAGGAACGGACACCTTGATCATGGAGCAGCTTTTGAAGACTTTGAAGGCTAAAATTGGCCGAAAATATGTAATTTGCGACAAAGACCGGCATGGTAATTTGCGTTGGTATCTGCGCCTACGAGGCCGTCCCAAACATCGTTTCAACGAACTGCCGTTCAACGAAGATGGTCAAATCCGCACAGAATTCCTTCAGGAGTACGATGCAGCGTTCTCCAACGCTATCATTTCAAATGGTGTGGAGGAAGTGCCAGCAGATGATAATTATAGTCTGAATTTTTTACTGAAGCAGTATTTTGCTTCGCAAAAATTCCGTAAGCAGAAAGCGGTTACTCAAAGAGACAAACGTAGTGTTCTGGAAAAGTACGCCGCTGAGCACGGTCATCGTCCCTATCGAGGCTTCACGCGTAAGCATTTGCAAATGAGCGTATCGAAGCGGGCTGATACACCAGCAGCAGCAGACAAACTGATAAAATACCTAAAGGCGGTTTTTAATTGGGCAATTATAGAAGACTTGGCTGAAAAGAATCCGGCTATCGGCATCGAAAAAATAAATAGGACTGAAGGTCACCATGCTTGGAGTATGGAAGAAATTGAAAAATTTAGATCGGTTCATCCGATCGGCACAATGGCTCGTGCAGCCTTAGAACTGGCATTAAATACGGGTGCGAGAAGGGAAGATTTAATCAACTTAGGTCCGAAGAATTTGGTTGTGGATAAAATTACCTATACCCCTAGCAAGAGCACAAATAGTTCCAGCCAGAGTAGAGTTACTAATCCAATGTTTAGGAGCACCTTTGTGGCGATTGAAGCCACACGTCAAAAAGGACTGACGTTCCTTTTGAACGAGTATAATCGAGGCTTTACTGGCAACGGGTTTGGAAACCGTATGCGAAAGTGGTGCGATGAAGCTGACCTACCTCATTGCTCAACGCATGGGTTAAGAAAATCCGCGGCAATACGCCTTGCTTATGCAGGAGTAAGCGAGAGAGAACTCATGGCGGCCTTTGGTTGGAGCGATTCAAAAACTGCGCACTATTATATAAAACAGGCTGATAATGACCGCCTGTCAGATAGTGCGTTTGCCAAACTAATGGCAAATGAAGTGACATAAAGTGAACAAAAGTGTCCCACCGAAATTTACGAAATCTCGAAAGTGGGATTAAAACTTCAAATAACGCAATAAAATCAATACAAACAAGGGGGGAATGGTGGGCCCGGAGGGACTCGAACCCCCGACCAAGCGGTTATGAGCCGCCGGCTCTAACCAACTGAGCTACAGGCCCCACCTTGAAGTGTGCTGCATATTCCCTCAAACATTTTAGTCAATACTTATCTTAAAAAGACAAGCACCAAACTTGCGAAAAGGTTCAATGCTATTGCGGTTGGTTAGCCTATTCTTTTTGCTACGACAAGCGCCCAATTTATATCTTGGAAAAATTTTATTCTCGTCACAATCCTAGCACATATCCGATAGATAAGCTTCTTGAGGGATGAAACTTTAGAGGCGAATTTACTATGAAATTTTTGATGACACCCGCAATTGCTAGTCTAGCGGTACTTGGAGCCAGCGTTATGTCTTTGCCAGCCATGGCCGATGAATCACAAACACCCACGATCTCTGTTACTGGCAACGGCACCGCCAATGTTGCGCCGGATATGGCCATAATCTCAATGGGCGTGACCAAAGAAGCCGAAACGGCCCGCGAAGCATTAAACGCGAATACCGAGGCTATGAAAAAAGTGCTCGAAGAAATGCAAAGTGCAGGTATTGAAGCCCGCGATCTTCAAACATCTGATTTTTCCATTCAGCCGCAATATGTTTACCCAAATAACAGCAATGATGAGCAAAAGCCTCGTATTACCGGCTATGTTGTTCGCAACAGCTTGAGTGTGCGGGTGCGCGACCTTGAAAAAGTTGGCGATGTCTTGGATGCATCGGTCTCGCTTGGCGTTAATGATGGCGGCAATCTTGTTTTCACCAATGACAACCCTGATGAAGTCATCAATCAAGCACGCTCAAACGCTGTGAAAGACGCCATCGCTAAAGCCAAGACTTTGGCAGAAGCTGCCGGTGTGGAGCTTGGAGCGATTAAAACGATCAGCGAGCAAGCCAACAACGATGCGCCGCGCCCGATGGCCAAAATGCGCAGTATGGAAATGGTGGCATCAAGTGCGCCAGTGCCTATCGCCGCAGGCGAAAATAGCTATGATGTAACCGTCAATATTACATTCGAAATCGCACAATAATTCTTATTGTAAGTATTATCTTTTACTGCAAGATCAGCGTTGTCTTCTTCGCTGGTCTTGCGCCCCTTTAAGCTAGGCTTTTCATCCAGAAAGCCATCGGCTTTTCAGTTTCTTCCTTATCGCCAAGGTCTTTCCACGGAAAACTGCCTTTGATATCAGCAAGTTGCCCATACCCTAGACGCTGCCAAAATGCGTCGAGCGGCACATAGTCTTGAGGCTTTTCCGGCGCGTCAGCATTTCTGATAACCGCGCTGAACACAGCTTGATGAAACCCTTGCCGCACAGCCTCTGCTTCTCGTTGTTCAAAAAACTGTCTACCTGCGCCTAGCCCGCGAAAGGCTAGCAGAAGAACCGATTCTGCAAGATAGAAAACTTGAGAGATATCATAACCAGCCGATCGCAAGGGCGCTGCAAAGGCCTCATCATGATCGGCAAGCGGCATTGCTGTTGAGGCACCGACAATATCGCCTGCATAAAAAGCGCCGACCATAAAAGTGCGCTCATTGTCCACATATGAACGCAAATAAGTGCGCTCATAATCCATATCGCCATCATATAAATATGGCCATTCGCGAAACACCCTCATGCGCAAATATGCAAGATCATCAATGTAATGATGAAAATCCGAATGTGTTATCGGATGAATTTCTAGTTTCGCATCCACCAGATCAAGAAACCTGTGCGATCCAATCGTTCAAATTGTAATAGGTCGTAACGCGAGTGATTAATCCGTCATCAACCTCAAAGAATATGCCCGCAGGTAGATCGTAAGTTTGACCATTGGCTGCAGGCAAACCTTCTGCTGTTGCAATATATTTGCCATGCACCGTGAATTCAGCAGCAGCGCGAACGCCGCCTTCATCAACCATAATAGCGATATCTGTGAGCTCTTCTTTGTAATGGCGTGCCATCTCGCCATTGAACCAACGGAATTTATCTTTGCCAATCTGACGTTCACCCTGATTGATGTCATGCGCGACATCATCATGCAGCAGCGCAAGCATAGCTTCGCTATCGCTGTCATTGAAGGCTGCGAAGTATTTTGAAATGATTTCGTGGGTTGTGTTCTGGCTCATGAAATGTCCAATCCGCTAAGCTATGTTGTGCGCAAAGTTAAATCCTGCGCGAGGTGATCATGCAAGCTTAAAGCGAACCATCGACCAAGTGTTCCAAATATTCTCCATCATGGGTCATATCTTGCTCAAAGGCTGTCACCGCGCGTTGCATGGAAATGTCAGCCTTGTGGACACTGTTTGCATCACCGCTAATCAAAGGGTGCCAATCAAAAAGAGGTTTCCCCTCATTGAGCAAACGATAGGCACAAGTGGTTGGCAACCAAGCAATTTCACCAACATTTTGCGGTGTCAATTTCACGCAATCAGAGACTTTTTGTTGGCGGTTTTCATAATCTGAACAGCGGCAACTATCTGCATCAAACAAGCGGCAAGCAACCGTCGTGTAATAAATCTCATCGGTATCATCATCGATAAGCTTGGACATGCAGCATTTACCACAGCCATCGCATAGGGCTTCCCACTCACCAGCCGTCATTTCAGCCAGTGTTTTTTCTTCCCAGTAAGGTTTCTCTACAGTCACTTTATTTGCTCAGTTTTTCTAGTGGGTGATGCGATTACTTCTTATCGCGCATGACGCTTTGTCCAAACCGCTTGAGAGATTCTTTTAAGGCTTCATCCTCAATCCCGTCTGCCAGTCTATCTATCTTGCGTTTCTCACCCTCAGTGATGGGTTTCAAGCGCTTTTTCGGTTTTTTCTTTTCGATAGGTTTTTGCATGAGCTTAATGCGTGCGATTGCACGATATCCCATGAAAGCGTTCACGCGGTCTATGACTTCGCCTGTCTGGTGCTGAATGTGCAATGCGGCCATGCCTTCTGCTGCAACAAGAAGCGTGCCTGGTTGAAAGGCATCGTCTTCGCTGGTTCGGCTTGGCCAACGCACTTTGATCGGCATCGACATATCAGCCAAATCACGGCCTACGATTTCACTCCAAGCAGTAATCAACGCTGTTGATACCCCTGCCCGCTTGGCCAACAAAGGATCAAGAATTTTATTGATATATCCGGCTGCCGATTTCGACATCGTGATTTCCTTTGATTTGGCCCTTTCAATAGCCCTCATGCAGCAATTGCGCAAATTAGAGTTGATCTTTGTCCAGCGCTTTCGATACACCGCAGCATGGATGACACTCATAACATAAGCGCGAAACTGCTTGACTGGTACGATGTACACGCACGCGAATTGCCTTGGCGCATATCGCCGCAAGATCGTGCACGCGATGTTTTGCCAGATCCCTATCGTGTTTGGATGTCTGAAATCATGCTGCAGCAAACAACTGTCGCCACCGTGAAGGACTATTTTTTAAAGTTCACGGCCAAATGGCCAAATGTTGAAGCCTTATCAAAAGCCAGCGAAGATGATGTTCTACGCGCTTGGGCTGGTCTTGGTTATTATTCACGGGCGCGCAATTTAAAGAAATGCGCCGATATGGTGGTTGCCGAACATGGTGGCAATTTCCCTGCAGATGTTAAGGCGCTGAAAGCTTTGCCCGGTATTGGCGATTATACTGCCGCAGCCATCGCATCCATTGCCTTCGATATTCCAGCGCCTGTTGTGGATGGTAATGTGGAGCGTGTTTTTTCACGCCTTTTCGCTATTGATACGCCTCTGCCTGCTGCAAAACCGCTTATCAAGACCAAAGTTGATAGCGTTTTGTGCCCAATGAGGGCTGGTGATTTTGCACAGGCGACGATGGATTTAGGCGCAACGATCTGCACCCCTAAGAAACCAGCCTGCACGCACTGCCCTATCCGTGACAATTGCCGCGCGCTGGCTGATTTTGATCCAGAATTATTTCCTTATAAGCTCGCCAAGAAAGAAAAGCCCAAACGCAAAGGGGCAGCCTTTGTTGCCGTTTCGCCATCCGGTGATGTTTTATTGGAGCAACGCCCATCAACCGGGCTTTTAGCGTCCATGGCGCAGGTGCCAACAACCGAATGGACCTCGCGCCAAGACGGTGTATCAGACATCAATGGCGCACCATTTTCTGCTGACTGGAAACATCGCGGCACAATCCGCCATGTTTTTACGCATTTTGAACTCGAACTCATTGTATGGCACGCGGAAAATGTACATTCTGACGGTGAAAACTATTGGTGGTCAACGCGCGAAAATTTGCCTGATGAAGCGCTGCCCACTGTCATGAAAAAAGTAATTTCATGTGCCATACCTGAGCTCTTTTAAAACAATGATTGAGTAATAATGACTGAGATAAAACACATCGTTTTCGATATTGGACAAATCCTGATCCATTATGATCCGAATATTCCCTTTTCAAACCTCATTCCAGATGAAGAAAAGCGTCAATTTTTCTTTGACAGAATATGCACGAGCGCATGGAATATTGAGCAAGATCGTGGCCGCACATGGCCAGAGGCTGAAGCGTTGTTGATTGCAGAATACCCTGATTGGGAAACTGAAATTCGCGCTTTTCGCAAGCATTGGCACGAAATGGTTTCCCACGCTTTGGATGAGCGTGTCGGCCACTTATTGCGCCTTCAAGACGAAGGCCATGATGTAACGCTGCTTACCAATTTTGCATCTGACACTTTTCGCCAAGCGCAAGAAATGTATCCATTCTTGAAAACAGGGCGCGGCGTTACGGTTTCCGGTGATGTCAAACTCATCAAACCTGACCCAGCCATTTATGAACTACATGTAGAAACATTTGATCTTGAACCATCAAAAACACTGTTCATTGATGATAGCCTGCCCAACATCGAAGCCTGCCGCGCACTTGGCTGGCACGGCATTCATTTGACACCAGATATGGACCTTGCCCCTGAGCTTCACAAACTCGGGCTTTAAAACCGAAAACGCTCCGGCATTTCTGACGGAGCGTTCTCTCAGTAGGCTTGGTACGAGATACTGGAGGCCAAGCTAAGTTCTATATTCTTTTAAGCGCCTGCTTTTGACATTTGATCGCGCACAATCTGGCGCAAGCTATCAATCGGCATAAGTTTTTTGGTTTTCGGACACTCAAAATGCCAGAACGTCCAACCATTGCAGGCATCTAGTTCTTGAACTGTTGCGCCCATTTTATGAATTGAGGCTTGAACACCATCGCGTGACAATGAGCCATCGGCCTGCACTGTTGCTGTCCAGCGGCGTTTTGTATCGGTTAATTCCATGCCTGAATTGACGAGTCCGGCATCAATCAAAGCGGAAAATGCGACACGCGGTTCGGCGCGTTTACTTGTTACAATTTTCAAATCATGCGCTGGCAGTTCATCAACAGCATTAATACGTGCAGTTGCTGCATCAATATAATCTTGTTCACGTTCAATGCCGATAAAATTACGGCCCAAACGCTTTGCAACTGCGCCGGTTGTACCTGTGCCAAAGAATGGATCAAGGATCACGTCACCCGGCTTAGACGCACTCATGAGAACGCGAGCGAGCAATGCTTCCGGTTTCTGCGTTGGGTGAACCTTATTGCCGTCTTCGCCTTTGAGACGTTCGCCGCCATTACAGATTGGAAACAGCCAATCAGAACGCATTTGAACATCATCATTCGCTGCCTTCATCGATTCATAATTGAAGGTGTAGCCTTTGCCCTTTTGATCTTTCGATGCCCAAATCATTGTTTCATGCGCATTAGCAAAACGACGGCCACGAAAGTTTGGCATTGGATTGGTTTTGCGCCAAATCACATCGTTCAAAATCCAGAAGCCCAAATCTTGCATCTTCGCGCCAACGCGGAAGATGTTATGATATGAGCCAATGACCCAGATCGTACCATTTGGTTTCAAGACACGGCGCGCCGCTAAAAGCCAAGCACGGGTGAAATCATCGTAAGCTTGAAATGAATCAAACTGATCCCAATGGTCATCAACCGCATCGACTTTTGATTGGTCAGGGCGCTGGAGGTCGCCCTGAAGTTGTAGGTTATAGGGTGGGTCGGCAAAGATCATATCGACGGAGTTATCCGGCAATTTATCCATTGCTGCCACGCAGTCCCCTTTCATAATTGTATTCACATATGATGGGACTGCTGTGACAGTTGTTTTGGCCGATCTGGCCAGGTGTACGCGAGACATGAAGCACCTGATTACAAAATTACTCTATGTCCCTATGGTTACTGATCAGGGTAAACGTCTGGTGAACGTTTATGGTTAATGACAATTAAATTGTGTTAATTTGAATTTTACATATGCCCTTGAACTTCAATGACTTGTCGCTCAGTGCCTAAAATTTAAGCAGACATGAAAACATTTGTGCAGCGCAATGGCTGGACAGTTTGCGACCTCTGCCCCCAAATACATATTTGATAGATTCAGTGACGGAGTTGTTCGTGCTAGAAACGCAATCTGAAAAAGCATCCCAGCGTTTAATGAACAATCTGGCTCAGCTCGTTGCAGCCGTTTATCCAGAACATGATACCCAAACGCTCAGCCAAAATGTGATTGATCGCTTTTGGCAAAATGACAAACGGCCACGCATGCGTGGGCGCGTTGCTGGAAATGCGCAATGGAGCGAAAAAGACAATTATCTGATCGCCTATGGCAATACGATTATTGACGGTGAGCACAAGCCACTTGATTTATTGCGTGACTTTGCAGAACAGCACTTGGAAGGCACGATAAACGGGATCCACATTTTACCGTTTTTCCCTTTTACTTCCGATGATGGTTTTGCTGTGACGGACTACCGACAGGTCAATAGCGAGCTTGGTGCTTGGGAAGACATTACAAGAATCAGCGAGCATTTTCGCCTAATGTCTGATCTCGTCTTGAACCATGGCTCAAGCCAAAGCGTATGGTTTAATGAGTATCTGCAAGGCCATGCGCCCTATGATAAGTATTTTTTCGAAGCATCGCCTGACGATGATTTGAGCGACGTTGTTCGCCCAAGAGCGCACCCTCTTCTGCGCGAAGTTGAAACAGCCAATGGCACCAAGCATGTGTGGTGCACATTTAGTCACGACCAAGTGGATTTCGATTTTCGCAATCCAGATGTGTTGTTAGAATTTCTAGAAATTCTTCGGTTTCATATCGATATGGGCGTGCGCACAGTGCGCCTTGATGCTGTTGCTTTTCTTTGGAAACAAGCAGGTACGAGCAGCATCCATTTAAAGCAAACACATGACATCGTGAAAATAATGCGTTTGCTTTGTGATTACTGCGAAGAACGCGTCATATTGATCACCGAGACCAATGTACCGCGCGCTGAAAATCTTAGTTATTTCGGTAATCGCAATGAAGCGCATATGGTCTATAATTTTTCATTACCGCCATTGGTGCTTCACGCGCTTCTCAAAGGGACGTCAAAATACTTAAAAGCATGGCAAATGAGTATGCCGCCCGCTCAACTTGGATGCACCTATTTCAATTTTACCGCCTCTCATGACGGCATAGGGTTGCGCCCAGCAGAAGGCATTATTCCAAACGATCAGCTCACTGAAATGCTCAACACAGTTCAAAGTTTCGGTGCGCGCGTTTCAATGCGCGAGACGAAAGACGGGCCTAAACCATATGAGCTTAATGTTGCGCTTTATGATGCGTTTAAAGGCACCGTGGATGGCATCGACGAGTATCAGGCAGCAAGATTTATTTGCAGCCAAACAATCGCTATGGGCTTAGAAGGCATACCAGCTTTCTACTTCCATTCGCTTGTGGCTGCGGGCAACGATAGCGAAGGCGTTGAACGTCTAGGTTATAACCGCGCAATCAACCGCGCGCGGTTTGATTATTCTGAATTACGGGCCGAATTAAGCAACTCGAAAAGCCCTCAAGCTATTGTATTTAATCAACTTAAACGCAGAATAAGAATCCGCAGTAAACAGCCAGCATTTCATCCAAACGCAACGCAATTTACTCTGCATCTTGGCGACGAAATTTTCGGATTTTGGCGACAAAGTCTTGATCGGGCGCAATCTATTTTCGCCATTTCAAATCTTACAAAAGATGAAATTTCTCTGCCAGCGGTTTCGCTCAATCTCATTGATGGCAATGACTGGATGGATTTGCTGACCGGCGCACCAATCCAATCGCTTGAGGGAGATTTAACGCTTACTCCATATCAAACCATGTGGATCACGAACCGGATGGCCAATTGATGGCAGATCGCAATCTTCTCATCTTTACTGATCTTGATGGCACTTTGCTGGACCATGAAACTTATAGCTATGAAGCGGCATTGTCAGCTATTGAGTTGTTACGGCAGCGCGGCATCGGACTTGTGCTCGCATCTTCCAAAACGGCTGCTGAAATAGCGCCTCTTCGTGCCGAGTTAGGGTTTTCACATTGCCCAGCAATCGTTGAAAATGGCGCAGGGCTTATGCTCCCTCATATGCAAGCGGGTGAAGCATCTGGAGATTACGAGAAAATTCAATCAGCCCTCAATATGCTGCCCAATGAACTGCGCTCGCAATTTACAGGTTTTTCGCAAATGAGTGTTGAGGATGTTATTGCTGTGACAGGCCTTACACGCGAAGCCTCGCAACTTGCTAAGAAACGGCAGTTTTCTGAACCCGGTATCTTTCATGGCAATCGGGAACAACGAGAAGCGTTTGTGGAGGCTGCAAAAGCCGCAGGATTAATTGCCAAACAAGGCGGCCGTTTTCTAACATTCTCATTTGGAGGCGACAAAGCCGAACAGATGCAAGCAATTCTAGCAAAACAAGAAAATGAAACTATCTCAATAGCGCTTGGCGACGCACCCAACGACATTGCCATGCTTGAGGCTGCAGATATTGGTGTCATTATTGCGAACCCAGCACATGATAAAATTAAGCATCTTATTGGTGAAGATCATGGTAAAATTATACGCGCGTCCAAGAACGGTCCTGAAGGCTGGAACCTAGCTGTGCTCAAACTCGTTGAAGACCATGGCGCTTTAAAATCAATCAAAAGTAAGGATTAGATAATGGGTGACTTCCACCAGAATGGAAGTGTTGCGACACTTCATAATCTATCAAAAATGCCTGTTGATGACATTGAAAACCAACTGCGTTCATTTGCACAAAACCGGAAGATTACACTCATATTACCATCGCTCTTTTCAGAGCTACAAACGCCAGCGCTTGCAGGTATTGTCGATGAATTATGCAATGCAGACTATATCAGTAATATCGTTATTGGTCTGGATCAAGCGAATGAAGAAGAGTTCAAATTTGCAAAACAGTACTTTTCCATTTTGCCTCAAAATCACGATATTTTATGGAATGATGGGCCGCGCTTACGTGCAATTCACGACCGCTTAGCAGACGCAGATATCGCCCCGAAAGAAGCAGGCAAAGGCCGTAATGTCTGGTATTGCATTGGCTATACACTGGCCTCACAAAACTCAGACGTGGTCGCACTGCATGACTGCGATATTGTAACTTATAAACGCGAGATGCTGGCGCGGCTTGTCTATCCTGTCGCAAACCCCAACTTCCCCTATCAGTTTTGCAAAGGTTATTATCCGCGCATCGCTGATGGTAAGTTAAACGGGCGCGTAACCCGCCTTCTCGTCACGCCCTTGCTGCTCGCATTACAAAAAACCTGTGGCCACAATGATTATGTCGAATATTTACAAGGCTTTAGATATCCGCTTGCTGGCGAATTCGCTATGCGTACATCGATCTTACCTAATATGCGTATTCCGTCCGATTGGGGTTTAGAGATTGGTGTTCTTTCTGAAGTTTGGCGTAACTTGAACCGCAACTCGGTTTGCCAAGTCGACATTTCAGATGCTTACGACCACAAACACCAACCGCTTTCAAAAGAAGATGCGAATAAGGGCCTGTCGCGCATGTCGGCGGACATTGCAAAGGCACTCTTTCGCAAGCTCGCCACGGACGGCGTTACATTTAGCAACGAACGATTCCGCACCTTAAAGGCAACCTATTATCGCACCGCTCTCGATTTGATTGAAATGTACTACAACGATGCGATTTTCAACGGATTACACGTTGATCGCCATACGGAAGAAGAAGCGGTAGAGCTATTTGCGGCCAACATCGTCGAGGCTGGCCACACCTTCCTTGAGAACCCGATGGAAACACCTTTCATTCCAAATTGGAGCCGTGTCCAATCTGCAGATCCTGATATTTTACCGGATATTCTTTCTGCCGTTAATGCAGATAAAAAAGTCTAACGGCTAATCACGGCGTACCGTATGGGCCTTCATCAAAACCAACCAAGATTTGCAAGTTACGCACACTCGGTTCCGGCAAGACAATCTGGTCATCTTTATAAATGAACTGAGATGCACCAGCACCTGGCGTCACCGTAACATCGAATTTGCCAAGGCGCGAATAAGGCAAGCCTTCGCCTGATTTAACCGCCACACGAATTGGCATATTAATATTGCCGCCCGTGCCTTTTGGACCATTCACGACACGGCCAGCTGCCGCAACAGTGATGAAGAGCTGCCCATTGCGATATTTACAAGTGCGCGTGACATCTGAAATTAGCGCCTGATAAATAACCTCATCGGCGTTACCATCATTACCTTTTGTGTAGGTTCTGAAATATGCGGTCCCATCATTAAGGGTCACACGCGGACAATAAGCACGCAGATCGTCTTCCGTGACCTTGTCCTCAGCCACATCCAATGTGTCTTGCGTTGTTGCTGTTTGGCAAGAAGCCAAAGCTATTGCCGAGATAGCCAATACACCAGCACGTACGAACTTACCTAAATCCAAGCTCTTATCACTCGCTAACAATGCCATTTTTCACCCTTTGCCTACACTCGCAACGCTTTTCAGCGGATATGAATTCACATTTCTCTTCTATGCGCAATTGGGCAGCAATAGGTCAACTCTTGATCTATTTATAGCCACAAGGCATTTCCCTCTTATTTTTACGCGCAATCCTTTGCAGCGCAAAGAAAATTACGCTAATGAGCGGCAGACTTTAAAGCGAAAGCATAATTATGCTTCCTCATATCTTAAAGGTTTTTTAGAGCAGTGAAATATGTTTCGACACGTGGACAAGCCACGGCCCTTAGTTTCCGAGACACGATGCTGGCAGGTCTTGCCTCTGATGGCGGGCTTTTTGTTCCTGAAAGCTGGCCGCAATTCTCCCATGATGAAATCGCCAAACTGGCTGGAAAGTCATATTCTGATGTGGCTATTGAAATCATGTGGCCTTTTGTTGAAGGCGAGATAGAACGCGCAGCTTTTGAAAGCATTGTTCGTGAAAGCTACGCGACATTTCGGCACGACGCCGTTTGCCCTTTGGTCCAAACGGGCGACAACGAGTTTCTACTAGAGCTTTTTCATGGCCCAACGCTGGCTTTCAAAGATGTTGCAATGCAGCTTATCGGCCGCTTAATGGATCATGTTCTAACTGAGCGTGACCAACGTGCGACGATTGTTGGTGCAACGTCAGGTGATACTGGCGGCGCGGCAATTGACGCCTTTGCTGGCCGTGATCGCACTGACATGTTTATCCTGTTTCCAGAGGGGCGTGTTTCGCCTGTTCAGCAGCGCCAGATGACGTCATCAACGGCCTTAAACGTTCACGCATTAGCGATTGACGGTAATTTTGACGACTGCCAAGCGCATGTAAAATCCATGTTTAACCATGCTGACTTCCGCAATAGCGTTAGTCTTTCAGGCATCAATTCGATCAACTGGGCACGGATCATGGCCCAAATCGTTTATTATTTCACAAGCGCTGTCTCATTGGGTGCACCGCACCGCACCGTTTCGTTCTGCGTACCGACAGGCAATTTTGGTGACATATTTGCAGGCTATGCTGCAAAACAAATGGGCCTTCCCATCGACAAATTGATCATTGCAACAAATGACAATGATATTTTGGCGCGCACATTGGAAACCGGCTCATATTCCATGTCGGGCGTTGTTGAAACAACATCTCCTTCTATGGACATTCAGATTTCATCAAATTTTGAACGCCTTCTTTATAAGGCTTCTGGTGATGATGACCGTGAAGTTACAGCCTATATGGGCACGCTCAAACAATCTGGTGAGTTCACAATTAAACCGGAAACACTCAAAGCAATCCGTTCAGATTTTTTAGCGGGTCGGGCGGATGTTGGGCAAACCAAACAAACAATCAAAGATGTTGCCGAGCAGTGTAGCTATACGCTTGACCCACATAGCGCTATCGGCGTTCATGTGGCGCGCAATCACAAGCGCGATGGCGTGCCTATGATTGTTCTTGGAACGGCACATCCGGCCAAATTTCCAGATGCCGTCAAACAAGCGACAGGCGTTGAACCTGCTTTACCTGCATGGCTAGGTGATCTTATGTCTCGTAAAGAAAACTTTACCCCCCTTTCATCTGACCTAAAAATAATAGAAGATTACATTTCAAAGCACACACGTGCTTAAAATAATAACAAGTCGGCGTTTTTAAAACTAACATGACCGGCACGGGAGCATATTGATGACGGTGGAGACAACCGTATTGGCAAACGGAATTACCGTTGCCACTCAACATTTTGTACATGTCGAAAGTATTTCTCTTGGCATGTGGGTAAAAGCTGGCTCCCGCAACGAGTTGATTGATGAGCATGGCATTGCTCATTTGCTCGAGCATATGGCTTTTAAAGGCACAACAAATCGAACGGCTCAAAAGCTCGTCGAGTCGGTGGAAAATGTAGGCGGCGATATCAATGCCGCAACGAGCGTAGAAACCACATCCTATTATCTGCGGATGCTCAAAGAAGACACAGAACTTGGTGTCGATATTCTTGCTGATATTTTGCAAAACGCAAAATTTGATGAAGATGAACTTGCCCGTGAAAAACACGTTATTCTTCAAGAATTAGGCGCTGCAAATGATACGCCTGATGATTGTGTATTTGATCGCTTTACAGAAGCAGCATACCGCCATCAGACATTGGGACGCTCTATCTTAGGCACCCGCGAAACACTTAAATCTTTCACTCCAGATATGATCCGCGGATATATTAACCGCGAATATTCAGGCGAGCGCATGGTTTTCGCAGCAACCGGCGCGGTCGATCATGATGAAATCGTAAAGCTGGTCGAATCTCGTTTTTCTACCATTCAGAAAAAATCAAACTATTCGACATCACCCGTTGCTCATTATGTGGGCGGTGATTACCGCGAACCGCGTGCTTTGGAAGACACACAGCTGGTTCTAGGGTTTGAAGGTCGCGCCTATCATGTGCGTGATTATTACGCGAGCCAAGTCCTTGCGATGCTGCTTGGCGGCGGCATGTCTTCACGCCTGTTCCAAGAAATCCGAGAAAAACGCGGGCTGTGCTACTCCATTTATGCGTTCCATTGGGGATTTTCTGACACCGGCATTTTCGGCGTTCATGCTGCCACTGAGCCTGGCGATCTTCCCGAGCTTGTTGAGTTGATTTTACGCGAACTCAAGCGCGCGTCGCAAGATATTAGCGATATTGAGTTGCACCGTGCACGAGCGCAATTCCGTGCATCATTGTTGATGTCTGGCGAAAGCGCGCCTGCGCGTGCAGGACAAATCGCGCGGCAAATTCTCTTATTTGGGCGTCCTATTCCAAACGCTGAACTTTTATCGCGTCTCGACAATTTGGATAAGGGGCGTATCAACGATCTTGCAAACCGCTTGTTTACAGCCTCTAAGCCTACAATTTCGGCTGTTGGGCCAGTCGAAAATTTGCTGGACATGCGTGAGATTACAGAAAAACTCGCTCAGTTTGGCGATCAAGGAACGGTACATCATCGCGCTCCTTCTGCTGCAGAATAACACTGCAAAATGGGGTCGGCGTGATTTTTTCGATAATATCAGGCGCGACGGCTGATCCGGTTACCAGAGGAAAAACAGTCCAACTGCGCTTTCCCCATGCTTCGGATTACGCAGCATGGGCACGTCTTCGCGCTGCAAGCTCTGAGTTCTTGCAGCCTTGGGAGCCGCGTTGGCCAAGCGATGATTTGACGCGCGACTCCTATCGCAAAAGGCTTAAGCGCTACAATCAAGAGATTAAGGCTCAAACCGGCTTTCCTTTTTTTATAGAACGGCGATCTGACAAAGCACTTTTGGGTGGGATAAGTCTGGGACATGTTCGGCGCGGTGTTTCCCAATCGGGTCAAATAGGCTATTGGATTGGTAAGGATTTTGCAGGCCAAGGACATATGCGTGAAGGATTGGAATTATTATGCAATTTTGCATTTTCCAGTTTAAATCTTCATCGTTTGGAGGCCGCCTGCGTCCCCTCTAATGAGCGTTCAATTGGACTCCTTGAAAAAGCCGGATTCGAGCGTGAAGGACACTTGAGGTCATACTTAAAAATTAACGGCAACTGGCAGGACCATATTTTGTATTCACGTATTAACCCATTTCATGGCGCGGACTTTGGCTCGCGAACTGACAAAAGGGACGCGTGAAATGGCTTTTCAGAGAACCCATTGCTTGAAAACGTGTATGCACATGCTGCTTGTTTGCAGTGCATTGCTTTTATCTGCGCTCAGCGCCTTTAGTGCAGAAACAATTTCCATCAACCGCGATGATACTGCGCTTGATCTGACGAAGGCGATTTCAATATTTAGAGATCGAGGCGAAACCTTTCAGGTTTCTACGGCGCCTGATTCTGAAGGCATTGTGCGCACGATTGAAGTGCAAGCAAGCAATCGCGAAACAGCTGGCGATTGGGCTGTGATGGTGCTGGCCAATACAACCGATCAACAGATTGACCGCTTGATTGTGGCACCGCATTTTAGAATGGCAGGCTCTGGTCTCCTATGGCCTGATTTAGGGTCAGACCGCATTGTTGCAATGACGCCGAGCTCTGGTTTCTCTCTTGATCGTCTTGACAGTAATGATGCTGATATCTTTTCGATCACGCTGAACCCGGGTTCCGTTGTTACTCTTGTCGCAGAGCTTTCCTCGCCCAACTTGCCGCAAGTTTATTTGTGGGAAGAAAGTGCCTATAAGGAAATCGAGAACTCCTACACATTTTATCGCGGTATTGTGCTGGGCATTTCAGGGCTTCTAGCCTTGTTTCTCACTATTTTATTCGTGGTTCGGGGCACCTCTACTTTTCCCGCAGCGGCGGCTCTTGCTTGGGCTGTTCTTGCCTATATCACCATTGATTTCGGCTTTATCGAACAACTTATTCCACTATCTAACGATGATCTGCGCACATGGCGCGCGCTATCAGAAGTAGCGATTAGTGCGACATTAGCGCTGTTTTTGTTCACCCATTTAAGCCTCAACAGGTGGAATGACTCGCTTCACTATGGAGCCATAGCTTGGGTTATCGCCATCGTTCTGCTCTCAAGCATCGTGCTTTATGATGCGACTATTGCTGCAGGCATTGCGCGTTTGGCGATGGCTGCGACAGCTGCTTTTGGTTTTGCATTGATCATCGTTCTCAGCCTTCGCGGTTTTGACCGCGCTATCATGCTCATACCAGCTTGGGCTTTGTTAATGGCTTGGATTTTTGGTGGATGGATGACCGTCACCGGCCAAGTGGACAACGACATCATTCAGCCGGCTTTAGCGGGTGGGTTGGTTCTGATCGTTTTGCTTATCGGCTTTACCGTTATGCAGCATGCGTTTTCTGGCGGTACATTCCAACAAAACCTATTCTCCAATGTCGAGTTACAAGCGCTTGCGGTCACCGGCTCTGGCGGGATTGTTTGGGACTGGGATGTTGGCCGAGATCGCCTGACCACAACACCAGACTTGGGCCGAAAATTAGGCATTGGCGTCGGCGCGCTACAAGGTCCGGCAAAAAACTGGCTAAAGCATATTCATTCTGATGACCGTGATAGTTTTCGAACTGCGCTTGATGCCGTGGTCGAACAACGCCGAGGAAAGATCAATCTCGATATACGTCTTATGACGCAAGAGAACCATTTTACTTGGTACAAAATCAAAGCGCGCCCTGTCGCTGGCGCCAATGGTGAAGTTATACGCTGTATTGGTACAGCCAGTGATGTCAGCGGTCAAAAACGTGCAGAAGAGCGCCTTTTGCATGATGCCGTACACGATAATCTGACCGGTCTGCCTAACCGGGAGTTGTTCTTTGACCGCATTCGTAGTGTGATGGCATTATCGGCTGTTGATACTGAAATTCGTCCAACTGTTTTCATTGTAGATTTGGACCGTTTCAAAGAAATCAATGATAATGTTGGCATTTCGGCTGGTGATACGCTGCTCATAACGGTTGCGCGTCGCCTCCGCCGTTTACTGCGTCCGCACGACACATTGGCCCGTATTGGCGGCGATGTATTTGGTATTTTGCTTCTGTCGGAAACAGACCCAACAGAAATCGCCAACCTTGCTGATCAACTTAAAAAGACAATCAAAGCCCCTATTTCTTTTGCCGAGCGTGAATTCGTCATTACACCATCGGTTGGTTTGGCAACTTGGGCACCATCTCGCGTGCAAGGCGATGATTTGTTCAAGGATGCAGAACTCGCGCTACACCAAGCCAAACGTTTTGGCGGTGACCGCGTAGAGCCTTTCCGTCCAGCTTTTCGCGATACCGCTGGAAACGAAGTGCAACTGGTTGCTGATTTAAGACGTGCGATTGAACGCTCTGAACTCACGCTGGCCTATCAACCGATCGTAAAAGCGGCAACGGGTCACGTATCTGGTTTTGAGGCACTGCTTCGTTGGAACCACCCGCGCCGCGGCGAAGTATCACCGTCTGAATTTGTACCATTGGCAGAAAAAAATGGCCTTATAAGCGATTTGGGTCGTTACGCGCTAGAGCTCGCAGCCATGCAGTTGATGGACTGGGATGCAATTATGGTTGACACGCCAATCTTCGTGTCAGTGAATGTATCTGCACAACAGGTCGGCCAACGTGATTTTGTAAATATGGTCGACGGTATTTTGGCTCGTTACCCTGTGCGTCATCACACTTTGAGATTAGAGATTACTGAAACGACATTAATGCAGAATCCGGAACAGAACTGCCGCGTTCTGGAAAACATCAAGAAGTCAGGCATTAAGCTTGCTATTGATGATTTTGGCACTGGATATTCGTCGCTTTCCTATCTGACACGTTTTCCGTTTGATACGCTGAAAATTGATCAGTCGTTTATGAGAAGCCAACCAACGAACCGCGATGTGATGCTGCGTTCAATTGTCGACATGGCTCATTCGCTCAATCTGGATGTTGTGTGTGAAGGTGTTGAAGACGATGAAGAGGTAACATTGCTACGTGGTCTGGGTGTCGACTACATACAGGGGTTTGTCGCTGGTGCAGCAATGAGTTCAACGGATGCAGCTGAAATTGTTATTCGTCAAAACCCGCTCATTATAACGGACGCTGCTGCTGAATAGATTTTAGCGCTTAGGCGCTTCCGGCTTGGGCAATAAAATGCGCAGGCGTTATACCCATTGCAACGAGCATGCGTTCATATTTTCCTTCGTGCCGTGGGTCAAACACGACATCAATATCTGCATCTAAAGTTAGCCATGCATTATCGGCGACCTCTTGCTCCAATTGCCCAGGGCCCCATCCAGCATAACCAAGCGACACTGCTAAACGTGACGGCCCTTCTCCATGAATAATAGAGCGTAGAATTTCGACATTTGAAGTCAGATAGACATGTTCACAAATCGGGATTGTTGTATCGCAGTGATAATCACCAGAATGTAAAACAAAGCCGCGGTGTTCATCGACAGGTCCGCCATAGCGTACCAAATTCGACGTTACGGCCGAGCTTTTAGAGATAGACTTTGTTTCTTGGCCAATATCTGTCTTGCTGATCAACTCTTTAATTGTCATATCGCACGGCTTATTGACCTGAAACCCCATAGCGCCATCATGTGAATGGGCGCACATATAGATGATTGACCGATCAAATATTGACGCCTCAAGCGTGGGCATAGCGAGCAGAAACTTGCCTTCGAATTGGCCTGTTTCCTCCCCTTTATCACTCATCAAATTGTCCATGCCATATATGCTCATTTGAAAATCGTAACATTCTGCCAAGAAATTGATAGCCTTAAACTGGAAGAGGACTTTCGCACCGATTACTCCAAGAAAATGCAAATGTGTATTTTCACGAAGAAATGATTGATTTTCAAAGATGTTGATTTGAGATTTTCACACCGCATGCGAATAAGAAAATATGAGATCATTTACGAAAATAGCGATGTTTACAGCATCATCACTCTTGTTGAGCAGCCAAGTTTCTTTGGCAGCCCAAACCGGTTGGCTCAAAACTGAAGGCGGTAATATTCGCATTATCACAGAGCCTTATATGCAAGGTGCAAGTAAAATACGCGGCGTCATTGACATTGACCTATTAGATGGTTGGAAGACCTATTGGCGCGATCCTGGCGCTGGTGGAATTCCGCCGAGTTTTGATTTTTCAAATACGGCGCTCGTTAATGCGGCCGACATACATTTCCCTGCGCCTACATGGGTGAAAAGCAGCTATGGCGATTTTGCTGGCTATAAACAGCCAATCCAAATCCCATTCACACTAGCGCTATCCAGCCCCGCAAAAGAAACGACTGTGAATGCGCGCTTGATGGTTGGTATCTGTGCTGAAATTTGCATACCGGCCTTTGATAACTTCTCAATTAAACTTGAAGAAGCGACCGGCTCTACACGCGATAGCGCGATTGTTATGAATGCCTTCTCTGCCCTGCCCAAAACGGCTACCGACCTTGGTGTTACAGTTAATCTGGAACACCTAAGCGACGTTGGCGCATACAATCTGCAACTCAATGGAAACCTTGATCAACTCCAACTATTCGTTTCGAGCAAAAACGGAATTCAATTTAAAAAACCGCTCTTGTTGAGCGAGACAAATGATCAAAAAACCTACCGCATTGAGCCGTTGCATGCGCTTGATCAAGACGTGAGCGTCGACCTCCTCATTACCGGAACAACGCCTCAAGGCTCATTTGAAATTAGCTGTCAATAGATTTCAGTGATTATTGGAAGATTGTTGCCTTAATCGCCCTTCTTATTTGCCTTAATGTGCTTATCTAACGGTATAAACATACATATATAATTCGGAGAATTTCATGATTTCGACTGGCGATAAACTACCTTCTATGGACCTGATGGTTATGACGAATGACGGCCCTGCAAAACAAGCCTCGTCGGAAATTTTCGACGGTAAAAAGGTTGTTCTGTTTGCTGTACCTGGCGCATTTACACCAACCTGCACCCTCAACCACTTGCCTGGTTATGTGGAAAATGCAGAAGCGATCAAAGCCAAGGGCGTTGATGATATCGCTGTGATTGCTGTAAACGACCCATTTGTGACCAAAGCTTGGGCAGATCAGGCGAACGCCAAAGGAAAAGTCACATTCCTATCTGATTGGGATGCAGGCTTTACCAAAGCTCTTGGTATGGAGACAGATCTTTCTGCCGCTGGCCTTGGCCAACGCTCAAAGCGTTTTTCTATGGTCGTCGACAACGGTGTTGTGACAGCGCTGAATGTTGAAGATTCACCGGGTGAAGCAACATTGTCAGGCGCAGCGAAAATGCTTGAAATTCTGTAATTAAATTAAGCCAACGCTCTTAGTGCCGGTCATTTAAACAATGATCGGCATTATTTTTTCTTGTAAGGCTCCATGCCCGCACGCGCCAATTCATCAGCACGTTCATTTTCCGGATGACCGGCGTGACCTTTAACCCAGTGCCATGTCACTTTGTGTAATTTGGTTGCTGCATCAAGCGCTTGCCATAATTCCGCATTCTTGACCGGTTTTTTCGCAGCCGTCTTCCATCCGTTTTTCTTCCAGCCATGTATCCAGCTGGAAATGCCGTCTTTCACATAGGACGAGTCCGTATAAAGCGCGACATCGTGAGGCCCACCTTTAAGCGCGTTAAGCGCACTGATAGCAGCCATAAGCTCCATACGATTATTGGTTGTGTCGGCTTCGCCGCCCTTAAGTTCTTTTTCATTATCACTGGCTTTAAGAATTGCACCCCAACCGCCAGGACCCGGATTGCCAGAACAGGCACCGTCTGTAAAAATCGATACGTTAGCCATCAGTGCATTAATCCATAAGTTGAAATGTCGCTCACCTGCGCATGGAACCGCATTTTTATAATATACTCTTCTGGGTCTTTTTTAACCACGAGAGAGCCTTCCGGTGTCGTCACCCAATCATATAGGCGCGTCAGCATGAAACGCAGCGCTGCCCCTTCACAAAGCATTGGCATAGCTTGGCGTTCTTCATCTGATAGCTTGCGTGAGGCATTATATGCTTCCAGCAACGCCGCCCCTTTAGCAGCATTGAAACCATGGTCAGCCTCAAAGCACCATGCATTGATGCAAACGGCGATGTCGTAAGCCAGCGCATCACTGCAGGCGAAATAAAAGTCGATGATACCGGAAAGTTCACCGCCAAGGAAAAACACATTATCGGGGAACAAGTCCGCATGAATGATACCGCGCTCTAGCTTTTCAGGCCAATTGGCTTCGAACTTATTGAGCGCTGCCTCAACCGCAACACGCAGCGCATCTTCCATATTAGGATGGGCTTCCACGCATTTATTCCAAAGTGGACGCCAGTCGCCCACAGTCAGTGAATTTTTGCGCTGCATGTTAAAGCCTTTTCCGGCTTCATGCATTTTTGCAAGCGTCGTGCCCAGAGCTCTACAGTGCTCAATGGTCGGCTCACGCATCCACACCCCTTCAAGAAAGGTGATCATTGCCGCAGGACGGCCAGCCAGTTGCCCAAGCACTTTTCCATCCTTGCGCACAACCGGCAGAGGACAGTTGATGCCGCTTTGCGCCAAATGCTCCATCAAGTTCAAGAAAAACGGTAGATCATCAGGGTTCACGCGTTTTTCGTAAAGCGTCAGAATGAAGTTAGCCTTCTCACAATGGACAAGGAAATTTGTGTTCTCAACACCTTCCGCGATGCCTTTATAGGAGAGCAAATCTCCAACATCATACTGCGCAATAAAAGCGGTTAGTTCGGCTTCAGTAATATCAGTGTAGACGGCCAATTATGCACCCGGTCCATTTAAAAACGCCATATCAGATGGCAAAAGTTCGGTTTCACGCAGATCCCGCATTACAGGAAAATTCTCATTTTCCTCAGCCGTCAGTGCTATTTCAATTGTCACATCGAAGTGCTGGCGAAAAGCATCAATGATTTCATCAACAACGATTTCAGGGGCAGATGCACCTGCAGACATGCCTAAGGTGCGAACATCTTTTAAAAGGCTAAAATCGAGCTCTGATGCGCGCTGTACCAACATGGAGCCTTTTGCCCCATGGCGCTTGGCAACTTCAACGAGGCGCATAGAATTGGAAGAATTTGGCGCCCCTACGATGATAAACATATCCGTTCCAACGGCGGCTTGTTTTACCGCTTCTTGGCGGTTTGTGGTTGCATAACAAATGCTCTCAGATGACGGTGCCGTTAGATTTTTAAATCGTGCTTCCAAAGCTGCGACCACATCAGCCGTATCATCAACAGACAAAGTGGTCTGCGTTACATAGCCGACATTGTTTTCATCTGGCACCTGTAATTCAGCCACCTGCTCTGGTGTCTCCACGAGCGTAACATCTTGAGGTTCAAGCTGGCCCATCGTGCCGATGACTTCGGGATGACCTGCATGGCCAATAAGCAGCACATGACGGCCAAGCCGCTGATGCCGCATGGCTTGTTTATGAACTTTTGAAACCAGCGGGCATGTTGCATCCAAATAGAAGAAATTGCGCGCTGCTGCGTCTTCAGGAACAGATTGCGGCACGCCATGAGCGGAAAATACAACCGGACGATCTTTATGTTCAGCAGGAATATCATCTAGCTCTTTAACAAAAATCGCGCCCCTATCCTTCAACCCATCAACGACAAATTTGTTATGGACAATTTCATGACGGACATAGACTGGTGTGCCGTATTTTTTGAGCGCTAAAACGACGATCTGGATTGCACGGTCGACGCCTGCGCAAAAGCCGCGAGGGGCGCACAGGCGTATAGTCAAAGGTGATTTGGAGGATTGAGCCATTAGAGTTTACTGCCTTGGCAAGCTAGTGTTGTAAAGACCTAAGAACCTCTGCGGTATCTTATCAAATAGTAACCCAAGACACCTATAAGTGTCAGCGCTAAACCAAACCATGTAACCGCATATTGCAAATGATTATTGGGCAAATTGATCATTGTCACGCCGCCAAAAGGCAAGAGTGAACGATTAGAATTGCGGTTTTGGTCAATAAAGAACGGCAGAAATTGATCAGCAGGTTTACCGGTTCGCGCAATCATTGCGTCCATGTCTTTCCAGTGAAAAACATTTTTCTCAACATCGTTTTCTGGAACGACCCAGCCCGCTTTTTCTTTAGGGGCTTTACGCGCTAAACCTGTGACATCTTGCGCGAATGAGACCAGCGTTTCAGGGCGTGATTTAGCATCCTTTAGCGCATAAGGCACAAACCCACGATTGACAAAAACATAGCGGTCTTTCTCAAGGTTGAGCGGCGTATAAATATAATAGCCCGACAAGCCGTCAAAAGTTGCAAAGAAATGCTGTTCATTATCGTGGTCGAAATAGCCCTGCGTTTTCACGGGCACATATTCGATATCATCACCTGTTTCAAAACGCTTCAGCAATTCAGCTAACGCAATTGGTTCGTCCGCAGTACGCGCTTCAATTGTCGCTAAAAGTTCTTCTTTCCATATAAGCCGCTTAACTTGCCATGTGCCAAGCGACACCAGAACGGCCAGCGTAATTGTACCGAAGAATAAAGCCAGCAAGAGCCATTTCTTTTTATTGTTAGGTGAAGCTGCTTCTGCTGTCATTTTTGTAGCCTTAAATGCAAACGGGCGACCATGTTTCCATGCCCGCCCGCTTAGCAATATTCAGATCATAATTAGCCGTGGTAAATCGGCGCGCCCCATGATCCCCAGATGTAAATCACGAAGAACAGGAAGAGCCATACAACGTCAACAAAATGCCAGTACCAAGCTGCGGCTTCAAAACCAAAGTGCTGTTTAGCTGTGAAATGACCAGCCATGGCACGTAGCAAACAAACGATCAGGAAGATTGTACCGACGAGAACATGGAAGCCATGGAAGCCAGTCGCCATGAAGAATGTCGCGCCATAAAGTGAATCAGAGAATGAATATGGCGCATGCGCATATTCATAAGCCTGAACACCGGTAAACACGACGCCGAGACCAATGGTTAGCGCGAGGCCCCATTTAAGACCAGAGCGGTCATTGTGAAGCAGTGCGTGGTGCGCCCAAGTGATTGTTGTGCCAGATAGAAGCAAAAGCAAAGTGTTATAAAGCGGCAAATGTAGAGGGTCGAGAACCTCCATGCCTGCAGGTGGCCACTGACCGCCTGTATAGCTCATACGGCTTACTTGAATTGCTTCATCATAGAAAATGCTGGCATCAAAAACAGCCCAGAACCATGCCACAAAGAACATAACTTCTGATGCAATAAACATGATCATGCCATAGCGAAGATGTATGGACACAACACGTGTATGATGACCTTCATGTGCTTCTTTGACGGTGTCAGACCACCAGCCAAACATTGTATAAAGCACAATTGCGAGGCCAATAAAGAACAGCCACGGATTTGCAAGCGGTAAGCCGAGCAAAGAGAAGTCATTGCCCTTTCCTGCTTGCATCCAGCCAACTGCGCCAATCATCATTACCAATGCGCCAAATGAGCCGAGAAACGGCCAAGGGCTTGGGTCGATGATGTGATAATCGTGATTTTTTGCGTGTGCGTCAGCCATAAAGACTACCCCCGGTTTCCAGCGATGTCAGATTTTTCATCGCCAAGCTTTGGTGTTTTTGTACTCAATTTTTCTGTTGGTGCAAGTGTTTCAACAGATTGAATTTTGTTGCCGCTTACCGCGCTTACTTGTGCAGGCGCATCGGCTTCATAAAAAGTGTATGACAGCGTGATCGTGCCAATATTTTTTGTTTCTATAGCGTTGACTATTTCTGGATCAACAAAGAACACAACAGGCATTTCCATGCTTTCGCCTGGTTGCAATGTTGTTTCAGTAAAACAAAAACATTCCATCTTGTTAAAATAGGCGCCTGCAGCTTGCGGCGTTACATTAAAGGTAGCTGTGCCTGTGGTTGGCACTGAAAGCATATTTTGCGCGCTATAAGCAATTTTCGTTTGCTCGCCAATTTTAATCGTAACTTCGCGCTGCAATGGTTTGAACTTCCAACCAAGCGCGCTGTCACCAATGTTCGAATCAAAGCGAACATTGATCGTTTTATCAAGAATGGTCTGTGAAGCTGCTTCAGTACGCTGCGTTGTTCCACCATAGCCTGTTACCTTGCAGAACAGGCTGTAAAGCGGAACAGAAGCATAGGCCAAACAAATCATGCCCGTAAAAAATGCGAAGCATGAAAAAGCAAGGCGCGCATTTTTATGCTTGCTGCTTTGGTCTGAAACTGTCTTTTGAACTGTCTCGCTCATTGCTGGTTAAAGCCTCGATTTTGCATAATTGCTGGACCAAATTTTACGACAGTGGCCACATAAAATACACCAACAAAAGCTACCAAACATAGTGCGATCGCAATGTTTCGCGCTTTGCGTGATTTAGCTTGCTTGTCGGTCAAGCTCACAAGCTCGATTATTTCACCCTCTTTGTGACGTGCTTCGGCCATTAGAAAATATCTCCTAGAGTGAAGGCAAGACCAAAAGTGCGAAACACAACTGCTTCAACGAGCAATGTGGCAAACACAGCGAACAACAAGAAAATGGAAAAGCCGAACAGATATTTTTCAGCTTTCAAACTTTCATCGGCGCCAGCAATCGCCCAGACCTTATAAGTCAGCCACAGAAAAGTGCCCGCGAGCAGCGTTGAAATGACGGCATAGGTAACGCCGCCAAATCCAAGAAATGCAGGCGCAACCGTTACAGGCAACAATAGCGCCGCATAAATGAGCATCTGATCGCGCGTTTTCTTTTCGCCAACAACATTCGGCAACATCGGCACACCGGCGTTATCGTAGTCACGCATTTTCCATAGCGCCAACGCCCAGAAATGCGGCGGCGTCCAAAGGAAGATGATCGCGAACAGTACCGCACTATCGATAGTCAACGTGCCAGTTACACAAGCCCAACCGATCATCGGCGGGAAAGCACCAGCAGCGCCGCCAATAACAATATTTTGCGGCGTCGAACGTTTTAGCCAGACGGTATAGATCACGGCATAGAAGAAGATTGTAAAGGCAAGCAGTCCTCCAGCGACCCAATTGGCCACAAGGCCAAGCGTGAGCACAGATAGAACCGATAGAATCACACCAAAGATCAGCGCTTCTGTTGGCGTAACACGGCCCGAAGGCACAGGACGTTTAACTGTGCGGGTCATGACGCCATCAATGTCGGAATCATACCACATGTTCAAAGCGCCAGATGCGCCTGCACCAACAGCAATTGCCAAAACAGAGAAGACGGCAAGGAATGGGTTGATTGCGCCGGGCGCTGCAAGCATGCCAACGAGCGCGGTAAAAACAACAAGGCGCATGACTTTTGGTTTAAGCAGCTCAAAATAATCCGCCGGTGTCGCTTCAGACACACGCGCATCATTTAAAACTATGTCTTCAACCATTGCCATTTAGCTTTGCTCTTTTAAAAAATGTCTTGTTTCTTTTGCTACTGCCCGAACCATTTGCATGATCCGGGCAGTGGAAGGTTTTAAATTGCCAATTTGCTTATTTAATGCGCGGCAATTGTTCCCACTGGTGGAACGGCGGCGGTGAAGGCAACTGCCATTCGAGTGTTGTTGCACCCTCGCCCCATGGGTTTGCGCCAGCTTCACGCTTGCGGGCAAATGCCTCAAACACACCCCAAAGGAAGATCAGGACACCAAAGGCAGACAGATAAGAACCATATGATGACACGAGGTTCCAGCCAGCATAGGCATCAGGATAATCGATATAGCGGCGCGGCATACCTGCAAGACCAAGGAAGTGCTGCGGGAAGAACAACAAGTTCACGCCAATGAACGTAACCCAGAAGTGAATACGGGCGATCATTGATGAGTACATGTAACCAGTCATTTTAGGGAACCAGTAGTACCATGCAGCAAAGATAGCGAACACAGCGCCCAGTGACAGAACATAGTGGAAGTGAGCAACCACGTAATATGTGTCATGAAGCGAGCGGTCGAGACCAGCATTGGCAAGCTGCACGCCCGTTACACCACCAACGGTGAACAGGAAGATGAAGCCGATTGCCCAAAGCATTGGTGAACGCATCTCAATAGAGCCGCCCCACATTGTGGCGATCCAAGAGAAGATTTTCACGCCTGTTGGCACCGCGATAACCATTGTTGCGAATACGAAGTAACGCTGAGTATCGAGTGAAAGGCCAACTGTGTACATGTGGTGCGCCCACACGATGAAGCCGACAACACCGATAGCAACCATCGCGTAAGCCATGCCCAAATAGCCAAATACTGGCTTCTTAGAGAATGTTGAAACGATGTGGCTGACAATACCGAATGCAGGCAAAATCAAAATATACACTTCAGGGTGACCAAAGAACCAGAACAAATGCTGGAACAAGATCGGATCACCACCGCCATCTGGTGCAAAGAATGCTGTACCAAAGTTACGGTCTGTCAAAAGCATTGTGATCGCGCCAGCAAGTACCGGCAATGAAAGAAGAAGCAAGAAAGCTGTGATCAATACAGACCATGCAAACAACGGCATTTTGTGCAGGGTCATGCCCGGCGCACGCATGTTGAAGATTGTCGTAATGAAGTTGATTGCACCAAGGATAGATGATGCACCAGCGATATGAAGCGACAGGATAGCAAAATCGACCGCAGGGCCAGGCTGACCTGACGTTGAAAGCGGCGGATACATTGTCCAACCACCGCCAACACCAAAGGCACCGGGTGCAGAAGGCATAAACATTGAAATCAGAAGCAAGATGAATGCCGGAGGCAACAACCAGAACGAGATATTGTTCATGCGAGGGAATGCCATGTCCGGCGCACCGATCATGATCGGCACCATCCAGTTAGCAAAACCACCAATAAGCGCTGGCATAACCATGAAGAAGATCATGACCAGACCATGGCCGGTGGTGAACACATTATACATGTGTTTACCGGCATCGAGCGCAGCATCGCCCTCTACACCATAAACCATTGAAGCAAGACCATGGAAGATCTGAATGCCCGGTTCAGCGAGTTCCCAACGCATCATAACGGAAAGGAAACCACCGAATACGCCTGCAAAGATCGCGAAGATCAAATAGAGCGTACCGATATCTTTATGGTTCGTCGAGAATACCCAGCGGCGAATAAAGCCCTGTGGTTTGTGATCGTCATGTGCACCATGTGCTACTGCGTCAGCCATGTAATTGTGCTCCTAAAAGGTCTTTAAAACTAATCTTATTCAGCGCTTGCGAGCTTATTTTTTACTTCGAGCGAAGCCATGAGGTTTTTATTTGCCTCATCAAGGCTTGCTTTTGCTGTACCTGCCCAAGCTTCATAATCCGCTTTTGAAACAGCACGAACGGCGATTGGCATAAACGCGTGGTCTTTGCCGCAAAGCTCTGAACACTGGCCATAATAAAGGCCTTCTTTTTCCACGTTAAACCAAGTCTCGTTCAAACGGCCAGGAACCGCGTCCATTTTAATGCCAAAAGAAGGCATTGCCCAGTTATGCAAAACATCACCAGCAGTCACGAGAATACGAACGGTTGTATTAACAGGCACGACAACTTCGTTATCAACAGCTAGCAAGCGCGGATAAACAGAAAGGTCTTCTTTACCTGCAGGGCGACCAGCTTCTGGCAACAGGATTGCGTCAAAAGAGATCGCATCTTCTTCTGTTTCGCCAATCTGGTACTCATAGCCCCAATACCACTGGTATCCGGTTGCTTTGATTGTCAGCTCAGCTTCACTTGGCGGCGTAAACTGACGCTCAAGAAGCTGGAATGATGGAACAGCCAAGAATAAGAGAATGACAACTGGCGCAACAGTCCAGACGACCTCAATCATTGTATGGTGGCTTGTACGTGATGGAATTGGATTAGCTTTGGCGCTAAACTTCACGATTACATAGATCAGAAGTGCCAATACCAACAAGGTGATCGGAATGATGAACCACAATGTGTATTCTTCAAACCAAATGATTTCACGCATAATGTCTGTCGCAGGCTCCTGAAAACGATACTGCCAAGGAGTTGGCTGATCGGCATAGGCCGCAACAGGCGCAAAAAGCCCTGTTAAAGATGTAAGTGCCAGTGCGGCACGGCGAGTCGTAGAATTGAACACGCTTTATTCTCCCGAATTGGACGGAATCGGATTCCGGCCACGTTTACTCGATTTATGGTAGGTCTTTACACTCTAAAGCAATCCAATCGCAACCATATGTGTGGCCAAATTGTGCGTCATTTGATCGCTACGCACCAGTTTTCCCACAGAGTCACACTATAACCGCCCACACAAATGCGGCAACAATCACTTTTTAACGCTTTACGCCATCTTTTTGCCGCGCTCAGGACCGCATAACAACGCCATCGGGGGTATCAATGGAAGACGCTATCAACTTGCGGTTTCTTTTAATCGCCTGTCGTCGTAAAAATAACCGTGGCGATTCGTGACGATTGCCTATTGGTCAATACCAACACATTAGATGGTTTATTCGCTTAATGATAAAATCGCTTACCAGTTTCAAATCTTCCCTCACTACTCTTGCAGCAAGTGCTGTCATTTTAATGACTGCATTGGCACCTCAAAGTGCTAGCGCTCAACAAGGTATTGTTCGCTCTACACATGGCGCTTGGTCAATCATTTGCGATACACCGGCAGGTGCTTCAAGCGAACAATGCGTATTGATGCAAAATGTCATCGCGGAAGATCGTCCAGAGCTTGGCCTATCTGTCATCGTTGTCAAAACCGCCGATAAGAAAGCCCGCATCTTGCGCGTTCTAGCGCCATTAGGGGTTCTGCTTCCAAACGGCCTTGGCCTCAACATTGACGGCAAAGACATAGGACGTGCATATTTTGTACGCTGCTTTGCAGATGGATGTTACGCGGAAGTCATATTGGAAGATTCGCTTCTCAGCAATTTCCAAGGCGGAACAGGCGCAACATTCATCGTGTTCCAAACACCTGAAGAAGGCATCGGCATTCCTGTGGACCTGTCCGGGTTTACAGAAGGCTTTAATGCGCTGCCTTAAAGTGACAAAACCTTGGCTGATCTATTTATCAGCCTTCGTTTTCTCGCCAGCTCTGGGGCAATAGGCTTTCAATGCGAATGACAAAGCGCTTGGAAAATTCTGCCCCACGCCCTTCTGCATCCAAACCAAACAGAAGCCTGCCCCAGCCTAAATTCTTGATGATCAAATGATAGGACAGCATTGAAAGCAATGCAGTGCCTATCATTACGGTTGCTAGGCTTGTTGAAAAACCAAAGCCATTTTTGATTGTGTAATAAAGCAGACCAACAATAATGGTCTGGTGAACAATGTAGAGTGGATAAACAGCTTTATTAAAGTAGCTTATGAAACCGTTTTTAAAGTTCAAGAAACGCAAGCCTAGAATTAAAAGCGTGTAAATCATCATCAGCGATAAGCAGATCGAGAAGGCTTTATATAAAGCGGTATGGTTTCCTCGATTACCAAGATTTAAATCAAACACATCGATCCAGAACAGAACATACATTGAAACGGAAACAATGACCGTCAGTGTAATAATCTCGGCTGTATGCAGAACAAGAAACCTATTTGCGACGATATGATTGCGCGCATAAAGATATCCAAACCCAAACCATGACAGATACACCGCTAGCCAAGCGAAATCATTGTAAAGTGTATTTGTTGCGCGTGGGAACCAAGGCGTTAACATCAGGTTCAAGGCCAAGGGCAGCAAAAACAGACAATATGAAGCGCGCGTTTGAAAGATCGTTGCAAAAACATTGTTGATCTTATCGCCAAGACGCGTGTTGAGAAACTTCATGACAGGGAAGAACAACATCGTCATCGTAAACAGGTAACCAACGAACCACATATGTGCCCAAGTGAAATTTCCGGTCGGGTATTTTCCTTCCATGAAATAACGCTCTGTCCAAAACTGCCAGAAATTTCCCTTATATCCATCAACGAGCATTCGCTCATACCAAACCTGCGGCGCACAAATGAGCGCCATTGCAAATAGTAATGGAACAACAAGCCTAACAGTTCTGGCTGTAATGAACTGAACATCAGATTGTTTGCGGAACGCAAAGTAAGTGCCTGCGCCAGAGATAAAGAACAGAAGCGATAAACGCCATACGCGCGGAAGATCCATGAGCAGCTCTAAGGTAGCGCTGGTATTTGGACTACTGATCAACCAAAAATCATTCGGGAAAAAACCCACCGCTGAATGATAAATAATAAGAATAGCAAATGCGATAACCCGCAACCAATCCAGATAATGTAAGCGTTCGCTGCTAGCCATTAAAACTCGCCTCTTGATACGCACCTCAGGTGCCATTTGGTCAGCTTTCAGTTTAACAAGTATATATCAAACGTAAAATAATGACTTAAAACAGAATCATTGCCACAAAGGTTCTACTGGCCACTCGAAATTAGCATTCATCCGGCCTATGTAAGTTTATATTATACAACTAGCCGGAGTGCTTCATGTCAGCCGTACCTAATCTGCTCGATCAGTTTGATATTTCAGAAGAGCGCGTAAGAGCATTGGTCTCTAACGCACTTACAAAAGCTGATGACGGCGAACTCTTTATGGAATATTCCGAAGGAGAAGTGCTTGGCTTTGATAATGGGCGTTTAAAAACCGGTTCATTCAACACATCTTCCGGCTTTGGGCTGCGCACTGTCGCTGGTGAGGCTGTCGGTTATGCTGAAAGTGATAATTTTTCAGAAGGTGCCCTTCTGCGTGCCGCAGATGCTGTAAGCGCTGTTACGGCCAATCATTCAGGCACATATTCCGACGCTCCGCAGCGCACAAACAAAAAGCTGTATGTTGATGGCAACCCAATTGGTGAGCCTTCATTCGAAACCAAAGTTAAGCTCTTACAAGACATTGATGCTTATGTTCGCGGCAAAGACGAACGTGTACGGCAGGTTTCTGCATCGCTTGCCGCCTCTTGGCAAGTTATCGAAATCCTGCGCGCAGATGGACATTTGGCAAAAGATATACGCCCAATGGTTCGCGTTAATGTGTCTGTTATTGTTGGTGAAGGTGACCGGCAAGAAACCGGTTCGCATGGTATGGGTGGGCGGCAATTATTCGGTGATTTTATCGCAACCGACACATGGCAACAGGCAGCTGATAGTGCGCTGCGCCAAGCACTGGTTAATCTTGAAGCGCGCCCTTCTCCAGCTGGTACAATGGATGTGGTGCTGGCCAATGGATGGCCTGGCGTGATGCTGCATGAAGCTGTGGGCCATGGGCTTGAAGGTGATTTCAACCGCAAAGGCACATCTGCTTTTGCGGGGCTTATGGGGCAGCAAGTTGCAGCAAAAGGCGTGACAGTGGTTGATGATGGCACGATTGATAATCGTCGCGGCTCATTGTCTATCGATGATGAAGGCACGCCATCTGGCTATAATGTTCTGATTGAGGACGGCAAACTCGTTGGCTATATGCAAGACAGGCAAAATGCCCGCCTTATGGGCATGAAACCGACGGGCAATGGCCGTCGTCAATCTTATGCTCATGTGCCAATGCCGCGCATGACAAATACTTACATGCTTGCTGGCGACAAGACCTCTGAAGAGATCATCTCATCGGTAAAGCGCGGCTTATATGCTGTGTCATTTGGCGGCGGACAGGTGGATATCACATCTGGTAAATTCGTTTTTGGCGCAACCGAAGCCTACATGATCGAGGATGGTAAAATCACTTATCCGGTCAAAGGTGCGATGATGATTGGTAACGGACCTGATGCCATGCACCGCGTTTCAATGGTCGGCAATGATCTTGCACTCGATAATGGCGTTGGCACCTGTGGTAAAGCTGGACAAGGTGTTCCCGTTGGCATTGGCCAGCCACATTTGCGCATGGACCAGATGACGATTGGTGGCACCGAGGCTTAAGCCTTGGACCACACATTTGATGACAGCGGCTTCCTTAGCGGCGTATAAAAGGCGTCGTGCTTTTTACGCCTTCTTTTAGCTGGCCATTCTCATCAAAATCATTATCTGCGTTAAACGTAATCATTGGAAGCGTATCGAAATTGGTGACTAACTCAGCTTGAGCTTTAAGTGTTTTCTGCAATCGAGTTTCAAGCTCAACGAGACGGTCGCCGCGGTTATATCCATGAACCCGATGCGCAAAGACCGGCTTCAAAACATCAAAGCCACAATAGCGCAGCGTATATGCCGATGGCCAAAGCAACATATTGGCATCAGCTTCTTTGCCATGCGGAGCGCTTTCAAGTTCACTTGATCCGGTGGTAACACAAAAGAGCGCTTTCTTGCCACGGCACATGCCGTTGTCGAAACGCTCTTGGACATTATGAAGCGCGCCATGTGCCAAAACTCTATCAAACCACCCCTTTAGAATTGCAGGCGGCCCGAACCACCACATTGGGAAATGGAAAATGAGGCGATCGGCTTTTTTGATTTTTTCAATCTCAGCAGCAATTTGCGGTGACAATTTGCTTTGTTCTGCTGCTTGTTCCTGCGCTTTTAGCGGATCAAAAGGGCCATCGTGATCAACGTAAAAATCAGCCCGCTCCGCAGGATCAAATCCCATGCGGTATAAATCCGACCATAGAACGTCATCACCCTGAGCCTGAGCTGCGCTAGCAGATGCTGCGGCCCAATTGGCATTGAAAGATGTAACCTCGGGATGAGCAAGAATAATGAGTGTGGTTGTCAAGCGGCTCTCCTATCGAGCCGTTATTAACACCCGCCTATTCAAATGCAAATTTTCCTCACATTTATTCAGCCCCTTATGGGGTGATTTTAGCGATTTGCTAAAACGTGCTCAAACATAGCATCTATAAAGTGAGATAGTGCACGCCCGACGAACGGACGCGCGACCTAATTATCTACTTCTTTTTCGGCTGTGCATTCATCGGAGATGCAGCGCCAATTTTCAAACCGCCGCTTACAGGTGCTGCCACAGCAGTCACTTTTTCCTTCTTGGGCTTTCGAGCTTCTTTGTTGCCGCGTATTTGACCTTTGGCCATGGCAAAATTCCTTTAAAAAACACCCGGATCGGGCACGCGAGAGCCTACACCCTGTCGCTGCCTCAAATATGGAGGAATTGCGGCGAAGAAAAATATATGTAATTCGACATATCTGTTTCAAAGTGATGCTCAACCATGACCTATGCTATACCCGCTCCAAGCCAACCAACTCTTGCGATCAACGGTTCAGATGATCTGTTTCCAGCCAGACGCATTTATTGTATCGGCCGCAACTATGCCGAACATGCGCGCGAAATGGGTCATGACCCTGATAAGGCCCCACCATTTTTCTTTGAAAAGCATCCCTCTTGCCTGCTTACAGGTGAAGGCCAACTGATTTTTCCATACCCTTCCGCGACACAAGATGTTCACCATGAGATCGAGCTTGTTGTTGCTTTAAAAGCAGGCGGAAAAGATTTGAGTGCAGAAGAAGCCGATAAAGCGATCTTTGGTTATGCGGTTGGCGTTGATCTCACCCGCCGCGATCTTCAAGCGGAAGCCAAGAAGCAAGGGCGCCCATGGGCTGTCGCAAAATCTTTTGATTATTCTGCGCCCTGCTCCGCACTTACCTGCATCGACAATCCTAATGATATTGCAAACGCAAAAATCTGGCTCGATAGAAACGGCGAACGCGTTCAGACAGGCACACTCGATCAGATGATCTGGCCTGTGCGCGATGCAATTGCCTATCTGTCGACTTTGTTTGAGTTGTTTCCTGGCGATCTTATTATGACCGGAACACCTGCTGGCGTTGGGCCTGTGGTGAGCGGTGATATATTGCAAGGCGGCGTAGAGGGCGTCGGAGAAGTTCAGTTCTTGGTCAAATAGGTCAACACTGCAGCGCTAGCCCAATAGAAAATGGCCGCATAAGAGCGGCCATAATTTGTTTCAGCATTCACTTGGCGAGCAAAGCCACATCAAGCGATGGCTTTGAGTGTCACCACATTCGTTTTTGCTGCTTCCTCGAAATGGTCACTCCAAAGACCATCGCGAATTTGCTGCGCTAAAAGGTCTTCAAACATATTGTTTGGCATTGGCTTTCCAAACAGGAACCCTTGAACCAACTGGCAACCTTCATTGCTCAAAGCAGACAAATGCGCTTCTGTTTCAACACCTTCTGCAAGCACAGGTATTTTCAAGCTGTTGCCCAAAATCATTGTTGATTTCAAAATCGCTGCAGAATGTTCGTTACGATCAATATCTTTGATAAACTCGCGGTCAATCTTGATCTTATCGAATGGAAAGTTGTGCAATGTAGCCAGTGTGGAATAGCCAGTACCATAATCATCCATAGCAATCAGCACGCCGAGTGCCTTCAATTTCTTGATGATTTTTAGTGCTTGTGAAGCATCTCCAATAATGCCGCTCTCCGTCACTTCTAGCTCAAGGCGTGATGGCTCCAAGCCTGTTTCATCCAGAACGTTCTTGACGATATCTGCGAATGAAGGATCGGCAAGCTGTTTGGCTGCAACATTGACCGCAACTTTAATCGGCACACTCCATTTTGAGGCAACAGTACATGCTTCTCTTAGCACCCAAGTGCCAAGCTCATTGATGAAACCTGTTTCTTCCGCAATTGGAATAAACACATCGGGCGTTATGTTGCCGCGCGCAGGATTATGCCAACGCAGCAGCGCTTCAACACCGGTAATTTTGCGTGTTTGAGCGTCATTTTGAAGCTGATAATGAACCGTTAGCTCTTCATTCTCGATTGCAGAGGCAAGCGCTGTCGCCAAAGTTGCGCGCTCTCTATTGGCGCTATCCATGGCTTTGTTATACCCAACAACACAGTCTTTACCGCTGCTCTTGGCGTGATACATCGCCAAATCAGCCTGCTCCAACAATTTGATCGGGTTTTCGCTATCCCAAGGGAACATTGAAAAGCCGAGGCTGGCTTTTGTTGAGATATCAGCATCATTCCACATGATCGGCTGACGTATCGCTTTTAAAATACGCTCTGCAAATTCGGAAGCATCGCTTTTGCCAGAGACACCTGACTTGAGTGCAACAAACTCATCACCGCCAAAGCGACCAATCATTTCACCGGGCTTAAGGTTTTGTGATACATGCGCACTGATGGATTTAAGCAAATGGTCGCCTGCGGCATGGCCATGAACATCGTTGATGCTCTTAAAGCGGTCCAAATCAATACCAACCACTGCAACGCCGTGATTATCTGGCAATGGCGCCAAGATAAAATCTTTCAGGTATTTTTCGCATCCGTGCCGATTTGGAATACCCGTCAATGGATCATGTAGCGCAAGGTATTTATAATGCTCAGAAGTTGCGCTTTCATTCTTCATATCGATCATGCTGGTAATGAATGTTGTTAGGTACAAACATCCCATTAGGACGATAATACCAGATCCAAGCGCAGCATTAGAAACAAGCTTTTCAACTTCAACGCTCATATTGGCAGGTATGAGCGTCAAACCGCTCATACTGGTAAAATGCATCAAAGCCACAGCAACGATGAAGGCAGCAGCGCCCCAATGATTATGGTGTTTTGTAAAATTCCTAGCAGTGAGTGAAACACAAACTATGCCGATTAATGCTCCAAGCAAGATCGAAGCAACCACAGTTGGGGTGTCCCAATGTATGCCGCCTTGGATTTTCATTGCGGCCATTCCGGTATAGTGCATTGAACTGATGCCTATGCCGAGAACCGCGCCTCCAATTTCAATAAGTAAAGAGTTTGTTTTTTGTGATGCGATCGCAAAACCAAGCATCGTCGTACAAACAACGATTACCAAAGAAACGATTGTAAGTGTCAGATCATAGCCAAGAATAAGATCACTCTTATAGGCCAGCATAGCAACGAAATGGGTGCTCCAAATGGTGCCGCCGCCAATCATGCCCGACAATATCAACCAGAGCCTCTGAATCTCATTTCTGGTTTCTCGCGCCCGTGTAAACAGGCGTATCGTCACAATTGATCCGATGAATAGAATAAGTACTGCACACGCCAATAATATTGGATCATGAAGGTATACGACACAATTGAATAGTTTTTGCATAAATCCACCGCTTTGTTTCGTGTGCAGTGGCGCGTTTCTAGTAAATTCAATGTTAAAAACGGACGCAAGTTCTTCTAAACTGTGCGCAGACGGCTCTCAAAAAGCCGAATAATGCGCGCTATAGTTGATGAAATTTTAAGGGAACCGCTCAAATACAAGACAATGGTGCTAAATGCTTACTTTTGGATTTAGCCAAGCTTCCAAATAAGGCACCAACAACTCCACTGTGGATTGGCAGTTGTGTATAGCACAAAATTTTAAAGCCATCGCCTGCACTGAAAACGCTTGAACACCTTCTGCAAGCATTTGAGGTGAAACATCGGTTCGAAATGGTCCATCAGAAAGCCAATCTGCAAGAACCCTTGCCTGACGATCAAAAGTCATCGCAATAGCCCCGACCTCCTGAATAGCAGCAGCCCCAGAGTGCCTTATAATCACATCAAACACATAGCGCTCACTCGTCATGAAATCTAAGAGCGGCATCATCATTTCAACGAGATGAGGAACATCTTTAGGCTTAGGATTCGTTTCAATCTTATCCAGCAGCATATCGATTCTGGAGCCTATACACAGTTCCATGAGAGCGTCTTTATCTTTGAAATGAGAAAAGAACGTTCCCTTGGCAACACCTGCACCCGTTACCACGTCTTCGACGCGCAATGCTTCGAATCCGTTCTTATCGATTAGCTCGTTTGAGACGCTAATCAAACGCGAACGTGTCACTTTCGATCTACTTTGGACAGGTGTCTTCATGTCTGTGCCTTCTCATAGTTTGTGACCGCAGTCAAATTAGCAGTTGACCGCGGTCAATTTCATCATATAAATGACCGCAGTCACTTTTGAGGATAATCATGAAAAAGCGCATATACATTCTTAACGGACATCCAGCTGAGAGTTCGCTTTCTAAAATCTTTGCAGAAACTTATGCCAAAACTGCTCGTGCGGCAGGCCATGAAGTACGGCTTTCCCATCTGCGAGATTTTCAATTCGACAGCGATTTTGGACATTCCAGTTTCAATAAAGCCAAACCACTTGAACCATCTTTAGAAAAGCTTCTTTTAGATATTGAGTGGAGCGAACATATGGTTTTAACATCCCCTTTATGGTGGGGTGGCTTACCCGCAAAACTTAAAGGCGCAATTGATCGCGCATTCCTGCCCGGGCGAACATTTGATACACGTGTGAAAGACGGAACTTTTCCAAAACCTTTACTGAGCGGGAGAAGCGCACGCGTGATAATCACATCGGATACGCCCAATTGGTATCTACATATTTTTTATCGCAACGCTATATTTCAACAACTTAAGAAACAAATTCTGGGCTTTGTCGGGCTAAAGCCTTCTCGGTTCACTCACTTTTCAGGTGCAAGTAATGCAAAGCCAAAGGATATAGCTCGATGGGTTTCGAAAATTGAAAAGATAGCTGCCACAGCAAAATAGCGCGATTACTCACCTTCGATCATACGAAGTTTACCAGCCCGCGCTTACACGGCAAATCATCATAAGATTTTAAATGTCAGTAGAATTGCCGCTTTTAGATATTGTGTAATTGTTTTGTGGCCTCAAGCACCTAAATAAGCAGCTCTAAGGGGACACGCATGAACAATAACGCCGACATTCTGATCGACATCAAAAACATTACCAAGAAATATGACAACGGCTTCACAGCGCTAGACGATGTTAGCTTGCAAATTAAGAAAGGCGAGATCATTGCCCTTCTCGGCCCAAATGGTGCAGGTAAGACAACGCTTATTTCAACCATTTGTGGCATTATAACACCAACATCCGGTAACATTAGTGTGGGTGGTTTCGATACATTAAAAGATTACCGCGACACACGCAAAATGATTGGCCTTGTTCCGCAAGAACTAACGACCGATGCTTTTGAAACTGTGTTTGATACCGTGTCATTCACGCGCGGTCTTTTTGGCAAGCCGCGTGATAAGTCAATCATTGAAAAAATACTGAAAGACCTGTCTCTTTGGGACAAAAAAGATAACAAGCTGCGCGAATTATCTGGCGGCATGAAGCGCCGCGTTTTGATTGCCAAAGCTTTGTCGCACGAACCAGACATTTTATTCCTTGATGAGCCAACAGCAGGTGTTGATGTCGAACTGCGTAAAGATATGTGGAACGTTATGCGTGCGCTTTCGAAAACCGGCGTCACCATCATTTTGACCACCCACTATATTGAAGAAGCAGAAGAAATGGCGGACCGTATCGGCGTTATTTCCAAAGGGCGTATATTGCTGGTGGAGCAAACCTCAGAACTCATGCGCAAGCTTGGTCATAAGGAAATGCTTATTGAGATTAGCGAGCCGCTGGATACGCTACCTGCTTCGCTTCAGGCATTTGATCTGACTTTGTCTGATGATCGCAAATTGATTACTTATTCTTACAATGCCAACCAAGAACATCCGGGGATTACGCGCCTGCTCAAAGCTCTTATCGAAGCGGACATACGTACGACCGATATTTCAACGAAGCAAAGTTCGCTTGAAGATATTTTCGTCAACTTGGTGAGGGACGCAGCATGAACATTCACGCGATATCTTCAATTTACAGATTTGAAATGAACCGCATGTGGCGCACGATGGGCCAATCCATTGTTTCGCCAGTTATATCAACATCACTGTACTTCATTGTGTTCGGGGCTGCTATTGGCCGTCAAATGGGCGATATTGATGGCATTTCTTATGGTGCATTCCTCGTGCCGGGCTTAGTCATGCTCTCCTTGCTGACACAATCGGTATCGAATGCAGCATTCGGCATTTATTTTCCGAAATTCACCGGCACGATTTATGAAATACTTTCAGCGCCGGTTTCAGCATTGGAAATTGTGATCGGCTATGTTGGCGCTGCAGCAACCAAGTCGCTGATCCTTGGCGTAATCATCATGCTGACAGCAACATTATTCGTGGATTTGAAAATTGCACACCCATTTTGGATGCTATTTTTCCTCGTGCTCACAGCAACAACATTTTCGCTGCTCGGCTTTATAATTGGAATTTGGGCTGATGGCTTTGATCAATTGCAGATCGTGCCGCTTTTAATCATTACGCCACTGACATTTCTGGGCGGAAGCTTTTATTCCATCAAAATGTTGCCGGAGTTTTGGCAAACTGTAACGCTTGCCAATCCAGTGCTTTATCTTGTTTCCGGTTTCCGGTGGAGCTTTTATGAGATTTCAGATGTGAGCCCAGGAATTTCAATCGCAATGATTTTGGTATTCCTGAGCCTGTGTGCCGGCATTGTTTATTGGATATTCAAAACCGGCTACCGTATCAAAAGTTAAGCTGCTTGCGCTTGGCCGTTGACCGCGTTTTCAACGGCCTTTCGTGCCCACTGCTTGATTTCTTCTTCAAGCTGCTCGTTATGTTTGCGAAGTTCTTCAATTTCACTATCAACTTTATCACGTTCTGCCTGATGGATTGCATCAAGCTCAGCTTTGAGTTTTTTGTTCTCTTCGATGAGAGATTCTTTATCGTTGCCGCTCATCATGTCGATTGTATTTTCAAGCGAGGCAAAGCGTGATGCGGTCTTGCTTTGAAACTGTGTAAATGCAGCGCTAGCGTCTTCACTGTTTCCAACGGATGCGCTGGCTCCAGCCTTAGGCATTGTGAAAATGGCTGCGATAGAAAAGATTGCAAAACTTGCAACCGGAATAGCGGTGAGTGATCCGAGCATCGGTGCCAAGCCCATATGGCCGACATCAAAAGTTGCCGCAAACAAAACAGTTGCGCTCAAGACAGATGATACGCTGAAAACTTTATGAAGCAGTGGTCCCAGCCCACCCTTTTTCTTTTCATCTTTCGTTGCAGTTTCTGCTTTTTTATTCGCGGTCATCTACGATTCCCCAGACAGTGCGGCACGATGGCCGACTGACAAAATCAATGTCGATTATTTAACATACCGCATATTGTTAGGCTTAGCGGTTATGAGCACGCATCATGCTTCTCTTCAGAGGCTCATCGTCAACTTAAGATAGTGGGGTTTATGAAGCGTTAACCATGGCTTTGATGAACGTTGAATCATGGATAAAAACGCGTTTTATCCCAATCTGCATTTGCATCCTGACGGCTAAAGATAATTCGGTCATGAAGCCTGAACATGCCGTCTTTCCAAAACTCAATATAGGTCGGAATAATACGAATACCGCTCCAATATTCTGGACGGGGAATTTCGCCAATGGCGAATTTGGCGGTGTATTTGGCGACTTCTTTTTCAAGAGCAAATCGGCTCTCCAGTGGACGTGACTGCTTGGATGCCCATGCACCGATGCGGCTGCCGCGCGCACGCGACTTATAATAATCGTCGGCTTCTTGGTCCGTAACAATCTCGATTTCGCCGCGCACCCTCACCTGCCTACGCAAACTTTTCCAATGAAAGCACATCGCGGCCTTTTTCTGACCAATGATTTCTTCACCCTTTTGGCTTTCAAAATTGGTATAGAAAACGAAGCCGCGCTCATCAAATCCTTTGAGCAGAACCATACGCACATTCGGCAAACCATCAGCATCTACACTTGCAAGCGCTGTCGCATTTGGATCATTTGGCTCAGACTTTTCAGCCTCAGACAACCATTCTTGGAATGTCACAAAAGGATCGGTTGCCTCTGAAATGTCACGACTTGTTAACTTAGTATCAGTCATACTTAACCTTGGACTTATTATGGGTTATTGCGAGTAATGCTATCCACACATACATGTGATCTATTGTCGGCGAAGGTCAAGGTTTCGATTGTACCTGCGGCAATATTGTGCGTTGTGATCATGCTCTCGGGCTGCGCTATTGGCACCAATGCAATTGACGATGCGCTTACAACGTCCTCCATTTCCATCGCGGACAGCACGCCCACCATTTCAAACGATCCGTTCAGCAAAATCGACTCTCAAACAGATGCCGCAACATCCGATAAACTACTGGACGAAGATACAATACGTTTAGCTGTGACAGCTGCTGACATGTCGAAGGTGAAAACTGAAGGTCTATCTTGGGCCAATGAAGCGACAGGGTCTTCTGGCAACATTACGAATATTGCACAGCGCGAAGAATCTGGCCAAACTTGTCGCAGCTTTAATGCAACACGCACCTCTTATGATGGGGTAACATTATACCGAGGTGCCGTTTGTCTTGATAAGAAATCGGGCTGGTGGACGCGTTCACTCGCACCGCTTGGTTAGTTGGATTTGTAAGATGCACTGGAATTTTGTGCGGACTACCTCCATATAGAATGCATAGTGTTTACAAAAAAGCGAGTAATTGTCGATGCGTGATCCATACGCAGTTCTAGGTGTGTCAAAAACCGCAACAGCTGGCGAGATCAAATCCGCCTTCCGTACCCTTGCGAAAAAATACCACCCAGATGCCAATAAAGATGACCCAAAAGCAAAAGAGCGTTTTAGCGAAATCTCTTCGGCCTATGAAATTCTAGGCGATGAAAGCAAACGCAAGCAGTTTGATCGCGGTGAAATAGATAGTGACGGCAGAGAAACCCACGGCTTTGGCGGTGGCGGCGATCCATTTGGCGGGTTCCGTCAACGCGGCGGATCTGGCGGTGCAGGATTTGACCCCGAAGATATTTTGAAAACTATGTTTGGCGGCGGCTCTGCGCGTGGCGGTTTTGGCGGCGCAGATCCATTTGGTAGCGCACGCCCACGTCAACGCCAGGCCCAACCACAAAAAGGCAAAGACATTGAAGTTTCGCTTCCTGTCACTGCCAGCGACATACTGAATGATGGAAAAGCGAAGCTCAAACTGCCGGACGGTCGCACTGTTGCTGTGACTATTCCCGTTGGCGTTGAAAATGGTCAAGTTATCCGCTTGAAAGGCCAAGGACATGCTTCACCAACGGGGCACCGCGGCGACATTTTAGCGAAAGTTGCTTTCAAAACGGAAAATGGCGTTCGAATTGAAGGCCCTCATGTTGTGATGGATGTTGATGTTCCTCTTGCAACCGCAGTTATGGGTGGAAAAGTCACTGTTGCAACGCCTCAGGGCAAAATTGCCTTAAAAGTTGCTCCTTGGTCCAATTCTGGCACTGCAATGCGCCTTAAAGGGCGTGGTTTGCCTAAAAAAGCCAATGGAAGCGGTGATTTGATCGCAATTTTGCGCATCCTGATGGATGATAATGACCGCAAAGCGCTCGAAACTATATTCGATAGACGCAATGAAACGGTGGAACCTTAACGTAAATACTTGAACCTGCTTGATGCTTTGGAATCTCTATGCGATATGCTCCTCAATTCTTAAACAATTGACATAGCAGGAGAACCGCATGTCTATCGGCTCGGGTATCATGAAAGGCAAGCGCGGCCTTATTATTGGCCTTGCGAACAACCGTTCAATGGCATGGGGCATAGCGAAAGCTTGCGCCGACCAAGGCGCTGAACTTGCTCTGACCTATCAAGGCGACGCAATCAAGAAACGTGTAGAGCCGCTAGCTGAAGAGCTTGGCGCGATGCTCGCTGGCCATCTCGATGTGACCGATGTTGATAGTGTTGAGGCTGTCTTTAGCCATTTGGAAAAGACTTGGGGCCGTTTGGACTTTTTGGTTCATGCCGTTGGCTTTTCCGACAAAAACGAACTTACAGGCCGCTATGTAGACACGTCACATAGCAATTTCATGATGACGATGGATATTTCCGTCTATTCGCTTACACGTCTCGTCAAACGCGCAGAGCCATTGATGAGCAATGGCGGTTCTGTTGTCACATTGACCTATTATGGCTCAGAGCGCGTGATGCCTCACTATAATGTAATGGGCGTTGCAAAGGCAGCACTTGAAGCAAGTGTTCGCTATCTTGCGGTTGATCTTGGCCCTAAAAACATTCGCGTCAATGCGGTTTCGGCTGGTCCAGTAAAAACACTTGCCGCATCTGGCATCGGTGATTTCCGTTATATTTTGAAATGGAACGAATATAATTCTCCGCTACGCCGTACAGTGACGATTGACGAAGTTGGCGATTCAACGCTCTATTTGCTTTCAGATCTTTCGCGCGCAGTGACCGGCGAATGTCACCATGTTGATAGCGGCTATCATGTTGTTGGCATGAAAGCTGTTGATGCACCGGACATTGAAAAAACATAACGCTTAGAACTTATAAGGCCATTTCTCATGTTAATCCCACCACATCCGTTCTTCATGATTAGACATGGCGAAACGGATTGGAACCGCGAAGGCCGCTTCCAAGGCCAAGTTGATATTGACCTCAATGATCTTGGCCGCAGCCAAGCGGCCGGCAATGGCAAAGCACTGGCTGCCCTTATTGATCCATCTCAATGGGCGTTCATTTGTAGCCCTATGTCTCGCACACGCGAGACAATGGAGCTTATCCGAGAAAATATGGGCCTGCCCCGCGAAGGGTATGCGATTGATGAACGGCTTATCGAGGTCACATTTGGTGACTGGGAAAAGCATACATTCTCCGATATTGATGCGAAATGGCCTGATCAAGCAAAGCTTCGCCATGAGAATAAATGGGAATATGTGCCGCCAAATGGCGAGTCATATCGCGCAGCTGCAGAGCGCATGCGCCCCGTTCTTGAAAATCTCAAGCAACCATCCGTTATTGTTACACATGGCGGCATCATTCGCGGAATGCGGGTTTATATTGAAGATACAAATCCTGATGACACCGCGCACGGCGCCACACCACAGGACCAGCTTTATTTTTATGATGGCGATGAAGGCGGCTGGCTTGATAAAGACGATGGAGCAGAGGCTTAGATCATGTCACATAATAGTTTTGGCCATCTATTCCGCGTTACAACTTGGGGCGAAAGCCACGGCCCAGCGCTTGGGTGCGTCATTGATGGCTGCCCTCCGGGGATAGAGTTTACCGTGGCCGAAGTTCAGGCCTATCTTGATAAGCGTAAGCCTGGGCAATCAAAATTTACCACGCAGCGCCGCGAAGCTGACGAAGTAAAAGTTCTGTCAGGCGTTTTGCCAAAAGATGACGGCGTAACCCTTGTTACGACTGGTACTCCGATTTCGATGATGATCGAGAATACCGATCAGCGCTCCAAAGACTATTCAGACATTGCCAAGCGCTACCGCCCCGGCCATGCCGATTACACCTATGACGTAAAATACGGCATTCGCGATTATCGCGGCGGTGGGCGTTCATCTGCGCGTGAAACGGCTGCCCGTGTTGCTGCTGGCGCGATTGCACGTAAAGTCGTACCGGGCATGATTGTGCGCGGTGCAATGGTTGCTATGGGCACCGAAGAAATCAACCGCGACAATTGGGATTGGGATCAAATCGATCAGAACCCGTTTTTCTCGCCCGATGCCAGCTCGGTGGATCGTTTTGCAGATTATCTTGATGGTATCCGCAAACAAGGTTCTTCCGTTGGTGCTGTAATCGAAATTATTGCAGAAGGTGTTCCTGCAGGTTTGGGTGCGCCTGTCTACTCCAAACTGGATCAAGATATAGCGTCATATTTGATGAGCATAAATGCTGTTAAAGGCGTTGAAATCGGCAACGGCTTTGAAGCTGCACGTATCACGGGCCCTGAAAACGCCGATGAAATGCGCATGGGTAAAGACGGAAAACCAGTATTTTTATCCAACCACGCAGGCGGTATTCTAGGCGGCATTTCAACGGGTGAAGCTGTTGTGTCGCGCTTTGCAATTAAACCGACATCATCCATGCTCACGCCAACTAAATCTATTAACGCCGACGGCGAAGAAGTCGACGTTGTCACCAAAGGCCGCCATGACCCATGCGTTGGTATTCGCGCAGTGCCTATTGGCGAAGCAATGGTTGCCTGTGCGATAGCAGATCATTATTTACGTCACCGCGGTCAAACCGGTCGAATTTAGGAGCAGTAATGAGCCTTGAGTTTTTAATCACTTCGCTGATTGTTATTCTCCTGCCCGGTACTGGCGTCATCTACACAATGGCAATCGGTTTAGGACGCGGGTTTCGCTCATCCATTATGGCAGCTTTCGGATGCACGCTCGGTATAATCCCAAGTGTTTTTGCAAGCGTCGTTGGGCTTGCAGCATTGTTACATACAAGTGCGATTGCCTTTTCAATTATCAAATATCTCGGCGTTATATATCTTTTATATATGGCTTGGAGCATTGTGCGTGATGGCAGCCCCCTTGATTTGGAAGAAAACAGTGAGCAGCGATCTAACTGGCTTATTGTTCGTGATGCAATTGCTATCAATGCACTGAACCCAAAGCTTTCCATCTTCTTTCTCGCTTTTTTACCTCAATTCGTATCAAGCGAAACGAACAACCCAACACTATCTATGCTGGTGCTTGCTTCAAGTTTCATGGCAATGACCTTTCTCGTCTTTGTGCTTTATGGTGGCCTTGCGTCTCTTGCACGAGATTATGTAATCAGCAGGCCAAAAGTTACAATTTGGCTTAAACGCAGTTTTGCCGGAGTGTTCGCGCTTCTCGGCTTACGTCTTGCCCTTTCGGAGCGATAAAATGCCTTATGATCAAGCAAAAGTTGTCGAAGCTATTCGTGCTTTCGAACGCGGTGAAGTGGTTGTCGTCATGGATGATGACGGCCGCGAGAATGAAGGTGATTTGATCTGCGCTGCGGTTCATACAACACCGGAAATCATGGCACTTATGGTGCGTCATACATCCGGCATCATTTGCGCGCCAATGACAGTGCAAGATGCCAAACGGCTAAACCTTCAACCGATGGTGGCTGATAACACCGATGCGAAAGGCACTGCCTTCACCGTATCTGTGGACTATAAACACGGCACGACAACAGGCATTTCTGCCGACGACAGAACGCTTAGTGTTCGCAATCTTGCCAACCCAAATGCTGGCGCGGATGATTTTAGCAGGCCCGGTCATGTGTTCCCGCTCGTTGCCCGCGAAGGCGGCGTTTTGATGCGTTCAGGCCATACGGAAGCTGCGGTTGATCTGTGCAAACTTGCAGGATTGCCTACCGTTGGTGTGATCTCGGAGCTGGTAAATGATGATGGCAGCGTTATGCGCGGGCCACAGGTTTCTGCCTTTGCTAAAGAACATGGCTTCTTGGAGGTTTCTGTTGCTGATCTGATTGCCTATCGTCAGCGCAAAGAAAAACTCATCGAACATATTGAAGAAGAAATTGTCGAAACCGCTGCTGGCAAAGCCGTTGCACGCACCTATAGATTGCCTTGGGACCCGATGCAGCACCTTGCCATTGTTGCAGGTGATGTTCGTGATGGTCGCGATATTCCGGTCCGCTTGCACCTTGAAAGCGTTGTCGATGATGTTTTTGGCAAAAAGCGCGAACCGGTTGAACAGCTTCAGTCCATGGTTGAGAAATATGGACGCGGCGTTATTGTCTATCTACGTGAAGGCTCCGTTGGCGTTGCAACAGGCGGTGGACGCCCACATGGCGAAGACCACGCGGAAGCACAAGAGCGCGAAAGCGAATGGCGTGAAATCGGTTTGGGTGCTCAAATCCTCAAGGATTTAGGTGTCACCTCAATCAAGCTCTATTCATCACGCGAGCGCCGCTATATCGGCCTTGAAGGTTTTGGCATTGAAATTTCTTCTACAGAAATCATGGATAGCTAGTGACGCCTGCTACGCATCGATCATTTAACCAGAATGAGAGTGATGCGTGATTGCTTAGTAGAGAGCGGTGGAAAGAGTTTAACGAACTGGTTCCCTCGCGCTAAAAATACGCTATGTAGCAATTATGGTTACGCGTTATTATGAGCACGACATTTTCAAAGAACACGTCACGCCGCCCGGTCATCCCGAGCGCGTGGATCGTTTGCGTGCGCTTGAAACGGCACTAACGGCCGAACAATTCGGCACATTAGATCGCCAACAAGCGCCCATCGCTGATGAAAGTGCAATACTTCTGGCGCACCCTGAGGAATTTTTGCTGCGTGTAAAAGCTCAGATACCTGAAGAAGGTATTGCCCGCATTGATGCCGATACCGTTGTTGGCCCTCAAAGCCTTAACGCTGCAATGCACGGTGTTGGTGCGTCCATGGCAGCTGTGGATGATGTTTTTTCTGGCACTGCTGACAATGTGTTTGTTGCATCGCGCCCACCTGGCCACCACGCAGAAAAAAACACTGCTATGGGTTTTTGCCTGTTTAACAATGTTGCTATTGCCGCACGTCACGCTCAGAAAAAGCACGACGTCGAACGTGTAGCGATCATTGATTGGGATGTTCACCACGGCAACGGTACACAAGATATATTCTGGGACGATCCGACAGTTCTTTACTGCTCTACCCACCAAATGCCGCTCTATCCCGGCACTGGCGCAAAAGGCGAAACCGGCTCAAAGAACACAATCTGTAATGCGCCGCTTAATGCTGGCGATGGCGGTGATAAGTTTCGAGCAGCTTTCAAAGATCGCGTTATGCCTGCGGTGCAAAACTTTGAACCGGACCTCATTATCATTTCCGCAGGCTTTGATGCCCATTACCGCGATCCGCTTGCGCAGCTTAATCTTGACGATGAAGACTTTGATTGGGCAACAGGGCGCATGATGGAGCTCGCCGACCGATTTTGCTCCAATCGCCTTATCAGTGTTCTGGAAGGCGGATATGATTTAGAAGGGTTAGCTGTCTCTGGCGCTGCCCACATACACAGAATGATGCGAGGCTAAATGAGCGACCAACAACAACAAACTATAGACCCTTCTACACTTTCCTTTGAACGTGCACTGAAAGAGCTTGAAGGCATTGTTGACCGCTTAGAACGCGGCGATGTGGAACTTGAAGAAAGCATTACGATTTATGAGCGCGGCGAAGCTTTGCGCAACCGCTGTGATGCGCTTCTCAAATCTGCTGAAATGAAAATCGAAAAAATCAAAGCTGGCCGCGATGGGCAAGCCAATGGCACCGAACCTCTTGACGGCTAAAATGTTTATTCACGGGCGCTGTTAGGCTTCTGATAACCGAAAGTTTTCAGATTTTTTTAGCCCCGTTTCTTTGCGTGAAAATAACCTGAGCCATGTAGACCAATCCTCGAGTAAGGGGATTGGTATAATGACTTTCAAGAGCGCGACTAAAAGCGTCGGATTGTCAATTTTGGGCGCTTTGACGATTGCTGTACTATGTAGCACAGCAGCCAAGGCTGAACCTAAATATGACGAAACGCTCGCACGAAAAATTGCGACACATGTCGCTGAAAAGCTAGGCGAATTGCGCTCTGGATTTGAGCCGCATGAAGCGCCTATGTTTGTGACATCAAAAGATATCAAGCAACAACGTATCACTGACACGCTTGAACAAGAAGGCATGAAGCTTATCAAGCCGATTAGCTTTCTTCCCGAGCAACAAAAAAACGGTGATTTTGTTTATGCCAGCTATGAGCCACGTTCCGTGCGTATCGTTTATGATGGTATCATAATTCAAAACTGAGCGTAATTTACTTGCCATCGACTAGCAGCGTCTGCCACTAGTGTGGTGGATTTAACATTTGGTTCCCACTTCAGGCAGGGCGCATAGCCAAATGTTAAATCCGAAACCACACTAGAATCATATAATTGCTAGTGTTCTTTTCGCATCCGACATTCGTTTGGAGCGTGCTGCAAAGGGAATCGAATGTCGGATACGGAACACTAGTCGCTTATGGCATATACAGACACCACAGATCATATCCGGCTCGACAACCTGCTTGTCGAATTGAAACACTTCACAAGTCGCAGTCGCGCGCTTGATGCAATTAAACGCGGCACCATCTTTGTTGATGGAAAGCTCGCGAAAAAAGCCTCGGTGCTCGTTCACCCAAAGGCTGACATTCGTATTGATGATCCAGCCCAACATTATGTATCGCGCGCAGCTATGAAACTGGTTGCAGCGTTAGATCACTTTAAAATTGATCCAGCTGACAAGAATTGTCTTGATGTTGGCGCATCGACCGGTGGATTTACGCAAGTATTGCTCGAACGTGGTGCAGCGCACGTGATTGCGCTTGATGTCGGCCATGATCAACTAGATGAGACTTTAAGAGCTGATGAGCGCGTCACTGTTTTTGAAGGCCTCAATGCCCGTGATCTTGAAGAACAACATCTTGGCGATCATTTACCAGACATCATCGTTTCAGATGTGAGCTTCATCTCACTCAAACTTGCTTTGCCGCCTGCCCTTGAATTAGCAGCAGCTGGTGCGCTTTGTATTCTTTTGGTCAAACCGCAATTTGAGGTTGGGCGCGAAAATGTTGGCAGGGGCGGCATCGTTACGCCTGAACTGGGCGAAGCAGCATCTAAGGATTTGGAAGCTTGGCTTGGTTCGCTACAAGGTTGGCGCACCACCGGCATCATCGCATCGCCGATCGCTGGCGGCGATGGCAATCAGGAATATCTTTTGACAGGACGAAAAGATGGCTAGTCAGACACTTGAAGTAAAATCGCTTGGCGCGCTTGGCGACGGCATCGCTGCCAATGGTGTTTTTGTACCGGGTGCATTGCCGGGCGACGTGGTCGAAGCCAATGTCGAAAAAGGTCGTGCTTCTGTTCGCACATGGCAGATCAAAAGCGATTTGCATGTCACACCAGTCTGCAAGCATTTTGGCGATTGTGGTGGCTGCAAGATGCAGCACTTGGATATGGCTGCCTATAGCGCATGGAAAGCGTCATTGGTTTCAGATGCGCTCTCACAGGAAGGCATTCATATTGACCTTCAGCCAATGGTCACTTGCGAACCAAATTCTCGTCGCCGCGCTGTTTTTTCAGTAGTCGTGAAAGATGAAGGTGTTGATGTTGGATTTCAGCGCGCTGGGTCAAACCATGTCGTCGCGATCGAAGAATGCCACGTCATCACAGAACGTTTGGCGGGCGCGACCCAAACCATTGGCCAACTGGCAAAAACCTTTCAGCCGCGCGGCAAAACAGCAAGCTTTACAGTTCTTGATACCAGAACGGGCTTTGATGTGAGCATTTCGGGCGATTACAAACTGAAAGACAATGACCGCCGCGCCATAAGTGCATTCGCTGTGAAAACAAAATTAGCACGCGTTACAGTCAATGGTGAAACAATTATTGAGAATAACCGGCCAATGCTGAGCCTTTCAGGCTTTGATGTTGCACCGCCAGCGGGCGGATTTGTGCAAGCGGTACAAACGATTGAAGACGTTATGGTTCAGCTCGTCTGTGACCATTTATCAAAGTGCAAACGCATTGCAGACATCTTTTCCGGTAGCGGCACATTCACGCTTCCGCTGGCGCGCATCGGCTCTGTCGTTGCAGCAGAAGGAGAAGCGGCGGCTCTCAATGCGCTTGATCGCGCATGGCGCGAGGCTGCGGGCAAAGGTTTAAAGCCGCTCAAAACAGAAAAGCGCGACCTGCATCACCGTCCATTCATGGCCAAAGAATTGGAATTGATGAAAACGCAAGGCGCTGTGTTTGACCCGCCGCGGGCTGGCGCTGAAATGCAAGCCAAAGAGCTGGCAAAATCAAAAGTTAAGCGTATCGCGGCCGTCTCGTGCAATCCGACGACGCTGGCGCGCGATCTTCGCATCTTAATTGATGGCGGCTACACTTTGCAATCTGTCACGCCGCTGGACCAGTTTTTATGGTCTCCACATGTTGAGGCGGTTGCTCTGCTTGTTCGCGGAAAAGGATAATTCATGCACTGGCTTTATTTAGCGATAGCGATCACGGGAGAGATTATCGGCACAACTGCGCTGAAAGCTTCAAACGGATTTACCAATCTAGGGTCGAGCGTTATCGCCGTGATTGGCTATGGTGTCGCATTTTATTTTCTTGCGCTTGTATTAAAAACCGTTCCGGTCGGTATTGCCTATGCGATTTGGTCCGGTGCAGGTGTCGCAATTATTGCGCTTATTGGCCTCGTCGCCTTTGGCCAAAAGCTCGATATAGCCGGAATAATTGGCATTAGTCTCATCGTAATCGGTGTGATTGTGCTCAATGTTTTTTCAAACACAACCGCACACTAAATTCGGCGACAAAGCTATTTTTTGCGGGTCATGAAAGCCATGAAAGCAGTCTGCGCTTCTTGTGATTTAAGCTGCGCAGCAAACAGTTTGCCTTCTTCTAAAATCCGCGCTTTGACGGTTTCAACGTCTGGCCGCATAAGCCGCTTGGCATGAGCCATGGCTTGCGGTGCACGCGCGGCAAGCTTCTCAGCTGTTTCCGCAACGGTGCTTTCTAAAACATCGGCCTCAACAACCTTATAAATCAAGCCAGCATCCAGCGCTTGTTGTGCTTTAAGCGCTTCGCCCATAGCCAATAATGCGTAGGCACGTTGATGCCCCATAATCACAGGCGCAAGCAGGCTGGAGGCCGCCTCAGGCACCAATCCCAAATCCACAAAGGGTGTTTTGAAAACCGATTGCGGCGTCGCAAAAGTTAAATCGCAATGCATATGGATTGTCGTGCCAATGCCAATCGCCAGTCCATCGACACCGGAAACAAAAGGTTTTTTCAAGCTTGCCATGCAATTCAGGAAGTCGAAAACTTCTGTTCCCATATCGCCCGATGCAGCAAATGCCATAAAGTCTTGCAGATCATTACCAGAAGAAAAAGCGCCGGGTGTTCCCAATATAACATGGCACCGTATCGCATCATCCGCTTCACCAGATGATAAGGCCGCCGTCATTTGCGCATACATGTCGCGGGTAATGGCGTTCTTTTTGTCTGGCCGATTAAAGCGAATTGTCTGCACCGCACCTTGTGTCGATACTAATATGTGGTCGCTCATAATAATCCTCAATCTACAAGTGAAGCAGCTGCTGCTTCAAAACTGTCAGCGCCCTGCTCTACGCGGTTTTTAAGTGCGGCAGCACCGTTTGCATGGTTTTCCGCAAAGAACCGACAAAGCGCTGCGCGATCTTTTGCATCTGGCACTGCAAGCGCCGACTTAGCAAGATAGATGCCGCCTGCAACCAAACCAAACAATGTTTGATAGGGTGTCGCGGCCGCTAGCACATGCTGAGTTTCACCAGCCTTGGACTTTGTGTTTAGCCAATTTGTTGCAGATTTTAGCGCTTCCATTGCCTCTGACAAAACAGCCATTGAATTACCAAAGGCAGGTTCGTTAGAAGCACGTAGTTGTTCTAAAGTGCCATCAAGTTCGTCAAAATATGCTGAAACACATTGCCCTTCAGAAAGAGGCAATTTTCGCTGAACAAGGTCAATGGCTTGAATGCCGTTCGTGCCTTCATAAATTTGCGCAATACGTGCATCACGCATGAAGATTGCAGCGCCGGTTTCTTCGATAAAGCCCATGCCGCCATGCACTTGTACGCCAATCGACGCGACCTCTGAGCCAATATCAGTCGAATATGCTTTGGCAATCGGCGTCAATAAACTTGCGCGTTCTGACCAAAACTTCTTGTCTTCGTCTGAGCCAATTTTTGCCAAATCAAGCGCATGCGCACACGAATAGCAAATGGCGCGCGCGGCTTGTGTCAGCGATTTCATAGTCAAAAGATTGCGCTGAATATCAGGATGGAAAACGATTGGCGCCATGCCTTCACCATCCCATGACGGCGCTTTACCTTGCTTGCGCTCATTGGCGAAAGCTATCGCCTTTTGCGTAGCCGCCTCTGCAATCGCAACACCCTGCACGCCAACAGCAAGGCGCGCATTGTTCATCATTGTGAACATGCAATTTAAGCCGCGATTTTCTTCACCGATCAACCAACCTATGGCGCCGGGCTTGTCGCCAAATTTTCCGTCACCATAAATCATTGTGCATGTCGGCGAGGCATGAACACCTAATTTATGTTCAAGGCCACTGCAAAATGCGTCATTGCGTTCGCCTAATGAGCCATCATCATTGACCAAGAACTTAGGCACGGCAAAGAGCGAGATACCGCGCGTTCCAGCAGGCGCATCGGGCAGACGCGCCAAAACAAGATGCACGATATTATCGGTCATATCGTGCTCACCATAGGTGATAAATATTTTCTGCCCAAATATCCGGTAAGTACCATCACCTTGCGGCTCTGCACGTGATTTAAGCGCTGCAAGATCTGATCCTGCTTGCGGCTCTGTCAGGTTCATTGAACCTGTCCACTCACCCGATATCAGCTTTTCAAAATAAACAGCTTTTAATTCATCGCTCGCATGCGCTTCAAAAGCCTCAATTGCCCCCATCGTCAACATTGGACAAAGACCAAAAGCCATGGAACCGGAGTTCCACATTTCAGTTGCAGCCATAGCAAGTGTGGACGGCAGATTTTGCCCACCATATTCCTCAGGGCCAGAAAGCGCATTCCAGCCACCGGCGATCCAGCTCTGGTACAGTTCTTTCCAACCTGGCGGCGTGGTAACAGCGTCATTAGCCAGCTTAGAGCCATGCTGATCACCAACCATCAATAATGGCGCGATCTGATCAGTCGCGAACTTTCCAGCTTCTTCTAGAATAGCATCAACAAGATCTTCGCTAAGCTCACCAGCTTGTCCGCTTTCAATCGCGTTGGACAGACCTGCAACATGTTTAATCGCATGCGCTATTTCATCAACGGGTGCACGATACATTGGCTTTCTCCTCCACTCAGAATTCGCTAACTGCTTTTTACGTAAACGTCAATTATCCAATCGCATATTACAACATTTTATCCAAGTGTTCTCATCTAAGAATTCAGTCGAGTTCAACAAAGTGTGGCTTTAGCGGCACCCGATAACCCCTTAGCATTATATGTTTGTTAACCATAAATCGCCACCATGAAGGATTAAAGCTATTGTTGGAGCAGAAGCATTGGGTCTTTCAAATTTTATCTGCGGTAGTTTTGTCGCTGCAATCATGACATTTAGTGCAGCCTCTGTTTTCGCTTCTGAATTTAACCAAGCGTGGCGCAACAAAAACCGTGCGCTTATTTTAGATGGTTATGAGTTCAACCAAATCAACATAAAGCAAATAACGACCAACAAGCGTGTTGCAGCTTTTATTCACAAAGCCTCTGACGGGTTGCCCGCACCTTATCGATGCACCGGCGATAACGCAGTTAAAAGCCTTTGTGTCGAGAAGTGGCGTCGTTATTCAATCGCGCGGGAACTTTACCACACGCGCCGCGCTCTAGCTAAAAAATCAGGTCTGAAATGGGGTGCATATCATTTGGCACGATCAGGCAATCCGCTCGATCAGGCCCGTCATTTCTTGGATTATGCCGAACCAACTGAAGACGAAGCTATTGTCATCGACATAGAAGATAATGATCCTGATAAATGGATGTCTCTTGATGATGCTGAAATTTTTGCACGTTACATTTACCGCAGACTTGGCCGATGGCCGATGCTTTATACCAATGGAAGCACGGCACAATTTATTGCCAACAACCGTGAAAAGTACGAAATTTTATCACGGCTTCCACTTTGGTATGCGCGTTATAAGCCAGATATCGGCACACATTTTCCAAAAGGACATTGGGAAAAATATGACATCTGGCAGTTTCAAGCGCAAATAAATTGTTCGGCGAAAAAATGTCCTTACCGCGTAAACGGTACAAATGATGATATCGACATTAATGTCGTCGACATGACAGTGAAAGAGCTGCATGCAGCATGGCCAATGGATCAACTCAGAGAAGTTATCGAGCCAGATAGTGCAGAAGAACTATTTATAGCTTCGCTGCCAAAAGCAGATTCGTCGCAAGCCGAAGAAAACATCGCCGCATCATCTTCAAATGATCAAAAGCTTTATTTGGCCCATCGCGAGCTGGCTGAAGCACGTGGAGCGGAAGTTCCACCATTAAACGTCGATAATACAGTAACAGCGTCTACCAAACCTGCGCCCATTAACGACCTCTATTGAGTTCATATTTCGGGCGTAGATATCGATTTCTACGTCCTGACTATTGCGCTGCCTTGATTGCTGCTTACATGTGAGTGAGAGCAACCCAAGAGGCTATAAAACGTGAAAAAAGTGCTTAAAAAGCTTATTCCAGCGAAATTTCGTAAAACAAACCCCGTTGTTCCTGTGGTTCGGTTAAAAGGCGTGATATCCGCAGGTGGCAATGCGTTTAACCCTGCCCTATCGCTTGCGAGCTGCGCAGAGATGCTGGAAAAGGCTTTCAAGAACAAAGAAGCGCCAGCCGTTGCGATCTCGGTTAACTCACCAGGTGGCTCGCCCGTACAGTCGCGTTTGATTTTCCGCCGTATCCGCGATCTTGCCGAAGAGCATAATAAGAAAGTTCTCGTTTTCACTGAGGATGCGGCGGCATCTGGCGGCTATATGATTGCGGTTGCTGGCGATGAAATTATCGCTGACCCTTCATCTATCATTGGCTCAATCGGCGTTATTTCATCTGGTTTTGGCTTTGTAGAAGCAATTGACAAGCTCGGCATTGAGCGCCGCGTTTATACCGCTGGGCAAAACAAATCGACACTCGACCCGTTTCAGCCTGCCAAAAAAGAAGACATTGAGCGTATCAAAGAGCTTCAGCTTGAAATCCATGATGTCTTTATTGATCTTGTTAAAAGCCGCAGAGCAGACAAATTGAGCGACAATCCGGACATTTTTACTGGCCGCTTTTGGGCTGGCCAAAAAGCAAAAGAGCTTGGCCTTGTCGACGAAATCGGCGATATGCGCTCATTCTTGAAAGCACGCTTTGGCCCTAAAACTGAACTAAAACTCATTACACCACAGCGCGGTCTTTTCGGCCGGCGTCAACCTTCTGCAACAGCGTCACTTTTTTCAGGTGTTAATACTGCGCAACTCTCATCAGATATGCTAGAAGGCGCTATGCATAATCTTGATGAGCGTGGTTATTGGAGCAGGCTCGGCCTTTAGATTGGGAGACCAAAATGCCTCAACTTTTACTCCTAGCAGCGGCTGCTGCCGTCGGCATTTGGGGCTATAAAAAGTTTCTGAATGAAGCTGAACGCGTTTCAAAAAGCGTCAGGCGTGCAGAAAAGGAACAAGCCAACCAAGCGCATGGCACATTGATCGAAGATCCTGAGACGGGTGAATACCGTCCTATGCGCGAAGATGAGCTTCAGAAATAACCTAGCAGACGCTTCGCATCTTGACGCTCGGCGTGTCGCATGCGACTTCGGTTAAAAATCAGGCCAACGGCAGAACAAAATGACCGCGCATACAAAAATTGACCCTACTCATCCATCCCGTTCATTTCAGGGATTGATATTAACGCTCCATAATTATTGGGCCCAATATGGGTGTGCGATTCTTCAACCCTACGATATGGAAGTTGGCGCTGGTACGTTTCATCCAGCAACAACTTTGCGTTCACTGGGACCAAAACCTTGGAAAGCTGCTTATGTGCAGCCTTCGCGGCGTCCGACAGATGGTCGTTACGGCGAAAACCCAAACCGTTTGCAGCATTACTACCAATACCAAGTTATTTTGAAGCCATCACCGCCGAACCTGCAGGAGCTTTACCTTGGCTCTCTCAAGGCAATCGGCATTGATCCCCTCCTCCATGATATTCGCTTTGTCGAAGATGACTGGGAAAGCCCAACACTTGGTGCTTGGGGCTTGGGCTGGGAATGTTGGTGCGATGGTATGGAAGTATCGCAGTTTACCTATTTCCAACAGGTTTGCGGCGTTGAATGTTCACCTGTCGCCGGTGAATTGACATATGGTTTGGAACGTCTTGCGATGTATGTTCAAGGCGTAGACAATGTCTATGACTTGAACTTCAACGGCATGGAAGGTGATGAGAAAATCACCTATGGCGACGTGTTTTTGCAGGCAGAGCAAGAATATTCTCGCCACAACTTTGAATACGCCAACACAGAAATTTTGCTTCAACATTTTAAAGATGCAGAGAAAGAATGTGTGGCTTTGCTCGCAGCTGGTGCACCTGCAGAAGGCTCTGATGCTGCGCTACATAAATGCGTGTTCCCTGCCTATGACCAATGTATCAAAGCATCTCATGTCTTTAACCTGCTTGATGCACGCGGCGTTATTTCGGTTACTGAGCGCCAGAGCTACATTTTAAAAGTACGCGACCTGTCAAAAGCCTGCGGCGAAGCATTTCTGAAAACAGAAGCTGGCGGCGCAACGCTATAAGAGCATAGCGCTTTTATCTTATCGTGCTGCGCTACCCCACAAGGTGTGCGGCATAGACAAATAACGCTTAATCGCCAGTGTATCAGCCCTATCAACTTATTGTGTTTGAAGGCCATGGAAACATTTGGACGCCCGCGCGTTCACATGGTGCACACTCTAATGTCTAATCACCAATAGGCGCATTAGTCGTTATCGAGGCATGCCCCGAAAGCTGGCAACCCCTCGCCGGTTTGAAGGGCGGGACACCCCGTACGCATATCGTGCGGGGTGTTCATATTTTCAGCCCATGAAAGCGCTGTGCAGTTATACACGCAACAGCTGAAAGCACGTGACATCGCACGCTTAGCTGTTTACTTTCCTTGTATTGTTAAAATTCGAGGGGAAAGTCATGTTTAGTGGCGGCACAATTACGCTTATTATCGTTGTAGCCTTAGTAGCTTATGCGATCATTATTTATAATGGTCTCGTTCGTTTGCGCCAGATGGTGCAAGAAGCATGGAGTGGCATTGACGTGCAGCTCAAACGCCGTGCAGATCTTATTCCCAATCTTCTCAACACGGTAAAAGGTTACGCAGACCATGAACAAGACACGCTGCGCGAAGTTACCGAAATGCGTACTCGCGCCCAAGCAGTTCCTGCGGGTGATATCGCGGGCAGAGCAGCGGCCGAAGGCATGCTGAGCCAAGCGCTTGGCAAACTGTTTGCAGTTGCAGAAGCCTATCCTGATCTGAAAGCCAATGAAAATTTCAAAGATCTACAGGACACGCTTGAGACAATTGAACGTGAAATCCAGATGTCGCGGCGCTATTACAACGGCTCTGCGCGTGATCTTAACATTAAGGTCGAAAGCTTCCCGTCAAATCTGGTCGCAAATAATTTCGGCTTCACCCAAGCTGCTTATTTCGAATTGGAAGATGCCAGCGACCGCGCCGTGCCGACTGTTGATTTTAGCAAATAGGTTTTCTAATGCGCCGTTTTCTCGTCCTGATTTTCATTGCTTTGCTGGGTGCTGCACTTCCAGCAAGCGCTTCTGAACGCATTCTTAGCTACAACTCGGATATCATCGTCGAGAAAGATGGTGCGTTTCTGGTGACAGAAACCATCACGGTTAATGCAGAAGGCAATCAAATAAGGCGCGGGATTTTTCGAGATTTTCCAACGGTGTTCGCAGATGACAATGACCGCGAACATAAGGTCGGGTTTGAGCTTATATCTGTTACCCGAAACGGCAATCCAGAACCTTCTACTGTGGAAAAAGGATCGCGCGCCTTAAATATACGCATTGGCAATGCAAATCATTTTCTGTCGCATGGTCGCCACACCTATGAGATAAAATATAGGACAACGCGTCAATTAAGACGTTTTGAAACATATGATGAAGTCTATTGGAATGCCACGGGTACACAGTGGGCATTCCCCATCGATAAAGCGCGCGTTACGATTACCCTGCCTGAAGGCGGCAAAATCGAAGATAGTATTTTCTTCACTGGCTCGTTCGGTGAACAAGGTAAAAACGCTCGGGCGGCAATCACATCAAACGGTCGTTCTGCACGTTTTGAAACAACTCAACCCTTGGGGCCACGTGAAGGTCTTGCAGCTGCTATCAAGTTTCAAAAAGGGCTGATCCCAGAACTAACACAGCAGCAAGAAATGCGGTTTTTCTTGCAAGATTATATCAGCGAAATCATTGCCTTTGTCGGGCTTGCTGTAATCTTTCTATATTACATGTTGATGTGGCTGCGTGTTGGGCGTGATCCAGCCAAAGGAACAATCGTTCCACGGTGGGACCTGCCAAAAGAAATATCACCGGCTTTATCCCACTACATTTATCACCATAGCCTCAAGAAGCAGGGCTTTACCGCCTTATCTGCGGCCGCCTTGTCTCTTGCCGTAAAAGGTATTGTGACACTGGATAATGCCAACGACACATTGACGATTACCCAAACGGGCAAAAATGCGAGCGATAAGCTTCCGGTTGGTGAAGCGCTTTTATTATCGCGCGTTAAAATGGCTGGCGGCACATTTAAAATTAACAAAAGTAACGGGCCGGCAGTCCAAAAAATGGCTTCCGCGTTTCGAAGCGGCATGGAAAGCGAACACCGTGGTAAATTTTTCAAGCAAAACTTAGGTTATGCTGTTCTTGGAATTTTCTTTTCCATTTGTGTTTTCATTCTCGCATTGGCGCTTGGCGGCTTTGATGAAGAAGTTATCGTTGTTCTTGTTCCTGCGATCATAATTGGCACGGTAACAACATCGCTTATTGTTAGCCTCACCAAATCATCAGGCAGCGGCCTATGGAGCAAAGTGCGCAAGGTTTTCACCTTGTTCTTTATTGTCGCCATCGTGGGCAATATTGGCGGCGTTCTCATCAGCCAGTGGGACTTTATAAGCCTGCCGATGTCTTTGATCTTGGCGCTTGTAACGATCATCATGGTCAATATCTTGTTTTTCCACCTATTGGGCGCTCCAACGCAAATTGGCCAAAAACACGCAGGCGAGATTGAGGGGCTAAAGCATTATTTGTCCGTCGCCGAAGAAGATCGCATGAATATGCTCAACTCACCGGAAATGTCTCCTCAGCATTATGAAACATTACTGCCCTATGCCGTAGCATTGGGGGTTGAAAAACCATGGTCAAAAGCATTCCAAGGCTGGCTCGCGGCGGCTGTTGCAGCTGGTGCTGCGGCGGCTGTTGCTTATAGCAACCGTGGTCCGGGCTGGTATCATGGTACAGACTTTTCCACAGACCGCATCAGTGACACGTTTGGTAAAATCGGCGACGACATGTCGAACACGATGACGTCCTCTCTGCCTGCGCCAAAAAGTTCATCATCAGGCTTTTCTGGTGGTGGCGGCTCATCCGGCGGCGGTGGTGGTGGCGGCGGCGGTGGCGGCTGGTAATGCCTGACAAAGCAAAAATGCTTGGCACAGCATGTGTTTTGCTTGTGCGCGACTTTGAAAAAGGCGTCGCTTACTGGAAAAACTGTCTCGGATTTACGGCTCACATATGGGGAGAGCCGCCCAATTTTGCGATTATGGAGCGCGATAATATTCGCGTCATGCTCTCTCATGCCCCCGATCACAACAACAAGCCCAATTGGGAAGTTGGCGGCGGCATTTGGAATGGCTATTTTTGGGGTGGACGATGGGCAATCAATTTATCAAGAGTTTATAGCCAACGGCGCCAAGATAGACTACACGCTGCATGAAAAGCCTTACGGAGTTTTGGAGTTCGGTATTCAAGACCTCGACGGGCATGACATCGCCTTTGGTCAAGATTTGAACTAAAGGCCCAAACTATCTGGACTGATAATGCCTGATTTATTGCTTGAACTGTTTTCAGAAGAAATTCCTGCCCGTATGCAGCGTAAAGCCGCTGGTGATTTGCGCGCGCGTGTTACCAACGCATTGGTGGACGCTGGGCTTACCTATGAGGGTGCAAAAGAATATTGGACCCCGCGCCGCCTGACCCTTGATCTGCGCGGTCTAACGGCACGATCAGCGGATATTTCAGAAGAGCGTAAAGGCCCACGCACAGACGCGCCAGAAAAAGCAATTGAAGGCTTTTTGCGCGGTGCAGGCCTTTCTTCCATTGAAGAAGCAACGATCAAGAGCGACCCTAAAAAGGGTGATTTCTATGTTGCGATCATCAAAAAAGAAGGCCGCAGCGCCCAAGATATTATCGCGGAGATTATGCCCGGCATTATCCGGGATTTCCCTTGGCCAAAATCAATGCGCTGGGGCGCACAGTCCGCAACCCCTGGTTCCTTGCGTTGGGTTCGCCCACTGCAATCAATCCTATGTACATTCGGGCCTGAAACCGAAGAGCCAGAAGTGATCGACTTTGAAGTTGCAGGCATTAAATCCGGCAACACCACACGCGGACATAGGTTTCACGCAGGCGAAGAATTCACTGTGCGCCGTTTTGATGATTATGTTGCAAAGCTTGAGAAGAACTTTGTGATATTGGATGGCGAGCGCCGCAAAGAAATTATTGCCAATGATGCGAAAAATCTCGCCTTCGCCAATGGTGTTGATCTTGTAGAAGATGAAGGCCTGCTGGATGAAGTTTCCGGTCTTGTTGAATGGCCTGTCGTGCTCATGGGTGAGTTTGAAGAAGATTTCTTGCAAATTCCTGATGATGTGACGCGCCTGACGATTAAAACAAACCAGAAATGCTTTGTTTGCCGCGTTCAAGGCTCTGATAAGCTGACCAACAAGTTCATTCTGGTTTCTAACATTGCAGCCAAAGATGGCGGCGCGGAAATTTCACACGGTAATGGCAAGGTAGTGCGTGCGCGTCTTTCCGATGCATTGCATTTCTGGAAAACAGACCAAGCCGACCTGCCAGACCTTGCGCAGCTTAAAGCTTCGGCTGAAAAGTTTGGCCTTGATCTTAAAAAGCCGCTCGACCAGCGCATGGCTAAGCTTGATAATCTTGGCGTGACATTCCATGCCAAAATCGGCACGCAAGGCGAACGTGTTGCGCGTATTGCAGCATTGGCTGAAGAACTTGCACCCATCGTCGGGGCGAACCCTCAAGAGGCTAAACGCGCCGCGCATTTGGCAAAAGCTGACCTGCCGACAGAAGCCGTTGGCGAGTTTCCTGAATTGCAGGGTGCCATGGGCCGCCGCTATGCTGAATTGCAAGGCGAAAGCAAAGCTGTATCCGCTGCGATAGAAGATCACTATAAGCCGCAAGGCCCGTCTGATGCCGTGCCAAGTGATCCGGTGGCGATTGCCGTCGCGCTGGCTGATAAGCTCGATACGCTGGTTGCGTTCTGGGCGATTGACGAAAAGCCAACGGGTTCAAAAGACCCTTATGCGCTAAGACGTGCGGCGTTAGGTGTTATTCGTATTGTTGTTGAGAATGGGCTTCAAATCCGTTTGAAAGATCTACTCCTCAAACATCATCCACGCATCTACCAACGTGAAGAACTCGCATTTCGTTTATTAACAAGAAACGTCGATGGATTATTTGAATACCCGACATTCTGGAACGAAATCAATTGGCCATATATCACCGATGATGGCGATGAATACTATCCAGTTGATAAATTTAAGTTCAACCATGATCAGAAAATTTGGATTTATCCTGAAGCCTTAATTCCAGATTGGCGAGATGACGTTCCACAAGAGTTAGAGTTCCAAAAAATTAGCTTTGGACCAAACTCAATATTTGATAAAACCAAAGATATTGAAAAGGTCTGCCAAACTCTCAATAGTTCTTTTGAGGCGATTGCAGACCTCCTCTCCTTCTTCCACGATCGCCTCAAAGTCTACCTTAAAGACAAGGGTGCGCGGCATGATTTGATTGATGCGGTGCTTTCTGAAGGCGATGATGATTTGCTGCTTGTTGTACGCCGTGTCGAAGCGCTCGGCAAATTGCTGACAAGCGAAGATGGCGCGAACATGCTGGCTGGCATAAAGCGTGCGCTCAATATTCTTAGCGCTGAAGAGAAGAAAGACGGCGAAGGCACATTTGATCAAGACATCGATCAAGCCCTGTTGACCGACCAAGCTGAGAAAGATTTATCAGATACAATTCTTGCCGTTCGCGACGATGTTGACCACTGTATCAAAGCAGAAGATTATGAAGGCGCATTTGCGATTTTGGCGCAGCTTCGCCCAAGTGTTGATGCTTTCTTTGATGGTGTGATGGTCAATGCAGACGATGCAGCTGTGCGGATCAACCGTTTGCGTCTTCTGGCATCGCTACGCGCCACAACGCAGAAGCTGGCGGACTTTTCAAAGATCGCCGGATAATCTCTTAATCTAAACGACAAAAAACCCGCATCGCTTTCGCAGTGCGGGTTTTCTTTTAAGCTCGTCTAAGCTGACCTGATTTTAGCGCAGTGCTGCGCCTTCAAATATTTTTTCTTCAACAGCGTCTTTGATGATCCTGTCTTCAATATCTTTGTCGCTTGTCTTTTCTAAATCAGCGATTGCATCTTCGACGCGCTCATCAACAGATTTAGATTTCTTTGTAGGGCCGCCAAGCTTCGCCTGTTTATTGCCTTGCGAACGGGCCGGCTCACTCGTCACCACTGGCAGCGCTGGGTCCATAATTGACGCGCTATTTGATGATGCTTTAATCACGACAGGCTCAGCGTCATCACCGCTAAACTCTACAAAGATGACAGATGGTAGCGACGTATCTTCCATCAAAGAATAGTCAGCCGAAGCTGGAATTGCACTTGCAGTTGTTAGCGCAGAAGCCGCGAACAATGTCTTATATAATGTGTTCATATCAGTTCCCCGTATTTACATTTGACGCAACAATAACAAAAACCTGTGTACGTCCGGTTTGAAAAGCTGGTTAATCTGACCTTAAAAAACGAGCGTTGCTGTGTTGTCATTTGCGCGTTAGAACGCCGTTATGAAACACGAAAACAGCGATAGAATTTTACCCGCCACAAGTGAAGCGATGGCGCGCGCGCTTACAATTCTTGGCAATGGCGGGCTTGTCGCTGTGCCAACGGAAACCGTTTACGGCCTTGCCGCTGATGCCACCAATGGCGAAGCTGTTGCAGGCATATTTTCGGCCAAAGGCAGACCGCAATTTAACCCGCTTATCTGCCATGTTTCGAGCCTTGAAATGGCACAAGAATATGCTGTTTTTGACGCGGCTTCTTTGGCTCTTGCAAAAGCGTTTTGGCCAGGGCCATTAACCTTGGTTTTGCCGCTTAAAAAAGACACAAAAATTCACCCCTTAGTGACAGCCGGATTAGACACAATTGGGCTGCGTTTTCCCAAAGGATTAACGGCAGAATTGATCGCGCAATATGGCAAACCACTTGCAGCACCAAGCGCCAATTCATCCGGTAAGATCAGCCCGACAACGGCGCTCGCAGTCTATCAAAGTTTGGGCAATAAGGTTGATTTAATACTCGATGATGGTCCATGTGCTGTTGGACTTGAAAGCACAATTGTTAAAGTGTCCGCTGGCACCGCTACGATTTTGCGCCCCGGCGGCATTACGTTAAGTGACCTTCGAAAGATGAGTCATTTGAATCTGTTAGAAGCAGAAGCAAATGCATCGATTCAAGCGCCCGGCATGATGGCATCGCATTATGCTCCCAACGCGCTGATGCGTCTTAATGCTGAGAAATTACTTGAAGGTGAAGCGCTTCTAGCATTTGGCCCTCACCGTATTAACGGCGCTGATAAAGCTGCGACACTGTTAAATCTATCTCCTTCTGGTGATTTGATTGAAGCTGCGGCAAACCTGTTTTCAATGATGTCTGAACTGGACAATTCAGGTGTCGCAAAAATAGCTGTTGAGCCAATCACAATGAGTGGTATTGGCGTTGCCATTAATGACAGACTAAAGCGCGCAGCAGCGCCAAGGGATAGTGACCATGAATGAGAATTTACGCGAAAAATTTATCGCAATTGTAGGCGCAAAAAATGCCCGCGTAAGCCAAGATGATATTGCCCCTTATTTGCACGAATGGCGCGACCGCTGGGAAGGCAAAAGCGACCTCGTTTTACTGCCCGCAAACACACAAGAAGTTAGCCAGATTCTCGCACTGGCAACAGAAACAAAAACACCGGTTATACCGCAAGGTGGCCATACTGGACTTGTTGGCGGCGGCATGCCAGATATGAGCGGCGACGCGATTATTTTAGCGACTGGCCGCATGAACAAGGTGCGCAACATAGACACAGCAGGCAACACGATTACTGTTGAGGCTGGCTGCATATTGCAATCCGTTCAAGAAGCTGCCGATGATGCTGGAAAGCTTTTCCCGCTTTCACTTGGCGCTCAAGGCTCATGCCAAATTGGCGGCAATCTATCCTCTAATGCTGGGGGCACTGGTGCCCTTGCATATGGTGTTGCGCGCGATTTGGTTTTGGGATTGGAAGTCGTCTTACCCACCGGCGAAATCTTGAATGATTTGAATTCGCTAAAAAAAGATAATACTGGCTATAATCTGCGCCATCTCTTTATTGGCGCTGAAGGCACGCTCGGCATCATCACCGCGGCCGTCTTAAAATTATTCCCTAAGCCTAAAGGTCAGGTTACTGCATTTTTGGCTTTGGAAACGCCTGCAGCTGCATTGGAACTCTTTCAAGCAGCACGCGATTTTGCTGGTCAGTCACTTACAGCCTTCGAGCTGATGCCACGCCTTGGTGTGGAATTTACCAGCAAACATGTAGACGGTGTTCGTGATCCGCTGACTGAGCCCTACCCTTGGTATGTGTTGATTGAAGTTTCGTCTGGTGAAAGCGAAGCACATGCGCAAACTTTGCTTGAGAACTTGCTAGAAAACCAAATGGAAGCCGGTATCGTTATTGATGGTGCTGTTGCAGCTTCAGTTTCACAATCAAAAGAGTTTTGGCATTTGCGTGAAGCGATGTCGGAAAGCCAGAAACCAGAAGGCGGTTCCATCAAGCACGACATTTCTGTGCCGGTTCATGCAATTCCCTCCTTTATGCAAGATGCAGAAAAAGCTGTTCTGGCGATTGAACCCAACGCTCGCATTTGCGCCTTTGGTCATTTGGGCGATGGAAACCTGCATTATAATATTTCCCAACCTGTCGGGGCGGACAAACAGGAATTTCTGGCTATGGACGCGGTCATCACCCCTGCGGTTCATGCGCTTGTGTTAAACTATAATGGTTCAATTTCTGCCGAGCACGGTATCGGCCAGATGAAACGAGACGAGTTAGCTAAGGTAAAAGACCCTGTCGCTCTCGATCTCATGCGCCGCATCAAAGCAAACTTCGATCCGGCAGGCATTATGAATCCGAATAAAGTCATATAACGGCACAGTTTTAGCCCTGTTGAGACGTATCGGATACGTAATTTAACCTATTCTATACTTCTCCTACCATTTCGTTACAGCTGGTAGAAAAGCGGTAACCATCTCTAAAAGCAGTATTTTCTTAACTCTGTCTGTTAGGTCCATTTTGTCGTCTTTCCACTAATTTGGTTTTTGACGAGATGGCAAAGACCATCCGTTTACAGGGACTTTTTAGTGAGAAGAGCAAAGAGGCAAAAGCCCGCGCTCTTGAAGAAGACAGGCGAGATGTCAAACATGTCAACAGTTGCGCAACCGGTTTGGGCCGGCCAAGAATTTAGACTTGATCCAACACGGCTACCACAGCAGGTGTCTTATGCATCACGCGTAAGTGGTAAAGCGGTTGAGATTACGGTCAATAAACGCGGTGCCGTATTGAAGCACAGCAGCGAAACCGATCTTGCTGATTTCAATATCGCATTGCCAAACAACTCATTTCGCGGTGTTGCAGCACGCGCAACGGAAACAGGGCCGGATACAGCTCTCGTGACCCTTGAGCTATTGCACGAAGATGAAGCGCTGTGCGTTCCGTTGCGTGTTGGCCATGAGCTTGCAGATATTGCAACCGACTGGCAGCTATGGGCGGAGCTGTTAAAGCTTCCGATGATGATTATTGATGCAGACGGTGTTGCACGTACACTCGAAGAAAGCGCTGCAAACGCAGTAATCAATGATCCCAATGGGCGCGGCCACAATGCGATGTTTGCTGAAGATCGTCCGCGCTATACTGCGCGTCGCCGTCTTGGCAATCTGGGTGTGCGTCTCATGGTTGACGGCAAAGAAATTATTGCCCGCAACTAATGCATCAATCAGATGGCGGCAGAAATCCCTGCCGCTATCAAGCCTGCAAAGATGATCCAACCGACAATGGTGTTGGATTTAAATAAGGCTAAGCACTGATCCCCATTATCAATGTCAATCACAATGATCTGACGCGCGAGATGAATCGCCGCCGCAACAAGACCGATATAAGCGATCCACGATGCGCCTGCGGTGTAAAAAGCGGCTGCGAAAAATATCAGCATCAATGAATAAAGAATGACAAGTGCAAATTTGGTTTTTTCTCCAAACAGACGTGCAGTTGAGCGAACGCCAACCAATGCGTCATCTTCTTTATCTTGATGGGCATAAATCGTGTCATAGCCAATCGTCCAAAAGATGCAGCCGATATATAGAAGAAACGGCGTTATCGTCAGCGCTCCAAAATAAGCAGCCCATCCCATAAATGCGCCCCATGAGAACGCAAATCCAAGAAACAGCTGCGGCCAATCGGTCACGCGCTTCATAAAGGGATAAATAGCAACAACGCCGAGTGAACAGAAACCAACAATTATCGCGTAATTATTAAATTGCAGCAGGACTAACAGTCCGACCAGAGCTTGCCCCACCAAAAATGTTTTCGCCTGTAGCCGCGATACTTGGCCAGATGGCAAAGGCCGCGAGCGGGTACGTGCAACTTGATCGTCAATTTTCTGATCTATGAGGTCATTATATGTGCAGCCTGCGCCGCGCATGGCTACTGCGCCAATGAGAAACAAAATCAAATGCCAAATATTAGGCAGAATTGCCGTTTCACTCATACCAATCGCAAGCGGTGCCAATGCTGCGGACCACCAACACGGCCAGAGCAACAACCACCACCCGATAGGGCGGTCCCATCTGGCAAGCTGAGCAAACGGCCACGCACTGCGCGGCAGCAATTTATAGGTCCAGTGTCCCGAAGGCGCGTCAGCTACACGCCCTTGCGCATCATGTGATTGAATCGAATCCATATTATTGAGTTACAAGGCGTGGACAAAAGGTCAAGTGGTGCCTCAGATATTGACCTGCGGCACTGCAGCGCTTAGCCAGACTTTTAAACACAGGAGAGTGATGATGAATGTGCTTTTGATCGGTTCTGGCGGGCGTGAACATGCCTTGGCATGGAAACTCGCACAATCTCCCCTACTTGGAACGCTGTTCTGCGCACCGGGCAATCCCGGCATAGCTGATGAAGCAACCAATGTTGTTCTTGATATAAGCAATCATCAGGCTGTTATTGATTTCTGCCGCTTGCAGAACATTTCACTTGTCATTGTTGGGCCGGAAGCACCGTTGGTTGACGGTATCGCTGATAGTTTGCGGGCGGCCAATATTTCAGTGTTTGGCCCGTCACAAGCAGCCTCACAATTAGAAGGCTCCAAAGGTTTCACCAAAGATCTCTGTGCAAAATACAATATTCCGACAGCGGCCTATCAGCGCTTTAATAATGCGCCAAAGGCAAAAGCCTATATTCGAGCACAGGGCGCACCTATTGTTATTAAAGCGGACGGTTTAGCGGCTGGCAAAGGCGTAACCGTTGCGATGACAATGGCTGAGGCCATGGATGCTATCGATGATTGTTTTGAAGGCGCATTTGGTGAAGCAGGCGCTGAAGTTGTTGTTGAAGAATATTTGGAAGGGCCGGAAATTAGCTTTTTCTGCCTTTGCGATGGAAAAATTGCAGTTCCGATGACGTCGGCTCAAGATCACAAGCGCGTCGGTGAAGGTGATACAGGGCCAAACACTGGCGGAATGGGCGCTTATTCCCCTGCTCCGCTGTTTGATGCTGAAATGCAAGCTGATGTGATGAAACGGATCATCGAGCCAACGATGCTCGGCATGGCTGAAATGGGTAATCCATTCTCAGGTGTGTTGTTCTGCGGCATTATGGTGACAGAAGATGGTCCAAAACTCATCGAATATAATGTTCGCTTTGGTGATCCGGAATGTGAAGTTTTAATGCTTCGTCTTGAAAACGATCTCTTACCATTGCTCAAAGCATCTGCGGATAATGATCTGACCGATGCTAAACTTAAATGGAGCGATGATACGGCTCTTACTGTTGTTATGTGTGCACCTAATTATCCTGCTACGCCGCAAAAGGGATCAAAAATTGATCTTGAAACAGTAAGCGCAATCAGCAGCGTGAAAATTTTTCATGCAGGCACAGCTCTAAAAGACGGCGCTTTGATCGCCAATGGCGGGCGGGTTCTGGCTGTTTGTGGCTCTGGCAGCACGGTTAAAGAAGCTCAAACCAAGGCCTATGAAGGCGTTAAAGCTGTTAATTGGCCGGAAGGCTTTTACCGCAGCGATATCGGCTGGCGCGCACTTTAAAATACGGGCGATGTGTTCGCATCGCCCGATTATCAATCATGTCATTGTGACATCAATTTATTGTCAAATTCAGTGGCGTAAATGGATGCAGGACGCGCCATACAGCGGTCTAACCAAGCATCAATGACAGGATCGCCCGGCTTGCCAAACCAGCTATAAGGCGAATGGACGAGCAGATCAGCTGCCGTATATTCATTACCTGTTAAAAACGGCTGGTCTGTAAGATGTTTTATCAGCTGTTGTTTCATCTCTATGCCGCCGCGAAATGTCGCCTCGATAAAGGGATGCGTAAGATTTGCTGCTTCCAATACCATTACCGGTTCCATGACACCTGAATACCAAGCAAACCAACTCAAATAAGAGCCGCGTTTTGCATCGCCCTGCGGGATATTCAACCCTGCATCAGGAAACAAATCCGCCAGATACAGCATGATCGCACTGCTCTCCCAAATTTCAACGCCATCATGGACGAGAAACGGTACTTTGCCATCGTGGTGTGGATTTTTAGGATCACGTTCGCCGCTTCCATCTTGGCGCGGTATCGTAACAACTTCAATGTTTACTGCGTCTAACGCATTGAGTTCTTTAAGCAAAGCGACCACGCGGGTCGAACGGGTTCTGGGTGAATGATAAAGGGTGAGCACTGTGAAATCTCCATATAGTGAAACGAACAGCCACCCGCTTAACACAGGCTAATTGACAACGTCTGTCAGGAGAGTTTGCTTGCTTGATATTAAATATCAAAAAGTGCCTGTTCACCATTTATCAATGCATCAGCACGCGGCGTGAAATCGCGGCCTTCCTCGTTATGCAAGATAAGCGGCGCGGTCATCTCCAGCTTTTTCTTGGAGCCCTTTTTGCCTGTCACCAAAATACGAATCGCATCTTCATACATACGTGGATGAACAGGCGTTATGCGCAGCGCTCCGAAACGTCCCATAAAACCGGCCAAAATCTCGCCGATGGACTGCGGACGCACAATTATTGAAAAATAACCGCTCGGCTTGGCGATTGATGCAGCTGTTCGCGACCATAGCTCAATGGTTTTGCCGTCCATCACATGCGCGAAAGAGCGCTCACTATGCGGGGAACGGCGATCATCGCTTTCATTAAATGGTGGATTTGCGATGACCCAATCAAAACTGTTTTGAACAAGCCCGCAGCGTGAACGTATTTCTCCGCTCGCGGTTATATCGGCCTTAAATATCTTGGTGCGCGCCGCAAAATTTTCATTATCGCTGTGCGCCAATGTTCGCTGAGCGCAGTCGATCATGGTATCGGACATTTCAAACAGAGAAGCACGTGCTTGCTGGCAGCGGCTCAGCACAGCCAATCCGGCTGCACCTGCGCCAGAGCCAAGGTCTGCAAGCTCTCCATCAAAGCCATCCGCAACACATGCGGCCAGTAACATGGCGTCTATACCTGCACGATGACCGCCTTTTTGCGGCTGTACCAGTGTAAATTTTCCGCGGTGAAAAGTGTCCGTTGTGAATTCAGTCACAGGCATCAACCATTATCCCGCAACTCTTTTTCCAACCCCACTTCAATGATGATCTGGCGCGCTTCTTGTAATTTAGCAGTTTCCACAAGTATGCGCTGCGGGATTGCCCCCACAGATCCTTCCAAAGTGCTCATATTTTGATCAGCCCATAAACATTCGATTTCAGCATCGCGCATGAGCGATTGAACGAATGATAGGGTGATTAAATTGTTAGATCGCAGTAATTCTTCCATCGGAATCATATACGCGTCTTTTTACCCAACTGCAAAACACTACTCATCACAGATTACTGATAATTTGTGTCCAACCAAATGCCTTCCGCGCCAATTCGCCACTTGCCCCAAAGCCTGCAAGTTTTTAAAGTGTTTATGCAACAAAGGAGAAGTATGTTGGGCGTTGTCGTATCACTCAATGAGTCACGTAAAGACAATGGCATCACGGCCCTAACGGAGCTTTGCGCAGACGGTATGAATAACGTCAACGCATTGATCCTTTCAAAGGCTGGTTCCGATGTCGAAATGATCCCAGAAGTGGCGCGCCATTTGATCTCGTCTGGCGGCAAACGACTGCGCCCTATGCTTACTTTGGCTGCTGCTGAATTATGTGGGTATCAAGGCGACGGCGATGTTAAGCTGGCAACCAGCGTTGAATTCATGCACACTGCAACATTGCTGCATGATGATGTTGTGGATGAGAGTGATCGCCGCCGTTCTAAACCAACAGCCCGTATGATCTGGGGCAACCAAGCCTCTGTTCTTGTCGGTGATTTTCTACTTGGCCAAGCCTTTAAGATGATGGTTGAAGTTGGCTCAATGGAAGCGCTGGATGTGCTTTCGTCTGCTGCGTCAATTATTGCTGAAGGCGAAGTGATGCAGCTTGCTGCCGCCAAGAACCTTAGTACTACCGAAGATGAATATCTGGCGGTTATCAATGCAAAAACAGCCGCTTTGTTCTCGGCTGCTGCCGAAGTTGGGCCCATTATTGCTGGCTCACCAAAAGACGAACGCGCTGCACTTAAATCCTATGGCACGAATCTTGGCCTTGCATTTCAGCTTGTTGATGATGTTTTGGATTATGGCGGCAATGCTAAAGATCTTGGCAAAAATGTCGGCGATGATTTTCGTGAAGGCAAAATCACCCTGCCTGTTCTTCTCGCATATCGCCGCGGCAACGATGAAGAGCGCATTTTCTGGCGTGAAAGCCTAGAGGGCGACAATAACACAGATGAGCGCCTAGATCATGCTCGCGCCTTGATGGCCAAGCATGGTGCCTTATCCGACACGATTACACGCGCCAAGCACTTTGGTGCGATAGCACGTGATGCGCTTGGGCCGTTCAAAAAGTCGCCAATGAAGAATGCAATGCTAGACGTCGTTGAATTTTGCATATCGCGCGTTAGTTAAGCCAAGAAGCGCGCCATTGCGGGTTTATCTTAAATTGGCCATTGTGCGTGTTATATTCGTAAAAACGATTCAGATCAGGTAGTTTAATGGCTCAACTTTCAATGCGTAGTTCTCTTGCCGCGTCTCTTCTTAGCGCAACTCTTTTGGTTGGCTCTGCGCATGCGCAGGAAAACTTGGAGCTTGAACTCAAATCGGCATCTACTTTTGCCGGTGCATTTTTGGCAGGTGGTGCAGCGTTACAAAATTATGATTTCGATGCCGCCGCGTTCTACTATGCCGATGCGTTAAATTATGACCCTGAAAATGTTGATTTGCAGCGCGAATTAATGATCGCCCTCATCAACACTGGTAAATTTGATCAGGCCCTTCCGCTTGCTGAAAAACTTAAAGATCAAATCGAAGTAGAACGTATTGCCCGTCTTGTCTTAGGCATTCAGGCAATTCGCGATGGGCGCTATACTGACGCGCAACCAATGTTGATTTTGAAACAGGCCAATGACATTGAACGCCTTATGACTGGCATTATGAGCGCATGGGCATCCCATGGTTCAGGCAATACGGATGCAGCACTTAAAACCGTCGATGGCCTAGCTGGGCCTGACTGGTTTGACATTTTCAAAACGTATCACGGCGCTCTGATTGCAAATGCTGCTGGCCGTGAAGATGACGCGATGAAGCGCTTTGAAGAGGCAATGAATGATGCAACGGGCGGCAGTGCTTCTCCGCTCACTTACCTTCGCATTGCACAAGTCTACGCTGTTAAACAGGCAACAAAGGGCAATATTGATGGCGCGCGTGCCACGATTGAACGAGGCTTGGCAATCGCGCCGAACAATCCGCCATTGCTGCAGTTAAAAGAAACGATCGCAGATAATCCAAAAACAATATCTGTTGCTACGCCAATTGATGGTGTTGGAGAAGTCCTTCTCAACCTTGGTTCTGCAATCAACAGAGAGGGCGCGGAGACTTTTGCAACGATCTATCTTGAGTTGGCACGCGTTGCGACACCCAATGAACCTCAGATATTGTTTGAACTTGGCGATATTGCAGAACGTCTCAGCCTGACTGAGAAAGCAATCGCGCTTTACGCTGCTGTACCAGAGAATTCGGCACTGTTTAGACCCGCCTCCCTTCAACAAGGCCTTGCTTTATCAATGCTCAAACGCAACGATGAAGCGATCTCGAAACTCCAAGCCTTGGTCAAAGAAAACCCGTTAGACTATGCCGGTTACATGGCTCTCGGCGGCGTTCTTTCGATAGAAAAGAAATATGACGAGGCGATTGAAGTCTATCAACAAGCTCTCACTAACCTTGATGCTGATGATCCGCGTTTTTGGCCGCTGCATTACCGTCTGGGCATTTCCTTTGAACGCACGAAGCAATGGCCAGAGGCAGAGAAGACTTTTCTTCACGCGCTTGAGCTATCGCCTAATCAAGCTGATGTGCTGAATTATCTTGGTTATTCATGGGTTGATATGAATATCAAACTCGATGAAGGCCTGGAAATGATCCAAAAAGCCGTCGAGATGCGTCCGCGCGATGGCTATATTACAGACTCACTTGGTTGGGCCTATTACCGTCTTGGCGATTTTGAAAAAGCTGTTGAGGCTTTGGAACGGGCGACTGATTTGCGTTCAAGAGATGCAACTATCAATGATCATTTGGGCGATGCCTATTGGCGTGTTGGGCGTAAACTGGAAGCGGTCTATCAGTGGAGCCAAGTGCTGAGCATGGATGGCGAAGATATCGACCAGAAGCGTGTGATCGAGAAGATTAATGCAGCGCATCAGGGCGATGCTTCAAAGTTCGTGGCCGAAAGTATTGATGACAGCTTAGCCAAAGATGCTGAAGCTGCAACGGACAATAAGAATGGGGCTTCAAGCGCCACCGATGGTGGTTAAAAACCATGCAATTACTCAATGCACCCGCGAAGATTAATCTCGCACTGCATGTAACCGGCCAACGTGAAGATGGTTACCATCTGATCGATTCACTTGTTGTGTTTGCTGGCACTGTTGATGCCTGCGATACAGTCCATGTTAGCACGTCAATTGTTGATGGTTTTGGTGTAAGTGGCCCTTTTGCCCATGACCTTACGAATGATGTTAATGGCGAGAATTTAGTTATCAATGCGCGTGACCATGTGCGCCTTGGTGCCATTAAAGCAGGTGTTTCGGTCCCTGCAGTCCACATTAGCCTTGAAAAACGCCTTCCCATTGCCTCTGGCCTTGGCGGTGGTTCATCTGATGCTGCGGCTGCCCTAACGCTTTTGCACAAGCATTGGAAGGTTCCATTTGATCCCGATCATAGTGGTCCGGCCGCCCTATCCCAAAAATTGGGTGCTGATGTTCCAATGTGCATGCTTAAAAAACCAGTGCATGTCACAGGCATTGGCGAGAAAGTTTCTATTTTGAAAAACTTTCCAAAACTCAATCTGGTTCTAGTCAATTGTGGGCAACAAATATCGACCCCAGACGTTTTTTCCGCTCTGAAAACCAAAAATAATTCAGCAATCTTTGACCTTCCAGACGATGCAGAAGAAATCGTGCCATTTCTGAAAGATCGCACACGCAATGATCTTGAAGAAGCAGCTATCGATCTATGCCCCGATATTCAAAAATCGCTCCACCTGCTTTATAGCGAAGGCGCAATTCTAGCGCGCATGAGCGGTTCAGGCGCGACTTGCTTCGGTATTTTCGATACTGCGCTTGCTGCAAGAACTGCCGCTCAAGCAATCAATGATGCAGAACCTAAATGGTGGGTAAAAGCAACACGAACGACTTCTTCATCATAGGAAATTGACATGAGCAGAATTGATGAGACGCGCCCGTTTATTCCGGTCAGCATCGCTGTTCTCACTGTATCAGATACGCGACTTATCGAAGAAGACAAATCTGGCAATACACTTATCTTGCGTATTGAAAAAGCAGGCCACAAATTAGCTGCCCGCGCTATCTGCCGCGATGAAACAGGGGACATTGCCAAGCAAGTTACTGAATGGTCCAAACGCGAAGACATTGATGTGGTAATCACAACCGGCGGCACAGGCTTTACGGGCCGTGATGTTACGCCTGAAGCGCTTGAGCCATTATTTGAAAAACGCATGGATGGATTTTCTGTTCTTTTTCATCAATTATCAGCGGAGAAAATTGGAACATCTACCATTCAATCACGCGCTACAGCTGGCTTAATCAACCAAACTTTCGTGTTTGTGTTGCCCGGCTCTCCCGGCGCTTGCAAAGATGCTTGGGACGGCATTTTGAACAGACAGTTAGACTACAGGCATATGCCGTGTAACTTCGTGGAAATCATGCCACGCTTAGATGAACACCTTAAACGGGGCGGCAATAAATCCGCTTAGATTAAGCTCGTATTATTTTCGCGCGTAACCGTTTGACCGCAAGTCCGCGCATCAGTTCAGCCGCTGTTTCCTGAGATTTGAAATTAGCGCGTGCTTGCCGCTTCGATATTAATAAACCACATGCAAGCGGGCTTTTAAAAACGCGCGGCTTTAAAAACCTTTGCCAAAATGGGCGGGCATTGCTTACAGTGAGTTGAAATGATGCCGCGCCACCGTCGGCATTCGCATGTGCGCTGACAATATCGGCCCAGCCAGCCGCAAGCGTTGCTCCGGCCTCCATGAACAATAGCCAGTCACCGCGTGCATCTGAACAAACCGCTTGAAAGTTCTTGTTCTCAACAAGATTGCAACCAGCTTCTTCAGCCAAATGACGTGTCATATCATCAAGCGCGTCATGCAGCACAATAACCTCCTGCACAAAGCCTTCCAACGCATAGGAGATAAGGTTCTCTAGCGTTTTGGCGAGTTGCTGGGTGCCGTTCTCTTCAACTGTCACAATTACCGTAATCATATGCATTTCTTAAGCCATGTTTCGCTGCAACGCAAAATGCATTTTGTTCTTGCTCTGTTCTCTTTATGTGATAGGAATATAGTCATCAACAAGCAGAATCGCTTTCACGATTGGAAAAATCATGAAGTACACAATACTGGATTCTATCAAATCAGCAGATAATGCCGCTTTTAGCCGCGCAGGAGAAGCAGGTACAAATCTTGCCAATGGCTTGATCGCGGAAGCAAGCTTACGCGTTCATGAGCGTCGCTCACGCGGGCGTGGTTCTGCGATGAACCCAACAGGGCGTTTCGAAGCTTTTACCCGCACAGAGATTGATGATGGCTGGCAGACAATTGATGAGCTACCGCCCTTTAAAACAGAAGTGACTGTTGAGCGCGCGCGCACCATTATTACTAAAAACACATCGCCTGATATTTCCTTTGATAAGTCGATCAATCCTTATCGTGGATGCGAACACGGCTGTGTGTATTGCTTTGCTCGGCCAACACATGCCTATCAAGGCTTGTCTGCAGGGCTCGACTTTGAAAGCAAGCTATTTGCCAAGCCTGACGCGGCTAAATTGCTTGAACGCGAGATTACGCGCCCTGGTTATAAGGTTAAGCCGATAGCCATCGGCACAAACACTGATCCTTATCAGCCCATTGAACGTGATTGGCTGATCATGCGCTCCATTTTGGAAGTGTTAGAGAAATATAATCATCCTGTTGGCATTGTTACCAAGTCTGCCCTTGTGACACGGGATATCGATATTCTGGCTCGGATGGCAAAAAAGGGACTTGCTAAAGTTGCTTTATCCATCACCACGCTTGATCGAACTTTGGCACGCACAATGGAGCCGCGCTGTTCGACGCCATCCAAGCGCCTTGAAGCAATCAAGCAATTAACAGATGCGGGTATTCCGACATCTGTGATGGTTGCGCCCATTATTCCAGGTCTTAATGACTATGAACTAGAGCGGATTTTGGACAGCGCTTTTGCTGCTGGTGCGCGTGAAGCAGGTTATGTCTTGCTGCGCCTACCTTTGGAGGTTGCGCCGGTCTTTAAGGAATGGCTTCTGCGCCATTACCCTGAGCGTTATCGCCATGTGATGTCGCTTATTCGCTCTATGCGCGGTGGAAAAGATTATGACGCTGACTGGCGCAAACGTATGCGCGGTACGGGACCTTATGCTTGGCAAATATCGAGGCGTGTTGAGATGACTTGCAAGCGCCTTGGTATGAATACCAATCGCCTTAAGCTAAACGCCGATCTTTTTATCAACCCAAAGCCAGACCAAGAGCAATTGGAGCTTTTGTAAATTTACCCCTTCACAGCATTTTTCTCCCCCATGAAGAGTGCTGTGTGGTCGTTGTTCAGTTTTTGTTATCTGCGATGCCCCCACCTCGTCGCCGATGCTTGATTATCCCAATCCACTGGTTTCAAGTGATTACATTGACTGAACACTTGCAGAGAGCTGGTTGTCATGCCAAATCATCATGACGATGAATAAGCGCGATGTCGGCTCTCTGCCCCTTTTCCAAACACCACAAGGTGCAAATGCGCCTTTTCCAGATTTTCCATTTGATGCTAAATCTGTTCCGGATTTTCAGTTCGAAAACTATCTTCACGCCCAGGGATTTAACTCTATCGCTGGGACAGATGAAGCGGGCCGCGGGCCACTTGCTGGCCCTGTCGTTGCTGCGGCAGTCATTCTGCCTCTTGGCGCTCAAATTGAGGGGCTGAATGATTCCAAGAAGCTTAGCATCGCAAAACGTAACATTCTTTTTGATGTCGTCATGGATGTCGCGCTTTCAGTTGCTGTCACATCGATATCTGCCGAAACAATTGATCGCACCGACATTCGCAAAGCAAGCCTAGAGGCAATGCGCCGCTCCATTATGCGGCTCGGAGTCCTACCAGATTTTGTTCTGGCAGACGGGCGCGATATACCGCCCGCACTACCCTCACACATGCCAGCCAAAGCACTCGTCAAAGGCGATGGTCGCAGCATGACGATTGCAGCCGCTGCTATTGTTGCAAAGGTAACACGTGACCGCATGATGGCGCAGATTGGGCTGGAAAACGAAGGTTACGGCTTAGAGAAGCATATGGGCTACGGTTCAGCCCAGCACAGGGCTAAGATTGAAAATAAGGGCGGTATCACGCGCATACACCGATTTTCATTTAGGCCATTACGCAAAGACGACCTTTCGTAAACTTCATTGTCTAAAATGCAAAAACCGCGCTCAGTTTCCTGAACGCGGCTTTCAAATTCTTATCAAAGCTTGATTAGTTCAAGCCAGATTTAACCTGTGCGATAGATTGTTTGAACAAATCACCCGATGACTTCGCTGTCATCTTTTCTGCTAGAAGTTTTTCAGTTGCAGCAACCGCAACATCAACAGCTGTTGAACGAACGGCATTGATCGCATCTGTTTCAGCCTGAGCGATTTTTTGCTCTGCCATTTGTGTACGGCGCTCAACATATTCTTCTGTCTTAGCGCGTGCTTCTGATGCAATTGCGTCAGCTTCACGTTTAGCAGCAGCAACAACGTTTTCTGCTTCTTTTTCAGCTTCAATACTTTTGCGCTTATATTCTGCGAGTACACCTTCAGCTTCTTCACGAAGCTTGCGTGCTTCTTCCAGTTCATTGCGAATTTTGTCCGCACGGCCATCAAGACCCTTTGCGATCATAGCCGGTACTTTGAAGTAGGCTATAACAGCAAAAAAGATGATAAGACCGACGAGTGCCCAAAATGTTGCGTCCATGTCTGTCTCCTTTACTTGCCAGAAGCCGCTACGGCTTTAGCAAGATCAGCTTTCGTGACAGTGCCACCGATAAGCTGTGTGAAAATTTCTGATGCTGCTTCTTCAGCGATACCACCAACTTCAGACATTGCTTTTTCGCGAATGTCAGCAATGCGTGCTTCAGCAGCTGAAAGTTTAGTGCCTAGCTCGGCCTCTACTTTTGCACGCTCTGCATTGGCTTCAGCGTTTGCTTTTTCGCGCGCTATTTGGCCAATTTCATTTGCTTTGGCTTTTGCCTCAGCAAGCTCTTGCTCATAAGCTGCGATAGATGCATCGGCATCATCACGAAACTCGCGCGCTTTGTCCAAATCCTGCGCAATGCGGTCTTGGCGGGTTTCAAGAATGTTCCCAATACGTGGAACAATGACTTTTGACATGAACCAGAGGAAAAAGCCGAATGTGATCGCAAGCCAAAAAAGCTGCGATGCAAATGTAGAAGTGTCGAATGGCGGGAATATACCGCTTTCGGCATGCTCGCCTACAGCTTCCGTTCCTGCTGCCATTGCTTCGGTGATAAACATTGCTATCGATCCCAGATCTTAAAATTAGATGATTGCACGACGAATGCCCACAATCTCGGCGAAGAAAGTCACCGCGCTTTTGTCAAGACGACTGCCGCTACAATGCAGCGACAGTCAATCCAAAGACAATTCTTATCGTATTATTACGAGAAGAGGATAAGGAATGCGATAAGCAATGAGAAAATGCCCAAAGCTTCTGTTACCGCAAAGCCGAAAATAAGACGGCCGAACTGACCATCAGCTGCTGACGGGTTGCGCAATGCACCTGACAGAAAACTACTGAAAATTGTACCAAGACCCATAGCAGCGCCCGCCATGCCGAGACATGCGATACCTGCGCCGATGTATTTTGCTGCTTCCGCTTCCATTTTAAGCTCCTTTGGATTGTAAATGCAGATTAGTAGTTCAGTTAAACGGGTTGCCCCGCTATCCTCGATTAGTGTGACGGATGCAATGCATCATTGAGATACATGCACGTCAGGACTGCAAACACATATGCTTGCAAGAATGACACAAGGAATTCCAGACCGGTCAAAGCGACAACCATAATTAATGGCAGTATTGAGCCACCGATACCAATTGCGCCAAGGCTAGACATCGAAACGATAAAGCCGGCGAACACTTTGAGTGTGATGTGACCTGCGAGCATATTCGCAAACAGTCGAATGGAAAGTGATATCGGGCGTGACAAGAATGAGATGACTTCAATCGCAGCAACAAGCGGTATCAATATGCCGGGAATGCCATCGGGCACGAACAAGCCCAAAAATTTCACACCGTGTTTAGCAACCCCATAAACAACCACGGTGCCCATAACGAGCATCGACAAGGCGAATGTTACAATGATCTGCGCTGTGACCGTGAAGAAATATGGGAACATGCCCAAAAGATTGGCGACCAGAATGAACATGAACAGTGAGAAAACAAACGGGAAGAACCGCATGCCTTCAGTTCCGGCAGCATCGCGCAACATAGAGGCAACAAATTCATAAGCCGATTCGGCAATTGATTGTCCGCGCGAAGGAATTAGACCACGTTTTGCTGTCGCAAAATATAGGAATGAAGATGCAAGTGCGACAGTACCAACCATAGCCAGTGATGAGTTCGTGAACGATAGATCAAGACCGCCAACATTCTCCAACGGTATGATTTTATTCGTCACGAACTGTGCGGTCGGATCGTTTGCCACTTCAGTCACCCTAAATTTTATTGCCTGTCGGCATCTGGTTTATCTTTATCAGACACCTTGTCGGGCATCCGGCTTTCAGGCTCGGCAAAGTTGCCAGAAGCCCGCATTACATTAAAAGTCCCGGCCGCAAAGCCAAGTAACAAGAACACAATAAGTCCCCAAGGACTTGTTCCTGCAATTTTGTCGATCAAGTAACCGATTCCGGCACCAACCAAAACCCCGCTGATGAATTCACTCGAGATTTTAACAGCTGCGCCCCAACCGGCACTATCACGTTCATTGTCCGTATCAACCTGACCTTTTTTCTCACCAACTTTTTTGGCAAGGGCAGCATCCAGATTGGCGCGCCTATCGTTCAGATTGTTATCATCAGAGCCAGTCATTGCACCTCACAAACCTCATTATCACGCAGCATAACACATTGCTTGCTGCTGTGTGGTGTATGTTCATTCGTTGCTAGAAAGCCCTTTTGAATTTGGCGGCAACATAGTTTCGCACCCCCTGCTAGTCAAGGCAGTTTAAGACGAATAGAAAAAGCCTTATAAGACTTTAAATACAAAGACTTATAAGACTCTTAGCAAAAGGTCGCAGATGAAGTTTTTATGATTGCAACTAGGTTTGGCTGATTCCGCCTATATTAGCTCCAGCCACCGCCATAGGTACGATAGAAGATGTGCAAGCCAATCTTACCGACTCGTTTCATGTGGCGCGCCCAACGTGGGTTTACGTAAGTTGCGTGATAATGCGTGGATGAGCCAACTTCTTTAAACCAAATTTTTCCAGCTGAAACAGCAATTGCAACGTCTTGTGCTGTCTTCCATGAAGTCGGTGAATTGATACGATCGCGGATGCCATCGCATGCAAAAGAGAACTGGCAACGATTGCGCCAAGATTTATTTTGATAAACAACGCCGCAAATCGTTTTCGGATATGCAGGGTTACGAACGCGGTTTAGAATAACTTGTGCTACGGCTGCTTGACCAGAAACCGGCTCGCCGCGTGCTTCAAAATAAATGCCTTCCGCAAGGCACGTCTGCTCTTTGCTTGAAAAAGCATAAGCAGGCAAAGGCTGCCTTGCCCAAGCATGATCATTTTCACCGATTGGTGGAATGAACCGGCCGCGTTTATCTTTGTCATTGTTGAGCAAGCTATCAAACGGTGATTGCGCCGAAAAATCCGGCTTTGCGGGCGCGTAGGCTGTCGCTAGAATGTCTGCATTATCGTTCGTAACGAGGCTGGCAAGCATTTTAGGAACACCAGGACTTGCCACTTTGGGCTGTGTTTTAAAAAATGTCTTAGCTATCTTTATTTCTTCGCCCTTAATATCGGACTTAGCAAAAGCCATTTTAACTGCGCCATCAACCGCAGGGCGCAAAAGATTGCTTTGGCGTTCAAAAATAGATCCGGCAGAGAAATCTTTTGGCGGTGCGACAGGCGTAACGGCAGCAACCCGCCCTGATTTACCTTTTGAGTTGATACGCATTTCGTCTGGTGTGTCTGGCAAAACCGTTTTGGCAGCGTTGAGAGTTATATGCCCAAGATTTTTTGTACGTACACCGACAGATCCCGTCACCGTAGGATCTACACCGAACGGCATCTCAGCCTGATGCGTTGAACCTGATGATGAGCGCAGCATTGTGACCTTCCAGCGATCAACAGAAGATTCGCCTCCCGAGATCAAACTCGACATATCCTGCAATGCAATTTGACTTGGATTAGCTATAAAAAAAGCTGTGGCAAAAAACACCGGTGCGGCAAGCCGCGCCGCAACTCGGCGACCGGCATTCAAACGCAAATTACGCAACACTCATACTCCAGACAGAAACTCAAAACGCTGTTAACTATATTGGAGAATGAAGCATTAACCTTGATGTCCGGTTAATGACGCGGTGAGGATTTGTTAATCATCGCCCCTAAAACGGTAAAATACACAGCAGATACGAAAATCCCCAGCGCAAAGGCTGGGGATTTAATTGAGATAAACTGCTTAGTTTTTGCGTTTTGCTTTGTGTGCAAACGGATTATCGCCGCCGCGCAACATCATGCGAATTGGCACGCCGGGCATATCAAAATCCTCGCGCAGCGCATTGACCATATAACGCTGATAACTTTCTGGCACCGCGTCTGGACGCGTACAAGAGATTACAAAGCCCGGCGGGCGGGTTTTGGCCTGCGTCATGTATTTTAATTTCAAACGGCGACCACGCACCGCTGGCGGTGGATGGTGAGCAATCACCATTTCAAGCCAACGATTGAGCTTTGCCGTAGGAATGCGCTTGTTCCAAGTTTTGTGGGTTGCCACAATCTCTTTCATCAAGATATCGAGGCCCGCACCCGTTTGACCAGAGATAGGCACCGCACGGAGGCCGCGTATCTGCGGCAGAAGGCGCGTTGTTTTCTCGCGCAACTCTGCCAGCACTTCCTGTCGGTTCTCGATCAAATCCCATTTATTAAATGCGATTACCGGTGCCCTGCCCTCACGCGCAATAAGATCAACAATCTGCAAATCTTGTTTTTCAAAAGGAATGGTCGCATCAAAAACGATCACGACAACTTCCGCAAAGCGAATTGCACGCAGACCGTCACCGACGGACATTTTTTCCAGCTTTTCCTGAACTCTCGCCTTACGGCGCATACCGGCCGTGTCGAATAGACGAATTTTTCGCCCTTCCCACTCCCAGTCAACAGAAATACTATCACGGGTAATACCCGCTTCTGGACCTGTTAGAAGGCGCTCTTCTTGCACCATCTGATTGATGAGTGTCGACTTGCCAGCATTAGGACGACCGACAATAGCGATTTGCATTGGTTTGCTATCATCATATTCCGGCTCAGTTTCATCGTCTTCAAATTCATCATCATGAACAGTGACGTTAACGCGCGCTTCGAAGGTCTTGCCTCCTTCAGCATAGGCAACATCCTCGCCGACAGCTTCAACGATTGCTTGGCGCAGATCAGTCATGCCTTCGCCGTGCTCAGCAGAAATTGGAACAGGCTCGCCTAAACCAAGACGAAACGATTCATAATAGCCTGCATCCGAATCCTTTGATTCAGACTTATTCGCAACCAGCACGACCGGCTTGTTTGCACGGCGCAAAATATCTGCAAAAGTTTTATCGTCTGAGGTCAGGCCCCATTTGGCATCGACCAAAAAGAGCACCATGTCGGCTTCTTCAACAGCCGTCAGTGTTTGGATTCTCATCCGGCCCGACATTGTCTCGGCTGCACCTTCTTCAAGGCCAGCGGTATCAATGACTTCAAATTTCAGATCATACAGGCGCGCATCATGACGTCTGCGGTCACGCGTAACGCCAGGCTGATCGTCCACGATGGCAATTTTTTGGCCAACAAGACGGTTGAATAAAGTCGATTTGCCGACATTGGGGCGCCCGACAATGGCAACGGCGAAACTCATCCTTCTACTACCTTGCCGCTCGCTGTTATAAGTTCGAGCATTATGCGAGCACGCTGTGCAACGCCGCTTGGCGATTGCTCATCGTTTATTATGTCGCTGAAAAATGTTTGGGCGTCTGCAAATTTCTCTGCACGCCATGCTGCAAGCCCCATTGCTTCACGCGCTGCATGACGCAATGTGTTTTCGGTTGATGAAAGCACTTCAACGCGCTTTGCAACCTCATCATATTCAGCAGTATCAACAAGTGCGTAGCCTGCTCGCAGTTTTGCAATATCGCGAATGGCAACCGGCACCGAACTATCTGCGGCAACAGCATCGAACATGCCAACAGCTTCATCGACCTTACCATCATTGGCAAGAACAGTCGCCGCACGCATACGGGCAAGAACAGGATATTGACCAAAGCCATCCTTTTCCAAGTCCTGAAGTGCAGTTAGTGCCTCTTCGGATTTACCGTCATTGGCAAGATTAAGCGCGACCAGAAAACGGTCCCCAGACTCATTTGCCTTGCTTGATGTGTAATAATCATAAAACCGCGTTGCAGCCGTTGCTACAACAAGCAAAACAGCGGCACCAATGATGAATGTGCCAAAGCGATCCCAAAATGATTTGAGGCGATCAGAGCGTAGCTCTTCCTCGACTTCGCGAATAAAACTGTCGTCAGACATCAGTACACCTTTGAATAATATCGCCTGCGTTTAGCGATAAATGCGTCGAAATGTAAGGGGGTATCGCTTTCAAGAGTGAATAAAGCGATTTTGAACACCTTCTATAAGGTTAAAATCAACTGCCCAAGCTAATATTAATAGCTCGGGCAGTGATTTACGAACCTATCGGGCGTTAAACGGCGCTATCAGCTTCGCTATTTTTCTGTAGCCATTCTTTATCGATATCTGGCAGATCTTCATTATCAATGGCGGCTTCAAATGCCTTCAACCGTTTATGAATAGAAAGCAGGTCGACGACTGTTGGCCATGAATTCACCAAATATTGGAATGAACTTGAAACCTGACTAAATGCAGTCAAAACCTGCTGCATAACACCGAAGGTGAAGCCAATAGCTGCCCCAGCAATAATACTTGGAATAAGCAGCAACATGGCGAAGATATTATCGGCTTGAATATAAGCAAAACGGAATACGTTGAAATACATATATTCAAGATAAAGCCTAAAATAATTCCGGCGAACATCATTAAATAAATCAATCATTTTCGGCAGCTCAGCACGATCAAAATCGTCTTCGCCATAGACTAGTTCTTTACGGAAAGCTGCTTCAACGCGTTGATTTTTAAATTCAAGCCCCGGCAAGCGAATGCCCGTAACAGCAAGTAGAACAGTACCAAAAATGGACCATAGGATTGCCGCCCAAACAAGCGCTTGAGGCACGGCACCAAAGAATGGAATTTCCGGTACGTATTCAGACAATCCCCAAAGGATAGGCAAGAAGGCGATCAACGTCATGACGGCATCAACCGCGGAAACACCAAGCCCCTCCATAATCGAGGCAAAGCGCATTGTATCTTCTTGAACACGCTGCGATGCGCCCTCAATGTGACGAACCTGCTTCCAACGCTCAAGATAATAGTCGTTCATCGCTGTACGCCAACGAAAAATCCAATGGCTGACGAAAAACCTGAACACAACGATTACAGAGATGAATAGGAAAGCCAGTTGCACGAATATCCAAATATAGGTGAACAAATCCGCAGCAGTGGTTGTCGAACTATCACTCAATGCATTTTGAACAGCATCAAAGAACGGTCTACGCCAATTGTTGATTGCGACTGAAACTTGAACATTGAAGTAAGTCACAAATAACAATACCGCCGAGCCTGTTACAGACCAGATTTCCCAAGGGTGTTTCTCTTTAAAATGCCAAAAGGCGATAAAAATGCCCGCAAACACGATAAAGAATATATAAAACCAAAGGAATTCAGGTGTAATAAAATGCCCAAGACCGATGACCGGAGCAGCTTCAGAGTCGCTCGAACCAAATATACCAGCACCAAGTTCTGCTCCCCCTCCGTACCAAGCCAAAACTGATACTGCGCACCACACTATAAAAGATGAAAAAAACAACTTTGGCGACGGGAAGAACGATTTGAACACGGAATGAAGTACTCTCAATTATTATGTTTATAATTATCTGACGTGACGAACGACATTGTAGTTTTTATGTCATTGTACATAAATGAACAGGAAAAAATTCTAAACACCCCGCACATCACGTTATCGTGCAAAAACAAACCCTTTAAGGCAGATCATCATATGGAACATATTCAGGCAAACCTTGGCGCAGTGGGCATATATGTCGCGCTTAATTTTTTCATTCTTGTTTGGATTGCAAACTCAACGGGCTCATTGCGCCGAAAGCTTAAAATTTCGATTGGAAATGGTGGTAACCAACATTTAGAGCGCATCATGCGCGGTCACGCCAACGCCGCAGAAAACATCCCTATTTTCTTGATCGGACTGACTGTAGGCGCACTGATCGGCATGCCTTTAATCGCAATCCATCTATTGGGAATAGTCTTTACAATTGGCCGTGCCATTCATGCCCATCACTTTATTATGGAAGATGCACCATTCAAAACCAGAATGATTGGCTTTGGCATTGCCTTGCTCGCAATGCTGGTTCTGTTTGCCGGACTATTCGTGCACGGTATATGGGCCCTCTTTGGCTGATGTGCTTATCGCGCGACGCTTAACTAAAATGGTTCGGTGACAAAAATTCTGTTGGCATTACCAGTTGTTTTGATAGCTGATATTACCGTTGAAGAATTTGAGAAAGTGGCCTGATGAACGCTGTCATTAAAGAAATGATCACCTACCCGATTAAAGGCCTTTCAGGACAATCGCTTGAGGTGGTTGCGTTGGAACAATCGCGCGGCTTTCCACTTGATCGCGCCTTTGCTTTTGCTCGCCATGACAGCGGCATGGACCCTGCCAGCCCAAGACCAATGCCAAAGAGCAAGTTTTTGGTGCTGGCGCGCGATGCTGCGCTTGCGCGGCTAAACACGCGTTTTGACACCGCAACAAAAGCGCTTTTCATTCAAGATGGAAAAGAAGAGCACGTATTTGACTGCTCTACCGATCAAGGCATGAGTGACGCATCTCAATTCCTATCGACCGTCGTTGGCCTTGAGGCGGACAAAACACCCAACTTTATTAATGGCGGCGATTTGCGCTTTACCGATGTTTGCGTGACCTCACCGCAATATATGCACGCAATTTCCATTATTAATCTGGCATCAGTTCGCGCATTGTCTGACGCGACTGGCCGTGATGTTGACCCGCATCGTTTTCGCGGCAATTTGCTCATTGATGGGTGGGAACCATTTAGCGAACTCAAAATGCTCGGCCGTGACATTGAAATTAACGGCGTGAAGCTACGTGTTCTTAAAAGAATAGTGCGTTGTCCGGCGACACAGGTGAACCTTCAAACCGCGGAGCGCGACATGGATGTACCCGCGCTCATCGAGGAACATTTCGGCCACCGCGATATGGGCATTTATGCGGAAGTTTTGGTCGGCGGTGACATCAAAATCGGTGATGAAGTAAGCTCAAACTAAGAGCTTACTCCCACTCAATCGTGCCCGGCGGCTTAGACGTTACATCATACACGACGCGGTTAATGCCGCGCACTTCATTGATGATACGGGTCGCCGCATTGCCGAGGAAATTCATATCGTAATGATAAAAATCAGCGGTCATGCCATCGACAGATGTAACCGCACGCAGTGCGCACACAAATTCATATGTGCGTCCATCGCCCATCACACCAACGGTTTGAACAGGTAGAAGCACGGCAAAAGCCTGCCAGATTTCATCGTAAAGGCCAGCTTTGCGGATTTCATCTAGGTAAATCGCATCGGCTTTACGCAGTATTTCCAATTTTTCACGGCTGATACCGCCCGGACAACGGATCGCAAGACCAGGCCCTGGGAATGGATGACGACCGATAAAGCTTTCTGGCAAACCAAGTTCTTTACCAAGCAGGCGCACTTCATCTTTGAACAGCTCACGCAGCGGTTCAACCAGTTGCATGTTCATACGTTCCGGCAAACCGCCCACATTATGGTGCGATTTGATTGTCACGCTTGGACCGCCCGTAAAGCTCACGCTTTCGATCACGTCTGGATAGAGCGTGCCTTGCGCTAAGAATTGCGCATCTTTGCCCTGCTCCGCAAGTTCCTTAGCTTCGCGCTCAAATACCTCAATGAACAGACGGCCGATAGTTTTACGCTTGATCTCTGGATCGCTTTCGCCTTCCAGCGCAGAAATAAATTCGTCTGAGGCATCGATACATTTCAGGTCAAGATTGTAATGCTCGGTGAACATTTCAACAACTTGTTCCGCTTCGCCCATGCGCATCAAGCCATGATCCACAAGAATACATGACAAGCGATCGCCGATCGCTTCATTGATAAGCAGCGCAGCAACAGACGAATCAACGCCGCCTGACAATGCACAAATAACGCGCCCCTCTGGCCCAACCTGATCGCGAATGGCTTGAACAGCCTGCTCGCGGTATGCAGCCATAGACCAGTTGGATTTAAGTCCTGCAATCTTGTGAACAAAGTTCGACAAGAGCTTGGCACCGTCTGGCGTATGCACCACCTCTGGGTGGAACTGTGTTGTGTAGTAACGACGCTCTTCATTCGCAGCGATAGCAAGCGGCGCATTGGGCGATGTCGCTATGACTTCAAACCCTTCTGGCAGTTCTGTTACGCGGTCGCCGTGGCTCATCCATACAGGGTAGTCTTTGCCAACTTCCCAAACGCCTTCAAAAAGCGGGCTTTCTTTGTGGATAGTAATGCGCGCGCGGCCAAACTCACGGTGATGCCCGCCTTCGACTTTTCCACCCAGTTGATGTGCCGTTACCTGCTGGCCATAGCATATGCCTAAAACAGGAATATCAGCTTCGAAAATTTCTTGCGGAGCGAGCGGCGCATTTTCATCATGCACCGAGGCCGGGCTGCCAGAAAGAATGACCGCTTTAGGCTTCAAGCGATGATACGCATCACTAGCAAGTTGAAAAGGAACGATCTCACAATAAACGCCAGCCTCACGGACACGGCGCGCAATCAGCTGTGTAACCTGACTGCCAAAGTCAATGATGAGAATATTATCGGAATGGGAGGTGATATCTGTCATGAAAAGCCTTTACGGCGAGTCAGATAAATATTCAATCGTTTAGCGAAAGAGAAATCACTTACAGCAAAATAGTTAAGTGATTTTTCCCCAGTTTGTATCAAAAAAGGAACTTTCGCAGCTATATGATTGAGTGAAGCCTACAAAATAGCTCGTATCGCAATCATGATAGCACCGATCAAAAGTGCATAGCCGCTGTTGTTAACGCGCCAGCTGAGCTTCCAGCAAATCGACTGCATGGGTTAGATTTTGATCGACGACATGCAAATATTGCGTCCAGTCGCTCAGTTTAGAAAGCGCCTCGTTGCCATCTGAAATACCGCGCAGGCCAATCATCGGCACGTCGAATGCCATACAGGCGCGCAAAATTGCAAAGGTTTCCATATCCACCATGTCCGCGTCGATTTCATCATAATCTGCGCCAGACACGATATTTGCACCTGTTGATAAACGCGCAGCTTCAACGCCGTCAATTTGAACAGCCATAGGAATTTCAACGGGCAAATCTATCAATGGTGTCTGCCCCTTTTCAAACCCCAAGGGCGAAGCGTCCATATCGCGGTAACTCACAGAGGACGCTTGATAGACAGCGCCCTGTTTTAAGGTTCTTGAACCACCAGAGCCCAATGACACCAAAAGGTCTGGCTTAATATTGCCAAGTGCTTTGGTTACCGCAACGGCGCTTTCAACAGGGCCAATGCCACACATGAGCGGCGTAATGCGCTGTTTGAGATGGTCGCCATATTCAGGATTAGCGGCCATAACATAGAGGATGGATTTTGAACCGATTTTCTTAAGCAAAATTGAGCCACCACAAGGAAATGTTTAAGAGCGAAGCAAAGCCTATCCAGCACAAATATGGTATCATCAACCAGCCAGCCACGCGGTCTTTGCTCCATACGCTTACAATAAAAATCGCGGTCAACACGATCATTGCCAAGATGATTAGCGCAGCAAAGAGCGTCCAATGATAGGTGAAAAACACCGGTGACCAGGTGAAATTCAGCGCAATCTGGGCGAACCAAATCTTCATCAAAGTGCCATTGGCATTGCGTATCCAAGTGCGCCAACCCGCAACAGCAATCATTGCATAAAGAACAGTCCAAACTGGACCAAAAAGCCAAGATGGTGGATTAAAAAACGGTTTCGTTAAGCCGTCATACCAATCACCGGGCAGGTTCTGCGTTCCGATGAGCGCCCCGCCGCCAACACAAAGAATAAGAAATGCGATAAACGATATATATTTTGCAGGCATATCTACATCTTACTCCGACTAATTTATTTGTTTCTCTGCGCGGCACTTAACTGCCGCCAAGGCAGTGTATTTTCTGGAAACATATCGCCAACAACTTCTAATACCAACATTAAAATAGCAACAACCATCGTTGACACCACAGCCATAGCTGCTGCTTGTGTGGGCAAACCTGCATCTTCTAAATTAAGTAGAACGACGCCTATCGTTTCAGTACCAGCCGACCAAAGCAGCGCAGAAACAGTCAACTCATTAAAAGCAATAAGAAACACCATGAGCGCTCCAGCCAGAAGTGAGGGAAGGATCAAGGGCATAATAATCGATAATAATCTTTGGCGAAGACCAGCGCCATCCAAAAGTGCGGCCTCTTCTATATCGCGGTCCAATGAGGTAATTGCCGCAAAAATAGGTTTAAGCGCAATCGCCATGAAGCTCGCGCAATAAGCAAACAATATAACCCATTTTGTTGCGTAGATAGATACGCCGATAATAGGCAGTGGACGAGCGAACAAGAGTATACAAGCAATGCCCACCACCACACCCGGCAAAGCATAGGGCATCTCAACGAGCGCTAATATTGTGGACCTTATGCGCGTTAGGCGGCGGTCCAGCACATAGGCCAATAGCATACAGAATATTGACAATATAATAGCGGCAAATGAGGCATAAATCATAGAATTTGAGAATGCGCGGCGCGTAATATCTTGTCGCCACAACACCTCAACATACTGATCAAGCGTTAAAGTATCAAAGCGTAATAGCATGCCGTAAGCTGGAACAATTGATGTCGCCAATAGTGACATCATAGGAATGAAAATGGTCAATATAAAAAACGACCAAAGTCCACATTCGATCCAAACACGCCAGCGGCCTGCATTGATGAATACGGCCAACCTATCGCCACCCTGCAATCGAACATTGTTGCGTGATAACAACCTTGCAGAAGCAATAACGCCTATGCTGGCTATTACGCCGATCAGCATTGAGATTAATGCCGCTTCGGCAATTGTGTTGGTGCCGAAACTCGCCAATTTTTGAAAGATCAATGTCGGCAACGTCATATAACCAACAGGTAGCCCTAACAATGCAGGAATACCAAAGTTGCCGACACCTGCCACAAAAGCGAGCAACAATGCAGACGCCACATGTGGACGCACCAAGGGAAGCAATATGCGCGAGAAAATTGCCAGTGGTTTTGCTCCATCCAAAAGCGCAGCTTCAATGATAGAATGCGGCACACGCGAAAGACCTGCTGCCAAAGTAATAGCAACAAGAGGAGCATGTTGAAGTCCCATAACCAGCACAATCCCGCCAAAGCCCAGCATCGGATTGGGTGTACCTGGCGGCGGGGCAAGTCCAAACGCTTTTAACAATGGAGATGCTGGGCCAGCCAGTGTTTTAAATGCAAGTGCTGATATCTGCGGCGAGATCATCAATGACAGTATAAATACAAACGCCAACAGCCGCCGCGCGCGCAACTGCACAGTCATTAAAATTAAAGTGAGTGAAATGCCTATCGCACCAGCGATAATGGTAGAGGCGAGAGCGACTGAAATTGTATTCGAAGTAGCCGTCAGTATTTGAGCCGAGAAAAAAGTTTTTAGCGTCGTTTCAACACCTGCAGAAAATGAACCAGTTGCAGCTAAGACCAACTGCAAGATTGGCACACCGCAGATGACCAAAACGACAAAAAGGGCGCATATCGCAAGTGGGCCGCCCTCATGCAACGTCCAATCGCCGGCAGATGTTCGCGTGTTTATCCGCCGACGCGATAGTGTGTTAATCATTTCGATGATTATCTCAAACGATGCTTACTGGCTGAAAATTTCTGCAAATTTGGCTTTATCGCTTTCTGCTGAATTCAGTGCAGCTGCCGCATCAAATGACATAATCTTAATATCATTCAGTGCTGGGAAACCCTCAGGTGCAGCCACATCAGGATGCGCAGGCATATAGCCTTGTGATGCAGCCAGTTCCTGACCTTCTTTTGAAACTAAGAAATCGATAAATGCTTTTGCCGCTTCTGGATTTTTAGTACCTGCCAAAATTGCGACCGGTTCAGAAATTGCAGAAACACCTTCCTCTGGGAAAACGAAATCAACAGGTGCGCCTTTTGCTTTTTCACGGATCGGTAGAAAATCAACGACCATGCCATAAAGCTTTTCACCACCTGCGACGGCTTTTAAAACACCGCCATTACCACCGGATGCCTGCGCGCCATTTGCGGCAAGATTTTCGTAATAACCCCAACCCGCATCTAAATTGTTGATGAGCGTGGCTGTGTGAATGAGCGCTGCGCCTGATGTTAATGGGGATGGCATAGCAACCTGACCTTTGGCAGCTTCACCGAGTAAATCATTCCATGATTTAGGTGTAACCGGTGCCGCAGTATTATAGATAATGCCCGTTGTTATCAGCTTCGTGGCGAACCACATCTTTTCTTCATCATGAATACCTGATGCATATGCAGAAATATCAGCGCCTTCATGCGCCATTAGTAAATCGTCTGCTGCCAAGCTCTCCATTGTTACGCTATCTGCAATCAACAACACATCTGCTGGTGTTGCGCCTGCTTGCAATTCAGCGCGTAACTTAGCCATGATTTTCGTCGTACCATCACGCACAAAAGATATATCGACATCAGGATATTTTTCTTTGAATGCATCGATGGTTTTTTGAGCATCGTCATTCGGCTGGCTTGTATAAAGCGTCAATGTTCCATCAATGGCGTGCGCAAAGCCTGCGCTTAATAGAACAGTGGTAGCAGCAAGAATCGAGGTAATTAATTTACGCATTTAACATTTCCTTCGGTGTTTGCATTAAACCGAAGGCCTATGGCTTTTGTGTAACTTTTAAATGACAGTTACACAAAATCACAACATCATTTCAAGCGTTGAAGTACGGCAAAAAAGAAGCCGTCTGTCCCCGTTGTTCGCGGTGTTAAGGTTACACAATTAAAATCCGTGGTCCACGGCTTTGGTGCATCCGTACCAAAAAGTTCTTCCCAAACTTCGCCTGCGCCTAATAAATCAAAATCGTCATGCCGGTCGCCAAAAGCGTAGATTTGATCCTCATTCTCATCCTGAAAAATGGAACAAGTGATGTAGCAAAGATAACCGCCCGGCTTTACGAAGTTGCGCGCTGTATCGAGAATAGCTGCCTGCTCCAGCTTGCGGCTCTCCAGCTGATCTTCCGTCAACTTCCATTTAGCATCTGGATGGCGGCGCCATGTGCCTGAACCAGTACAAGGTGCATCCACAACAACACGGTCAAAGCTACCATGTAAATGATCTATCTCTGCATCAGCGGCATGAACCTGCACATTGCGTGTCCCTGCCCGTTTTAAACGATCAAATATCGGTGCCAAACGCTGCTTGTCAGCATCGTAAGCATGCACCTGACCTTTATTGTCCATCGTGGCGGCCAGCGCCAAAGTTTTGCCGCCAGCACCTGCGCAATAATCGAAAACTTGCTCGCCGCCTTGTGCAAAAACAAGATCAGCAACGATCTGGCTTCCCTCGTCTTGAACTTCAAACCAACCTTTTTGAAATGCCGGTTCCGCAGTCACATTCGGCATGCGGCTTGCGCCACCTTTGGCTGAAATGCGCATACCTTGGCGCGCAATTTTAGAAGGCTTTGCACCCTGTTTTGATAGTTGCTTCAAAACTTTTTCGCGCTCTGCTTTCAGTGTGTTAACGCGCATATCAAGTGGCGGGCGTTCAGCAAGTGCTTTTGCTTCTTCGACCCATTCATCACCGAATGCTTCTTCAAGGTGATCGCTTACCCATGCAGGCACATCCGCCTCAACCTCAGATGGCATGAAAGCCAAATCTTTTTGCGATGCAGCTTCTATGCGTGCAACAGGAATTTCCGGCGCAAACTTATCATCGGCCAGCGCTTCCTGAATCTGAGCAAGGCTCATGCCCCATTGACGTAGCAAAGTGCCAAAGATTAGCGCTTCTGCATCTTCCCCGCCAAACATATAGCCAGTCGATGCGCGTTTGCGCAGGGCATCATAGACCAAATTGCCAATGGCATTACGGTCCCCAGAGCCAGCAAACCGATGGTTGTTGCCCCAATCTTTAAGGGCCACGGATACGGGCCGATTACGGCTCTCCATATCTTGTAAAACTTCTATCGCTGCTTGAATTCGTCCGCCTAGGCGCATGTCGGTGATCCCGTCTTTAAAATGATACATGTCAGTATGATGCACTTGCCCCAAGTGCAAGGTGAATCCGCGCTTTGTACATTATCATGGCTTCAACATGCATAAATAATCGCAAACAGGATTAATCAATCCAATCACCGTCACATTCGTATGTATGTTAAAGCTGTTAGGGAGAACCATATGAAATACCGTACAACAATTCTTATCTCCGCCGCGCTTATATCCGGTACAGTTTCAGCCAGCGCTTTTGAAATTAAAGGCACGAATGGCACCGCAATTGAAGCGACAGAGATTGCCATTTTCAACGAACCATGGGCGATGGTCATGGGCCAAAGCGGCGACGCGCTGATCACTGAAAAATCTGGCCAATTATTTCACCTGTCAAAAGATGGTGTGAAAACGGAAATTAAGGGCGTTCCAGAAGTCTTTTATGGCGGACAAGGCGGGCTGGGCGATGTCATCTTTGCTGGTGATGCCGAAGATGAAATTTACCTCTCCTATGTTGAACAAGATGCCGACAATTTTGGTGCCGTGGTTGTTAAAGCCAAGCTGGAGAGCGCCGAAAACGGTAAACTTCAACTGGCAGATATTGCGCGCATTTGGGAGCAAAACAAACAAGGCCGCCAAGGGCACTATTCCCATAAGCTGGCCATCGGCCCTGATAGCAAGCTCTACATCACATCTGGTGACAGACAGATGCAAAAACCCGCACAAGATATGAGCGTGAACCTTGGTAAGGTGATAAGGCTTAATCTTGATGGTTCAGTGCCGGAAGATAATCCGTTTCAAAGCGATGGCGAGATTGCCAAAACATTTTGGACAATAGGCCATCGCAACTTACTCGGCATTGCTTTTGGCGCAGATGGAAAGTTGTGGACGCATGAAATGGGCCCGCGTCATGGCGATGAATTAAACCTGATTGAGAAAGGCGAAAACTACGGATGGCCGCTTGTCTCAAATGGTGACAATTATTCAGGCATTCCCATTCCAGACCATGAGAGCGATCCAAAATTCAATGCACCGCAAGCATTTTGGGTGCCAACGATCGCACCATCAGGACTCGTCATTTATAATGGAGATCAATTTGCCGACTGGAATGGCGCTGCGCTGATTGGCGGCCTTGCTAGTCAGGCGCTTATCCATGTTGATATCAACGGCACATCAGCGACAGAAAATGAGCGCTTTGAATGGGGCAGCCGCGTGCGCGAGGTCGAGCAAGGCACAAATGGCGAAGTCTATGTGCTTGAAGACGGCCCCGAAGGGCGCTTGCTTAAGCTAGAACCAAACGGATAGCGAACCAGATGCAGTAAAGAGTGCACACACATAATGACGCAAGAAATATTTGGAAGCGCCATTTCAGCTTGTTGGCTGTGATGTAAACAAAGCTGTGCACCGTTTTAAGGGTGACAAATATCCACGCCAAAGCCAGCGCCACCATATCCACCAAGCCTGCAGAGTGAAACGCCAGTGTTATTGCAAAAAAGAGAACGGGCAATTCAAACTGGTTGGAAACCGCATTGCCAAACTTAGCAATTTCTGGCGGCTCATTTTGCTTTGGCAGTTTGTAGTCATGCGCTTTTGCCTGACCACTTTTTACTGAACCAATCCTTGCCCGCCCCATTGGTAAATACAAATAGAGCGAGACTAAAGCCTGAATAATAAGCGGCCAAAAGATGAGGTTCTGGTTCATGGTTTTTACCTAACCTGCGTTTGGATAATTCGGGCTTTCACGTGTAATCGTTACGTCATGTGTATGGCTTTCACGAAGGCCGGCATTGGTAATACGCACGAAGCGTGATTTTTCGCGGAATGTTTCCAAATCAGGACATCCTGTGTAACCCATTGCAGCGCGCAAACCACCGGCTAATTGATGCAATACTGCGCCAACTGGGCCTTTATATGGCACCTGTCCTTCAATGCCTTCTGGTACGAGTTTTAATGTATCACGTACTTCGCCTTGGAAGTAACGGTCCGCTGAACCACGCGCCATCGCTCCGACAGAGCCCATGCCACGGTATGATTTAAATGAGCGGCCTTGGTATAGATATACTTCGCCCGGGCTTTCGTCTGTGCCTGCAAGCATTGAACCAACCATAACGGCATGTGCACCAGCAGCGAGTGCTTTTGCCATATCGCCAGAAAGCTTTATGCCGCCATCGGCGATTACAGGAATACCAGCTTTTGAGGCTGCCTCTACCGCTGACATAATCGCACTTAGCTGAGGAACACCGACACCCGCAACAACGCGCGTTGTGCAGATAGAGCCAGGCCCAATGCCGACTTTAATCGCATCTGCGCCAGCATCTACCAGCGCCTTTGCACCATCTGCCGTTGCAATATTACCTGCCATAATGCGCACTGCATTGGACATTTTTTTAACTTGCGTTACGGCATCCAATACGCGCTGAGAATGGCCGTGCGCAGTATCGACAACGATCAAATCAACACCTGCAGCAATCAGTCTTTCAGCACGCTCAATGGCGTCATCACCAACTGAAACCGCAGCACCGACACGCAAACGTCCCTGCCCGTCTTTGGCAGCATTTGGGTTAAGCTGAGATTTTTCAATGTCTTTAACTGTAATCAAGCCAACGCAATAACCGCGATTATCTGTAACCAGCAATTTTTCAATGCGGTGGTGGTGAAGCAAGCGTTTTGCTTCATCTTGACTGACATTTTCGCTCACCGTGATGAGATTTTCATGCGTCATCAGTTCGGAAATTTTTTGATCTGGATTAGATGCAAAACGCACATCGCGGTTGGTCAAAATGCCGACCAGTTTACCCGGCTTCTGACTTCCGGCTCCTGAGCTTTCAACGACAGGAATACCTGAAATATTATATCGCTTCATCAATCCAAGCGCATCGGCCAATGTTGCATCCGGTCCAATCGTCACCGGATTAACAACCATGCCGCTTTCGAATTTTTTGACCTGATAAACTTCTTCTGCCTGCGCTGCAGGATCAAGGTTTCGGTGCACAATACCAATGCCGCCCGCTTGCGCCATCGCAATTGCGAGCTTGCTCTCTGTAACCGTGTCCATCGCCGCTGACATAATTGGCAATGACAATTCAATACCATCAGCAATTGTCGTCGATATATTGGTTTGGCCTGGCATCACTTCAGAGTGTGCAGGTTGCAACAAAACATCATCGAAGGTTAGCGCTTGCTCACCTGTGGGCGTCATAAGAATTTTGGACATGGGTGTCATCCGTCTTTGGGGCAAACTTGCGATTGCCGATTGATGCGTTGACACCGGCTGCTACCACGGCTTTGCAATTTATAAAAGACCCTTGCGTCGCTTTAACAAAAGTTTGCCCTCTAATTTTAAGAGAGCAAACCGATTGTGGGCTTTTAGTTGTACCAGCCACCCATTTTAGTTTCGATTTCACCTTCAAGCAGTTCTGCGAATTCTGCAGGATCTTGAGTGCCATTGTCACGGCCGCGATAATGATATGGATAAACATATGTCGGTTTGAATTCAGAAACAGCAGAGGCTGCTGCTTTCACATCCATAGTGAATGGCAGGTTCATACACACAAATGCTAGGTCGATATTTTCAAGCGCACGCATTTCTGGCGTGTCTTCGGTGTCGCCGGAAATATAGATCGTAAAACCATCAAATCCGAGTACATAACCATTGTCTCGCCCTTTTGGGTGAAATTGAAGCCGCTCTTCAGTCGTATTATAGGCTGGTATCGCAGAAATTTTGAGACCGTTAAACTCTGTATCCTCGCCATTTGCGATTGCAGATGCTTTTGATTTCAAATCATCAGGCAACATAGCCAGCACAGCAGGATTGGTAATCAATTTCGTTTTGTCGGTCGCCAACGCGCCAAGTGTTTCAGCATTATAATGATCGCCATGTTCATGAGTAATCAAAATCAAATCTGGCGATGGAAAATCAGCATAGGCTGAAGCATCATCAACGGCATCGACATAGATTGTGCCGACTGGTGTTTCCATAACGAAAGATGCGTGCGCAACGGGATGAACGATAATATCGCCAGCGTTCGATTTAAACACATCGCTTGCATGGCCAGCTGCACGGGCAGCATAGGGCAAAAATGTCACCGCCGCTGTCATTGCAGCGCTACGGTGAATGAATTGACGTCTTGAAATGGACATGAAGAGCTCCCTTTGGTGTTGAGCTTGATGATATGGCGCAGCTCTTTGAAAAGACAACGCGACCCAGTTCAACTCTTCGAGAGCTTATCGCTTTATATTTTAAGACTCTTGCGGTTTCGCCTTAAAATCTTTTGCCAATAGATAGAGCTCAACACTTTCAGACCGGCTCGATGGCGGCTTAATATGGGCAACGGTTTTGAAGTTCGCTTTCAGCAAATCAAGCAGCGCTTTCTCGGTGCCGCCCTGAAAGGTTTTTGCCAAGAAATGTCCGCCCGGCTTTAACACTTTAATTGCAAAGTCTGCGGCCACTTCAACAAGATACATTGTGCGCATATGATCGGTATTTCTGTGCCCAACTGTTGGCGCGGCCATATCAGACAATACGATATCAGGTGCAGCGCCGAGCGCTTCTATCAGCGCGTCTGGTGCATCATCATCCAAAAAGTCTTTTTGAAAAACGTGGACACCTGGCATTTGGTCCATTTCAAGAAAATCGATAGCGACAATAGATTTATTCTCATCTGAAGAGCCGCATCTATTAACCGCCACTTGGCACCAACCACCCGGCGCGGCACCCAGATCGATAATCTTAGAGCCTTTTTTCAAAATCTTATGTTTGTCGTCAATCTCGATCAGCTTATAGGCCGCACGAGAGCGCATGCCTTCTGCTTTGGCGCGTTGAACATAAGGGTCATTCAATTGGCGCTCAATCCAACGGCGTGACGAAGGTTTAAGCTTCTGTCCTCTTTTGACATGAGCATTGATAGACCGACCGCTAATTGACGCCGCACGGCGCTCGCTTCCAGACTTCTTTTTCATCGGTTTGGCCCTTGCCTATTCTTTGATTTCCAATTGCGGTTATAACCCCGATTGCGTCTGCGCCAAGCGCCATCTGAAGCCATCATCTCGGTCAATATACCTTCGCGCAGCCCACGATCCGCAACGCGCAAGCGCTCTGAAGGCCAAGCTTTGCGAATTGCTTCTAAAATTGCACAGCCCGCCAAGACCAAATCTGCGCGGTCCGAACCTATACAAGCATTGGCCGAACGTTCCGCAAAAGTCCAATTGAGAAGTTTATGATTAATCGCATCTACTTGGTTCGATGACATCCACAATCCATCAACACGGCGGCGATCATAGCGCGGTAAATCAAGATGAATACCCGCCAAAGTGGTTACAGTTCCTGATGTGCCAATAAGGTGGAAATCGTCATCAATAACACTTCTTGCGCCAAATGAGCTACTTGCCATGAGATCGGCATCACCATGCTCATGGAGCAGGTTCAATGCATAGTCGACCATATCATCAAACTTGGCGTGGGTGACATTTTCACCGCCAAATTTTTCCGCCATCGTGACCACGCCAACGGGCAGCGATGTCCACGCACGAATATGATTGGCAAGGCGGCCACCACGGTGATTTTCAGCGTTGACCAGTGCTATCTCAGAAGAACCGCCACCAATATCAAACAGGATAATAGATTTTGCGCTTCGGTCAACCAGCGATGAACAACCCGATACGGCCAGTCGCGCTTCCGTTTCCCGGTCCACAACTTCCAGCTTTAAGCCCGTTTCCTGTTCGACGCGCAAAAGAAAATCACCGCCATTGACCGCAGATCGGCAAGCCTCCGTTGCGATCAATCGCGCCTTTTGAATTGGCCGTGCATAAAGCTTGTCGCGGCAGACCTTTAAAGCTTCAATCGCTCTGTCCATTGCTGCATCAGACAAACGGCCCGTTGCGCCAAATCCCTCGCCCAAGCGTACAATGCGCGAAAATGCATCAATCACGCGAAAACTGCCCGGCTTGGTTGGAACAGCAATCAACAAGCGGCAATTATTCGTGCCCAGATCAAGTGCCGCATAAGCGTCATTTGAATGATGGACGATAGGGCGCGCTGCGTTTGGATGTGCTTTACCGTTATGAAGGTCAGCTGCCCCATTACCAAGCTTTGCACCACCAATGCTTGCTCCACTTTCAACGGCACCATTGGATGATTGCGAAGGTTGATGACCTACGTTGGCGCCACCACGTCTTCTGCGACGTTTGCGTCTCCGCTTCTTTGACTTTTGTCCGTCAGACACGTCACTGCCGGTATCTGGCAAGTTAGAGGAAGGCCTCTCATTGAGAGAACGCACCTCTTTTGCCTGCCCCGAGCCATCTGCAGAAGAGGCCACTTGGCTCTTACCTGCAACAGCTTCGGGACGCCGAGCTTGTCGATCAGCACTGAAATTTTCAGATACTGATCCCGATGACGAGGCTGACATATCGGGGATAGACCCCGATTTGCCAGTATTAGTCACGTTCATACCTCTCACGCGGTGCAGCCATAGGCGCAACACACGTTTAATGTTCAAGTTGATAAGAGGGTAACAGCCATGGCGTGAATCGCCAATATGAAATTTACAAATAAGATATTTGCATTTCGATATTAAGATGACTATATCACGCGGCGCTGAGTATCTGATTACTCATGCTCTTGGGGAATAGGTTAACGGTAGACCCGCAGACTCTGACTCTGTTAGTCCTGGTTCGAATCCAGGTTCCCCAGCCAGCTCAAACTTCCCTTTTATATAACGTATTGTTTTTAAAAGATTTTCACTCTCACTGAGAATCTTTTGTGTCACACGAAATTCTGCTTGTTACACAGATATGTAGCACAAAGCTGTAGCACAGCTTTGTGCTCGGAATGAGCACTCGAATGACGAATAATCTAATAAGACGTGGAAAAACATACTATTGGCGCGCCAGAATTCCATCATCTCTTGCAACCTTCAGCAATTGCACTCACCTTTGTCTTTCCCTCAAAACTCAAGATCTGCAACAGGCTGAATGCCTCGCACGAAGACTGAATTTGAAAAGAGATGAAATGAGCTTATTTGCGCCAGAAAAACTGATAACTAAAAATGACCTGACAACTATCTTTAAAGTTGAACGCGAACGCTACGATGAAAAAATCGGAAGAATAGCAACGTGTGCGAGGTTAAATGTTCAGGCGCACAATCCTGAAGAACTAGAAGCAGACCACGATAATGGCTGGGCTTATATGGTCGCGGCTGTTTTTGGTCATAAAGTAAGCACTAATTTTTCACCTGATTGCCACGTTGGTAAGTATCTGATGCGCAGTGGTGTGCCTAAATCCCGAATAAAAGGGATCAACATGTGTTACGGACTAATTCATCAAAGGTTCTCCTACCAACCCAGTATAGACCGCATTGCGAATCCTATTATTCAGAGGCTCGGAGTGGAGCTAACCGCACTGAACCAACAAGCTATCCTGACAGAAATATTCAAAGCGCGTGCGCAAACCTTATTAGATTATGAAAAGCGCTGGCCAGCGATAGACCCAGCTATCTTAGAAGACACTCATAGCGATTTAGGCAATGAGACAAATCCAGCGATCAATACAACAATTGATGACATGCTAAAAAGTGCTTTAGCCACCGCTGAGCCAGCCAATGCCGACATAACCAATGGTATCGAGCCTCAAACACCAATCATTCAGCAGCATTTTGAGCAAACACATGCTTCTCATGATAGCACTGCCTATCAAAATACGCCGCTACCTGATGGTTTGACAGACATCTCAACATCCGATTTCGATCATTATCTAGACGATCTGTGTGAAATAAAAGATGCAGACGGCCAATGGGATGCGAAAACCAAGCAACAAGCACGTCAAACCATCAAACTCTTCCGCGCCATATTGGATGAAGCTGAAGTCACGCACACATCTGAAATTAGACAAAAACACGTAAAAGATTTTTCACAATTTCTGCGCCAAATACATAAGGACTATGGCCGTAGCATTCGAAGCGATCAGCCATATCCAACACCGGCGCAATTACGGTCAAGAGCCGCATATTTAAAGAAACAGGGCGCGAAAACAGGACTGAGCGCACCTACGATCAGACGGCATTTCGTCTATGTTCAAGCTTTTGAAAAGCATTTGCGATCAGCAGGTGTTCGTGTGATCAAATTTGATTATGACGGCTTGCTTCCCCCGAAGAAAAGTAAATCCCAACAAAATGCAGCTTCGCCAAAACCTGAACTCGATAAACTCGAAGGTGTATTTAAGCTTCCACCCTTCACTGGATGTAAGAGTGAGTTAAAGCAGTCATATCCAGGTAATGAAGTTTATCATACAGGTGTCTACTGGTGCATGCTCGCGCTTGTTTATACAGCGTGTAGAAGGGGTGAAATCGCACAATTAGATGTCAAAGACATCGAAGAGATTGATGGCATTCCGATTATTCATTTTAGAAACTCTGAAACGAAGCGCGTTAAGAACATTTCGTCTATCCGCAAGATACCGGTTCCGCGTGAAATGCTCCGACTTGGTTTCTTGGATTATGTAAGCAAGATTAAAAAACTGGGGTACGAAAAGCTATTTCCAGATTTATTTCACGCTCACATAAAGAACGACCCAGGCGAGCGAATATACCACATTTTAGACAAGTCACGAAAAGCATATAACGCTGAACATACAGCTGAGCTTATTAGTTGGGATCGCATGCTGCATGCAATTCGTCACGGGATAAATACTGCTTTGTATCGTGCTGGTGTCAGCTCTGAAGACCGCAGAACGCTGATGGGGCAAACAGGTGCATCCACGAATGAGATTGTTTACACCGGCTCGGCCACACCTCAGCAAATTCGCGATGTGATGGATAAGCTACCCATTATTACAGCTCACTTGAAAGCAAGACCCATTAACTTGCTTCCGTGGATCGCCGAAAAACGAATAGCACCTTGGGGCCGAATACCGGCGCTTAAGAAACTTAACTGAGTAATTATGACAAGTATTTTGCGCTGAGGATCTACCGATGGCAGTTGGAAGAAGACGCTACCAGCAGACTGCTTGGCAAGCAAAACGTGATGCTCAAAAAAGAGATACGGGCACACCCAGCACCACAGTAATACAGCAAGCGCTCTATAAAACTCATCGTCAGTTTATCGATGTAGCGCTTGAACGACAGTGGGTAAATACTGCCCGGTCTTATTGTGTAATTATAGACAAAATTCGAGACGACTTGCTGAATCAGCGCAAGCGAAATCCTGACAGCCAGGATGATCCTGACGTTGATAAGGAGATCCCGCGTTGGGCCACGCACCAGATTGAGAACCACTTGAATCGCGCTTTTAGATACAAAGAACTGAAAGCTTTGAGCAAACAAACGAAAGACAGCTAAACTGATGGCGCAAACTGTCTAATAAGCTCAGGGTGATGGGGTAAGAAGATAAGATCAAAAATACCAACTTGTAGCGATAGAAGCCCACATTGGGTGAAATGGGCATTTAGGCTTAGACAGTCTTCCGTCGCTTTCGACCCAAATTAACCAATAGGCAGCTATAGCAGTGTTACTATGTAGTATCCGCATGATGGACGTTGGCTTCCGCACTCAAAAACCCTATAAAGCAGCAGTAAACCAGCGAGGCATACAGATGGAACGTGAACCCAATATTGTCAGTTCGAGCGCCTCTCAGCGCACTATTGTGGATGGGGTGCCGTTCAAAGTGGATATCTACAAACTGGAAGGTGGCGATGGCTGGACGCTGGAAGTTGTGAGCGCAGATGGAACATCTACTGTCTGGGATGATCTCTTTGACGACGACCAAACAGCACTTGCAGTGGCACTTAAAACCATTCGCACTGAAGGTGCCGTTGCATTTGCGAATGGTGGGTCAAACGTCATTCCATTCAAGCATTCGGTGAAGTAAGATCGGCCCTTAACGGACATCGGTGTTCATTGCAGCAAAGGTCTGTTTAGAGCCCTCTTTGACCGATGTTGCAGGATGCTGGAATGTCTGTTTTGGCAACACAGCAAAACATTTTACATGAGTTCGTGAGTTTTGAACGGCATTTGTTGCGGCGTAAAATCTGCATGATCTCAGCCCTGCAAAAATGTAACGTCTATTGAACGCAAACACCCTTGGCGAAGCACACTATGATACATTTAGTTCGTCGTTACCCCAGATAGATCTGGCCGGATGGATACTTCACGCGTGGAACACTGCGGGTTGCCAGAAAAAAACCGATGGCTAGCGGGCCGACACGGCCAAGAAACATTACAAAAATAAGGACTGCGCGGCCGAATCCGTCCAGTTCACCTGTCGCACCGCGAGAAAGGCCGACAGTGCCAAAAGCCGATGTCACCTCGAACGCCAAATCCATGAAGTCACCATCATGGCTGATCGAGACGATAAAAATGCCTGTCAGCACGAGCAACATGGAGATTGTGGTGAGCGCCATGACCTTCATGACCTCATCTAGACCGATTGACCGACCGAACGCATGAAGAGTTGTTCGCCTGCGGAAGAAAGCCAAAGTCGCCAGCAGAAGAACTGCAAGCGTGGTCACCTTGATTCCGCCAGCGGTAGACGTACTCCCGCCCCCCACGACCATCAAGGTCATCGTCAGTAAGGTTGAGCTGTCGTGCATACCACCCGTGTTGATCGTATTGAAACCGGCTGTGCGAGGTGTCACACCCTGAAACCAGCTGGCCCAGAGCTTTTCGGCAGTGGTGAGCTTGCCGAGCGTGTCGGGGTTGGACCATTCCAGCAGGCCAAATGCGATGCTGCCCCAGAGGATCAAGATAATCGTGCCCACCAGCATTAGTTTTGTATGCAGGGTAAGCCGCGTCCAGTTTCGTTTCTGATAAATATCGCCCAGCACGATGAAACCGATACCTCCAAAAATGAACAGCAGCGGGATCACGATGTTGATAACCCAGTTGCCAACCCATTGTGATAGACTGTCCGGATGCAGCGCAAAACCCGCGTTGTTGAAGGCAGAGACCGAATGGAACACCGCTTGCCATATGCCATTCCATCCGTATTGCGGGACGAATACGAAAGCGAGGAAGATTGCGCCCATGGTTTGGCAGATTAACGCGATGATAAGAATGATGCGCACCAAAACTGTGAGATTAGACAAGGAAGTCTGGTTCACCTCCTCCCGCAAAACCATGCGCTGCGGCATACCAACCTGAATACCCAATGCGCCCAGAACTAGCACGGCAGTTGTCATTAACCCTAGGCCACCGAGCTGTATGAGGATCGCTATGACAGCCTGACCAAATCCAGTAAAGGCCGATCCGGTATCAGCGAGCACCAACCCTGTCACTGTCACAGCAGAGGTTGATGTGAAAATCGCTTCACTGAAGCCTATGTCACCTGTGTGTGAAACTGGCAGCCACAGTAGCAGCCCGCCAAGGAAGATGAAAACGATATAAACCAACACCAAAATAGCGGGTGGTGACAGGCTAATGGACCTGTCGAACCGCAATTTACGCATGAAGCGGCGCAGCGGTTTCACAGGCTACTGGCGAAATCGCGCAGGTTCTTGCGCTGGCCTAAAAGCAGGAGAAGATCAGCACGCTCAAGCACGCAATCGCTGCCATCCTGACCCAGAAATTCGGTTCCCCGCATCACGCCGATGCAGCGCAGATCAAAGCCGGATGTATGTTTCAGATCCGATAGAGATTTGCCTTCAAGACTTTCGGGGATCCGGAAATTTACTACATGGTAGCCATTGCCCAGACTGACGTATTCCCGCACGAGCGGATTGTGCAGAACTTGTGCAATATGCTGCCCGACCTCGACTTCTGGATGCACGACGCGATCCACGCCAAGTTTGCTTAGGATGCGGTGGTGCGTCTTGGTGGTTGCCTTTGCCCAGACAACAGGCACTCCGATCAGCTTGAGATTGATTGCAGCGAGAATGCTGGCTTCAAGATCAGAGCCCATCGCGACCAGACCAATTGCGCAATCTGCCAACCCAGCTTCACGCAAAGCAGCATCGTCGCGGGCGTCCACAATCATAGCCTGCGAGAGATTTTCCGCATACTTGGTAACTCTCGCCTCGTTGATATCGATGCCGATCACATGGTTGCCAAAACGTTGCAACTCGGTCGCAACTGTGCTTCCGAAGTTTCCAAGACCAATGACACCAAATGTGCGGTTGTTGTGCTTTGCCATGATATTATTATTCGAACTGCCCATCTGGTTTCGTCATGTGGATGAGGCCCCACCTACTGTGCGTCATTTGAAAACGCAAATGATACGTTTTTTTTCATAACTTGCTCGTTCCAAAATACAAGGTTTATTCAACACTTCTCTGAACCGGACTTTGGTGCACTCGCAGCGGAAGTCCGGAAAGTCCGCAAAGCAGACCTCCATGCATTACGCAGCGAATGACCGCTTCCCGCCCATTGTGTCGATCTACACGAGCGGCCCATTGATGCCGTTCGCGATGCCGCAGCATGGCCCGCCAAAGAAGACGTTCACATTAACTGCGAACTGTCTTTAACCTCTCCAGTCCTCTATGTAGAGTTGGTTCTCATTGGAAAGTTCAATAACCTTGTGTTCTTTCAAGATAGTTTCAGCTTTTGTTCCGTATTTGTGTATCTCATCAATCGCAATAAATGTCTGGCGGTTAAACGAAACATATAGTTCTATAAGATGGGCCACTGCCTCGTTCTCAATGTTCTTAAAAAGCACAGAGTCATGGATTACAAAGGGAAGAGCGGTTGTTTGTAGAATTGCCAGATCCAGCAGAACTAAGTTGGAATATGCTTTCCCGGTCCCTGTATCCTCAACAGCCGAGAAACTGTAGTTATTGTTACTGATTTCCAACTTTGGGCTTGTTCTATGCTCATCATAGACAACATCGACCAGCTTTCGTATTTTGTTGTTTATAATATTTGAGATATGGGCCGAGATCGAATTCCTGACTTCGGCCAGTCGTAATTTATCATCGCGCAGATTTTCAGTTACTTCTTTTTCAGTTTCAAAATAGTCGATCTTTCTCATCGCGTTACTGCGTCGAACAGCGAGGTCGTGGACCCTGTCTACAATAACAGTAGGTTGATCGATTTTTCCGAGCGTTTCTCTAATCTCCAGATCGACTGTATCTAATGCACCTTCCAACTCGTAGAGAGTCGTGGTTAGTTCTTTTTCGCTGGCCTTAAGCTCGTCTCTGAGGATGCTCGCAATCTTTGAATGAAAGTGTTCGATCTCACCAAACCTATCGAGATCAGATTCGGGAAAGAACTTTTCGAGATTCTTAAAAGCTTTACTTTTTATATAATTGTTTTTGTTCAGATCTCTGGTCACCCTCGAAAGATTGATGGAAGCTTTATCTCTTTCTCCTATTAGCGCATCTCTGGTTTCCTTTAGTTCAAAGACCCTACGATTTACAATTTCGCCGATGCTGACAGCATATTTGGCAAGATTGTTTTTGATCTCTTTTATTTCGGTATCGATCTCGGACAACGATTCCAGACTGTCCTTGTATTCTCTCTTCGTGCTTTTGGGTATTAGGTTTTGCTTATAAGCGCTTGTGACCGTTTTTTTCTTTTCAGCCAGCGCCTTTACTGAATCTGACAAAGCGTCAATGTCATCATACTCTTTGTAGAGCTTGATTAGGCTGTCAATCCGATTAGCGGATGTTTCCTTTATATGTGAATGCAGCGGTTGTTTTACATCTAGATTGTCTTTGCCCCATATTCGAGAAAACAGCGAGGTAATAGCTCTAAATGTTAACTTCACGTCGTCCAAAGAGTAGGCAGACTTTAAGAAGGCTCTATAATCCTCAATTGATATAGGGGTCTCTTCTTTGGAACCCGCACCAAGCTGGTGAACTAGGTCGGGGGTGTCCGTGTTTCGGACAAAGTGAACATCCTTAGCTTCAAACTTAAAGCGGAAATGGTAATCATGGTGCCCTAGCACTTTGGGCACATCGCTGTTGTGTTGAAGAAAACTGTCCCCGCCGAAAGCGAAGTCTAGAACCATCAGAAGATTGGACTTACCGATAGAGTTAGTTGCGGCATGATCACCTAGCACTACGTTTAAACCTGGATGAAACTTTATGGTTTTGGTTTTAAACTTCTCACAGTGAATTTCAGTCAACATAAGTAAGCATCCCCGTACTTTCGTTGAAGTCGATCTTGCCGAGTGCAAAGAGTGTGTCCAAGGCTAATATAAAGTCCGACACGTTCGGAAAGAATTTTTCTGTTTCTGAACGCAATTGGCCAACTGTCACTTGGGTGCCAACTTCCATGAGTAGTTTTGTCGATTTTCCTAATATTGAGTTATCGATGGAGGTAAATTTGTCAGGGCAGATCATTCGAAAACCTCGCAATTTTGGATAAAGAAGGAGGTGATGATTTCTGCAGCATCATTAGATTCTGCCTTTGTTTTGGCATTGAGCCATTTTACAATGTTGTCGAATGCCGCCTGCTGGCCAACACCATTTCCTTTTTGAATGAGGTAAAAACCCTTAATTTGATTAGAAATTATTTCGGAGGTGCAGTCACCTGCCTTGTCTAACAACACCAATTTTTCTCGAATGAACGTGTAATAGGCGGTCACGTTATTTTTGATTTTTCTTCGCGTAGGTTTGGAAATAGTATCGTTGAGTTTCTCGTCGACCTTCATGGAATTAAAGGTAATTTCCGCTTCAATGCCTTCGTCCGCATCGGCATAAATGGCACTCACAATCTCTAATATGCTTTCCTTGATAGGATTTGTCTTCCATAGCTCCTCTTGGCTGCTTCGTTCAATTGCCTTCTTTTTTATTGCAACAAGTTCCTGATAACCCTCAACTGTCCTTGGTTTGTCGAACTTAGTATGGCAAGTCGTGCAAAGCGGAATGAGGTTGTCCTCATCATTAACGTCTAATCCAAGACGCTCTTCCTTTTCCAAAAGACTTTCTTCATTAGAAGTAGGATTTAATGGGTAAATGTGAGCGATCTCGTAATTCTTGAACGACCTTGTGCCTGTTTTGTAAAATAGCGGCTCCGCGTCCAATGGGCACACACGATTAACTTGTGAAATAAGAGCAAGCTCTTGCGCGGGGGAAAGCTTTTTTCTTTCGTTTGACAATATTTGTACCGCCTAAAATAGTCATTTGGCCTAGCATAAATTTTTTTTCAACTTCACTAATAATCATTTTTCATCAAAGTCACATACCAGATTTTTAAAAGAGGTTACTTCGATAGTGTTTCCGGCGTAAGAGTTGTTGCAGTCGAGCATTGAACGCCGAGCCAGTATTTGCGCTTTGACGAAGATAATATCGAATGCAAGTTGGCTGTAAATATCCGGCGAAACCAATAAACATTCCAAAGTCAGCTATCGAGTTTATTACATCGCTAATGCATCCGCAGCGAATGTCGGCTTCCCGCCCATATTGCCATTCAATGGAACCGCGCTTTTAGACACAAAGAACTGAAAGCTTTGAGCAAACAAACGATGACAAATTTGAGCGATTTCTGTCGCCGACGTGTCTAATTCGAAGGCAATTGTTTGGTGAGCTTGACTGCAATATTTACCGTCGCGTCCGAGCCATACTCAGCGAACTCATCGCATAAACAGAACACGACCTGTCATTTAACGGTGGCAAATATGCCAATGTTGAGCACGAACGAGCTAGGCAGGTCGTCTTTGTTTGGAGGCGATAAATTACTTATTGGCTGCCGTATTTATCAACGCTGACGGGTCGCCTGATATCGCATTCTAAGAAAATACAGTTTTTGCCTGCTGATTTTTCGCTTTTAGCGCGAACGCCCCCGTTACTGTATCAAAAAATAACACAAGACCTTCACTTTGTAACACAAGACCTTCAAATTTTAAAAAGCAGCTCTATTCGTGCAAAACCCCCATGAAAATTTGCAAAATAACGAGCAAGGAAACGAGGGCGGAAAAAACTAGTAAAACATGTTTCCTTTTTGGCCTTGCTGTCAACACTGGCAAAATAGCAGCTCTAAAGCCTTATATACTGGGGCGTTGTCAAAAAAACTGTAACACAAGACCAGCATTCAGTAACACTTTACCTTCATTTAGTAACACAAGACCTTCATTTAGTAACACAAGACCTTCATTTAGTAACATCGGTCGTGCAATTTTCTGGTCCAGTATACTGGACCTAAATTCAGATGTTCATTTGCATAGAAGCCTTAACGCGGCTTCTTAGCGATTGAGCCCAGCTTTTGGCACTAAAACAGCGCTTTTTTTTTGCGAAGATAAGAGGGCTATCCTCTCTTATGCCAGGCCGCCAACGAAGCCTTCGGTTTCAGCTTCCATCGTAAGAGCGAGGCGAACACGGCCTCTGCATCCCCGTTTATAACAAACCAATTGTGCCTCTGCTTCATCCAGATAAGCAAACTCAAGTCCGGGGCGTTGTGCCAACTCCTGCGGGTCCTCATAACGCGTATGACCGCATATACGGCAGGTGACCTCTAATTGCTCACCCTCGCCTATATCGGTCAGTTGGATTTCTGTGCGCCAGTTCACCAAAAATCCTCCGCACGCGGTATTCTTGTGAAACTGATTTTGCCGCCAAGATGCCCACCCTTTGGCGGGGTCCATGGCCCGAGCGTGACGATTGAACCGCTATACTTTGCATTGAGATGGTCAATCGCATGAGAAACCTGTTCCCACTTTTGACGCTCTGGATCATCATTTAAAAGAATGTCTGTCTGGCGCTGCCCAGCAAGCTTTAAATCTCCAAACGTGACGCCCACACGAATGATCCGGCTTGATCGTGGCACAGATGCTTCCAGTCGCGCCCACACGGCTTTGAGGCCATCTATGCAGGCTTTGTCGTCATGAACACCTGATAACGCAATAGAGGTGCCAAATGAGCGTTCACGCATACCGCACCACAAATGCAGCTTGTGAGAATAGTAACCAGCTTTGCGCATACGACGCGCCGCCTTGATCAGTAACATTCGGGCTATCTGAAACGCTTCCGGTATTGAACGCTGGTCAGGTGGCAATACACGGCCATGGCCAAACATACCGCGCTCAGACTTTTGTGCTTGGAGTGCATATCCGTTGAGAACATACCAAAGCCGCTCACCTGTCACGCTATTCCATATTTTGCGCATATGCTTTGGTGACAAAGCCAATAATCGCTGCATGTCATAAACGCCAATCTTATTGAGGCGTCTTTGCATATTTTCCCCGATGCCTGGAATGTCATCAAAGGGTAACGGAAACAGAACTTCAGGAACCAGATCAGGTGTCCATATTGTCGTTCCATTTGGTTTGTCCTGCTTGCATGCAATTTTAGCCAATTGCCGATTAGCAGCAAAACCAATTGAGCAGGTGATATGCGGGCCAACATAGCGCTCAATTCTATTATGTATTTTGTCAGCCAAGTCATGAGGGTTCTTGATCTGAGAAGTATCAAGCCGGCATGTAAGCTCATCAATAGACTTCACAGCATCTATCGGAATAATAGTGTTGATCTCTGCTAAAAGCGTATTGTGCGCGCGCCGGTATAAATCAGGCGTCTGCGGCACCAATATAAGGTCAGGACAGGCCTTAAGCGCATCAGGCACCTTCATCACATTGTGACAGCCTTTCGCCTTTGCTTCTTTGGAGCACGCGATAACAACGGTATGCTGTGTTCCTTCAAACGGAACGATACCAATCGGCTTACCACGCAGAGCTGGTCGTGCTTGCTGTTCAACTGACGCAAAGAACCCATCAAAGTCTAAATACAGCGTTTCGATCGTTGTTGGTTTGCGCATTATTCGATTCCCATAAAGAGAACAAAATAGGAACTTAATCTCATGCGAGTCAATTGATTTTAGGAATTATATCCTCTTATTATCCACACTTGACGCTAAAAAAATATGGCCTCATAGTTTTAAGGCACAGTCCTTTATCGCAGGAGATAGCCATGTCCGGATACGATAAGCAAAAAGACTATGGTGGCCCTACCCCGACATGGTGGGGGTCCGCACTATTAATAATGGCAATAATTGCATCAGCGACACTGGCGATGATGTATGCTGGTGTTTAAGAATGGCAGCAGCTAATTGTTACACCAAACACGCGGTTTGTGAGGCCATTTAACGGCCAGACGCTCGGCCAACAATATATCACCTGCCATCCGACCGTTTCGTAGCTTAATGCTCACAAGGTCGCGCTTCATGCCGCCTTTTTCGCCATGCCATATAATCGTATAACCACCTGACATGAGCTGCTTGAGACGAGCTGTTGCTCTTGCAGCAATTGCTGGTTCCCTCGCACATTCTGCATGGCCTGCATATTCTGGCGTGTCCCAACCTTTGGCGCGCCATTTAACGCCCTTTTCCCAACCTGTATCGCCATCCACTAAACAGGTGACTTTTCGTGCTGCACGATCACCACCTTTGCAAAGTTCAATTGCAGAGGCCGAAGTGGATAGAATTATGCCGCTTAGGATTACGGCGCTTAGAATCGGTGTTTTCATAAAGATGATAAATACGTGCGGACACTTATTGGGTCCAGACTAAATCTATGGCCGCCAATGTCATATCAGTCGGGCAAATTGCGAACTTCACACATGTTTAAAGACACTTCACACACAAATGGAGTGGAAGTTGTGGTGAAATACTTTTTGCGATTTTTAGCGAGTATTTTTCGGCTTCATTTATCGAGCCAAGACAACCTCCTAACCGACGATAATTATTAGATAATTCTTCCTGGAAAAGAAGAAATTTGTGCGTTCAATAGGTTTAACTTCACACGGTATTTTTGTAACTTCACACAGTTTGGACGCCAAAAGTGTGGTGAAATAAAAAAACGACATAAAATGCGCGTGAAAAGACCAAAATTGAGCGTTTTTACGCATATTTGGGGGCTATTTCGCTACTTTATCGAACCTCTAACACCACCGTAAACCATTGTTATTACGTCTCAAAATGGAAATATTGACAATTTACATGTAACTTCACACACTTTGACAGGCAAATGTGTGGTGAAATCATAAAAACATGTGTGAAGTTAATTGGACCCAGATTCAGCTGCTCGATTTTTCAATCAAAGCAGCCGCTTTTAGGCGCAACGCCCTCACCACTAATTTTGCGGTAGAATTACCCGCTAAAAACCACAATAAATCGTAATCTTGGCAATGCTTATGTGAATTTCCTCTCAAGCTTGGCGCATCTCTTGTTCGCGAATATCAATGAGGCGTTCGACATAGCGCTTCAGATTGCGGATAGATCCCTTAGTCTTGCGCATGGTAGTTTTGCCTGTGTTTATGCTGAGCCAATGTGCTTGGATGATATTCAGCTCTACAATGCTGAGCGGTGTTGCCCAACGGCTATCGTAGCCTCGGCTCTTGTATTCAGCTTTCAAAATATTGCTTGCAATGATCGGCATATGCTCTGCTGATGGTTCTGAGCATTTGAGAACTTTTAAACGATTGAGCAATGGCGATGTAATTGAAGCCACGTCATTGGCTGTAAATATCCAATTGATGCAGCCATAATTAATGGGCGCCTCAAAATACTTATCAACTGTGCTTGATGCGGTGGATGGCTCTAACATTGATAATAAATTTGCTCGGATATCACCGTTACGGGTTGAGCCGCCTGCCTTATCAAGCTCATCAAGAATGATGATTGGGTTTGCCACACGGCCATCCATTATAGCTTGGAAATGAAGGCCTGGTGCAGAGCTGTGCCATTTGCGTGATGAACCTAGCAACATGGCATCAGTTGAACCACCGATATCGGCGCAGACATGATGTGTTTGCAGCTCTTGTGCTAATCGCCGTACAAAGGTGCTTTTGCCGCTGCCAGGCTTGCCTAATAAAAGTATCGGCGGCATGCGAACACTGTTTTGTGCCCTCATGGTGTTAAGTATTGCATCAATGACATTTTCAAAATGCGGAAACTCAGCCATCAAATGGCTGCGTACGGTTACTAGATCCGGCTTTTTGGTAAGCGGTAACCATGCACCAATCAGCGGTTTGATTTGTTCGAATGTGCTTTGAGCATCGCTGCCTCCTATAGATGCCGGTGCGTTGGGCATAATGATCGCTACCTCATGGCCATCGGACAACCTAAAGGACTGTGTGATGTCTATTCCTGCAATAGGGCTACAGTCAGTTTCCACTTGGAAACTATCGATGCTGCTTGCCTCGCCTGTACCCTTTTGAGCTTTCGCTGCAGCCTCTTCTTGCCTCCCCGCTTTGACAGCGATCTGAGACAATATGTTTCGGACATTAGAGCTGGGTGATAGTAGCGGCATAGTGTTTGACATGGATGCAATCTCGACCTGCTCATAAAGAAGGTCAGCCAGTGTTTCATAGCGATGTGGATCCACGGGCAGGTTCAATAAGGTGTCAGTTTCTTCACCGCTGCTGCTCTTGGTGTTTAGCCGATTGATATCCTCAATACTGGCATCGCCCTGCCCATTTTCGTCATCCCTGTAATGGTCGAAAATGGCGTCTTCTTCGTCCGCATTTGTATCCGCGTCTGGATGAAGGTCAGGCTCTCTTGGTTGCGCGTCAGGCATCAATCTGACAATGGGGTCTTGAACCTCTACGGCGGCAACTTCATTAACGAGCCTGTTCAGATCATAGCCTTCGTTAATCAGCTGCGTGCGTACTGCGTCAGCAATATCATCAAACAGACAGCTGCCTGCAACATCCACCAGTGAGCTGCGGGCTCGTTCCGGTCTATACAGACCAAAGGTAACCCAAGTCTCGCGCTCAAAACCATCAAATATGTTTGCAACCTCACTATCCAGCAGATGTAATAATAATCGTGCCATGGCTATTTTGTTGGCATGATGGGGAGCCTTGCTGCCAATAACGTCGCCGTAGCGCCCATCAATATCGGTGACGGATAGTTCCTGAAGATAAGTTGTTGCTGTCTGATCATCCGCACGCACACGGTCGATCGCCATCAAGATCAATTCCTTTGCACGCGTTTCATAAATCATGGGAACAAGCAGGCGATCTGCCAGATCCAATATCCAACGTTCACCGCGTGAAGCAGCTTTGCTCCAAAGATGTCTGATACCCGACGCAGCAAGTGCGCTGTCACTCCCCCAACGTTTTGTATCGGCTTCCGGCATGCCATTGAGAAGCATGGCAGCCTTATTCCAATCTGCACTGCTAACGCTCGGATGAACCTCATCTGCGTTACACAGCATAACGACCAGATCTGAGACCATGGCGAGAGGATCACCGGCATCGAGCTTGATATTTAGGTCTGTGGCATTCCACGCAGCTCGCCCATCCATCACAGCAAGCGTCTGGTGCTGAACTCTGGTCTTTAAACTGGCATCAGAACCGGCAGCCCAATTGCTTTGCTCGCTGAGCCAATCATCCAAACGATAGGTTCTAAAATCTATTCTCGTTCCATTCGGCATCTCATGAAAAGGTGCGCCAATGGCTGGCACGTTAAAATGCTTCAAGCGTTTGCGTGGCTGCGACAGCATTAATTTAGACGCGTCTTCGGAAAGAATTTTATCTGATCGCGTATCGCCTGAAGCGGTCGCTTCGCTGTCAACATTGATGGCCAAATTGCTGTCAACATTAGTACCTTCGCTCGATATGGCACTATCAGGCTGTTTAATGGCTTTTTGAGCGCCCTCTTCACACAGTGTGCTGTCAACACTCGCCTCTTTCGATCTGCTGTCAACACTGGCACTTTTATCAAGGTCACTCATAGCGCACTCCTTGCGGATACGGACGGCTGCCTGCATTTTATCGTTGCCCTATATGATAGGTGATCGTCAGCGCTTACTGCTGCTGCTTCATTCTGATGAATAGACATCGTGCTTCTCCATCTGCCTGCGCTTAAGCGACAGGCAGTGATTATTCATGATTGGGATTGGTAGGCCTGCGCTTATGCGCAGGCTCAACTAATGGGCTTTCGCAGCGATAAACTTCTGGCGCGCGACCGCTGGGCTGAATTGAAAGTTAGCAATCCGCAGAGCTGGCTCGTTGATGTTGATCTCAGAGTCATAATCCATCAGGTCAGCCTGAATGGCTTCTTCTGGCATAGGAAAACCAAAATCATCCGCATCATGCTTGCTTAGTTCTGCATTCTCGCCTGCGGAGCGAGAGCCAGACGCTTTACGCACGGCCATTGAGCAAGCACTAAACTCTTTGTTGAATACGGCCATATGGCGGATGATCTCATAGCCAAAATAATGATCCAGATCACAGCCATTGATTTTCAAACTATCAGCATAGCCAGATTGCGCATATAGATCGATCACACGAACGTCTTCAGTGAGGCTACCAAACTTATGCGCGCTCATTGCCCAACTGTGTAATGAACTTAATGACGCTTTGAGTTTCTTCTCAAGATGCGCTTTTGATGATGAATCTGAATTACCCGTCCCACGCTTACAATCAAACGCGCCGATATAGCCTGAGACAGGATCAATCACGACGAGATCAGCACGGTAGATCTCTTTGATCGTGTCTGTTTCAGGCATATTTACTTTTCGCAGTGCATCGATGTCATTGCATGACGCCATACGACAGGCGGTCAGCATCAAAGGTATCGGTGCTTCACGAATAACTTTTAGACCATGGAACGTTAGAACGGCCGTCAGTGCGACTGGCAATGCCATTCCATGTTGGCGCTGTAGTTTAGCACCAAGCGATATGAGCGTATTGTCTGAACCAAGGACTGGATCGAGCGATAAGCCGGTTACTTTTGTTTTTGTAACGGCTTTCTGCGCCATAGCGCGCAGCTTTTTATGCAGTTCAGCCTCGGCTTTTGTAACTGCTCCTGTCGCCTGAGTGGCTGTGTTTGCTGCAGTTTCAACAGCAGCAACACTGGCATCGCCAGTAAATGAAGCTGATGAGTTATATTCCTGTGCATCGAACAAAGTATCGATCACATTATGGGATTCTGTAAACATGATATGCGCCTTTAAAAAAGGCAGCCAGTTTCATTCAATCATCGCACATGCGAGCTGTACCCGCCTTCCCCGACACAAGCCCTGCCAAACAAGGACCGAGCATTCTGGGAAAAGACGATAACGCACACCTACCAGCGCATAAGCGCCAGCAGCCATGATCAAAAGAATGGCCGCGATTAGATTGAGAAGTTGGATGAAATGGATGCAGGTCCGTTTGCGCGTAAAGCACGGCAACAGGACGCATAATGATCCAAAATTCCAGAACGCATATTTTTATGATTTAGGGATTCACGAATGATCCCAAATTGAGTAGAGCTGTTCATAGCCTCTATCCTTATCGTACAAGGTTGTGAGGTCAGGCTTCGGTTGAGTGTACCACCACTCGGCTGAAGCCGACTTAACTGCACAATTGCAGCACCAATCAGTATCTCCCACCAAAATATTTTAGCAAGCGCGATCGGCCGACACGGTTAATTTGTCTGAATAAAAAATACTAAAGTTTTAATAGACCACCAACGGCAAACTTAAGACTTGGTAACAAGATCTAGCTACTTGGTGCTCGTCTAATCAAAAATGAGTTTAAACGTAAGAATGCGATGATACCTAGGTCTATGCGCGAGTTTTAATGTTAAAATCGACTATGATGAGTGCGCTACTTGCAGATGGAATTTCTCAGCCAAGCTTTTGTTAAAACCTACGAGCAACTTCTTTTCGACTGACTGAGCTTCCGTTAATCCGGCGAGCCATTCTACATTTAAAGCCTGCAAATCTTGCCATCTAATACTAGCCTTATGTGTATTCCGAATTGTAGAAACCACATCATTATCAAGCAACTTTGTGCAGCTTGGTGAATTCCGCCTTGCAACCTCAAATATTTCTTTCTCAATGAGCGCGTCCCAATCCAATTCCATCTCTTTGTCAGATATGAAGAGAAGACAATGTCGTGTCCCTGCCGGTGACATCGACATTTCTTGCAATCTTTTGAACAGCAGACCATATTTCAATAGCTGATCGATATTTTTCCTGCCACCAAGTTTCAATTCGCAGGCGACTACTTGATTATGTTCGCGATCATAACAGAGGTTGTCCATCTGCATATCAGGCATCGTCGAGGTCTGAAATCGCCCCCCATTCCCATGAGTTGTCCAGCAACCGTCAAATTGTAGTCCAAGTGCCTTTGTGAAAAAAGAATTTATGTAAGCATCAGAAGCTAATGACATAAAGATATCGAACTCTTTATTCAGATAGTCTTCTGAAAAATATCTAGCTCTCCGGAGGCATTCATAAGGCTTTGCGATTAAGGATTGAGGAGTTTCATATGGCTCGAATGCCTCACTTGCATTTACTTCATCAGCCAATCGTTTCTTAACAAACGCGACCTTGTCAGCCATTGTTAAGGCGGCGATTTCTGGTACGTCTACCCAATTCAAAATGCGTTGCCAATATACCGTTTTTGATACACCAAGTACCGATGCAGTATACCAAGCTATATGCTCGTAAATATTTGAAACACCTTCAGTCCATGGAATTTCATCACCCAAGCTCTCCATGCGTCCAAAATATCTGATGTAGGCATTTTCCTTGGCCATATGAGACTCCAACGATTGCAGTTGGTAGAATTATAATGAGAAGAAATTAAATTAGTTTTGCGGCTTTGCCGTCAAAAACGATAATTAACAATATTCCAACTCTCGATAACATTCACTTATCACGACTTACTACGACCATCGATCAACATTTGCATCAGCCAATAATGTCGCTCACTGATTGCAAATATCACGATAACTAATTTAGCTGAGCAAAGTGCATGGTGGAATTAAACTGCAAGCTATGCCAATGATCGCTGGAGGACAAAGGGACGCGTTCGTTGACTAACAAAGAAGCCACAGCAAGAATAAAAATCAACCGACTTTTAGAAGATGCCGGTTGGCGTTTTTTTGACGATGAGTTTGGGTCGGCCAATATAGTTTTGGAGCCAAATGTCAAAATAACTGAGAACGACTTAAGCAATCTCGGTGAAGATCTAGAAAAAACTGTGAATGGGTTCGTAGATTTTTTACTCTTAGATCACGACGGTAAACCACTAGTCGTTTTGGAAGCGAAATCAGAAACTAAAAACCCGCTATCTGCCAAAGAACAAGCTCGACGCTATGCCCGGTCTCAAAACGCGCGGTTTGTAATACTCAGCAACGGAAATATCCACTACTTCTGGGATCTGCGGCAGGGAAGCCCAACTGTTATCTCCGCCTTTCCAGCACCTGACCAAATTGGGAACCATTACCAATTTGAACCTGATGTGAACCGTCTCGCTAATGAGCAAGTGTCCGACGATTATATAACTCTGACACAAATGCCCGGTTATGCTCAGGACGCCGCATGGAAAGCAGAAAACGAACGTGCCAACTTCATTGAAAAGAACAAGTTGCGATTTTTGCGAGAGTACCAATTGGGCGCAATAAGAAGTGTTCAAGATGCTGCAAAACTTGGTTCCACACGGTTTTTGTTTGAGATGGCAACAGGAACGGGGAAAACTCTCACCTCTGCGGCCTTAATCAAGTTATTTTTAAAGACACGAAACGCGAAGCGGGTTTTGTTCTTAGTTGATCGCCTAGAGTTGGAAATCCAAGCGGACAAGGCATTCAAAGCCTACCTCAAAAACGATTTCACCACAGTGATTTATAAAGAACAGCGAGACGATTGGCGAAAGGCCGATATTGTTGTCACCACCGTTCAATCTCTATTGTTCAACGACAAGTATCGTCATCAATTTTCCCCAACCGATTTTGATTTAGTTATTTCTGATGAAGCCCATCGCTCAATCGGGGGGAATGCGCGTGCGGTATTTGAGTACTTCATCGGTTATAAACTCGGTCTCACGGCAACGCCAAAAGACTATCTAAAAGGAAGCAAGGCGACGGGAATTAAACGCGATCCCAGAGAAACTGAGCGTAGAATGATGCTTGATACTTATCGCATCTTTGGTTGCGTATCTGGAGATCCGACATTCCGCTATTCACTTATTGATGGCGTAAAAGACGGGTTTCTAATTAATCCATATGTCATTGATGCTCGGACTGGTGTCACTACACAGCTCTTGTCTGACGAAGGCTTTGTGGTTGAAACAACTGACGATAACGGCAATGAAATCAGTGAGGCATTTGCTGGACGAGATTTTGAAAAAAAGTTCTTCGCTGAACATACTAATATCACGCTATGTAAAACGCTTTTGGAGAATGGGTTGCGTGATCCAATTTCGCGTGAATTTGGTAAGACAATTGCGTTCGCAGTCAGCCAAAATCATGCCGCTAAGATAACCCAAATTTTAAACCAAATGGCCGACCAACTTTGGCCGCATAAATACAATTCTGACTTCGCTATGCAAGTCACAAGTGACGTTTCTGATGCTCAGCGAATGACTGTGAATTTCGTGAATAATAATCTTGGTGGGCGTAACGATTTCTTGGAAAACTATCGGACTTGCAAAACTAGAGTTTGCGTGACAGTGGGAATGATGACCACCGGCTATGACTGCCCAGACTTATTGAACATAGCGCTTATGCGCCCGATTTTTTCACCCTCGGATTTCGTACAAGTTAAGGGACGAGGGACGCGGAAACATAACTTTGTTGAAGAGATGTTTGATCCAGCCCAGAAGCACGCGCTTGGGGATGTTCAGAAGGATGTTTTCCGCTTGTTCGACTTTTTCGCAAGTTGCGAGTTCTTCGAGAAAAAATTTAATTACGATGAACAACTAAAGGTACCTTCTGTTTCAATGCCTGCGGCGATTACCGGCGGTGGAAATGAGGGAGGTAGCGTATATGTTGTGGGTCCGGGCTCATATGAACACTTCGACCCTGACGAGATTGTCTCGCAAACTGAAACGCAGATCGGTTTAGATGGCATGCGGATTGACCGCGAACTATTCCAAAAGTTCGAGGAGGCCGCTCGTAGTGATATTATGCTTAGCAACTTAGTTGAGGCACACAATTGGGAAGCAGCTACCCGCCATGTAATCGAGGAAATCTTCAACAAGCCTGCCGAGTTCTACAACCTTGAAAAGCTACGCCGCGCCGCCGGAGTTGATCGCAGAATTTCAGTCCGGGAATTAATCGAAAAGGCATTTGGTTTTATCCCAAAATTCAGAAGTAAGTCCGAGCTAATCGAAGATGAGTTTCAAAAATTTTTGTCAGACCAACAGCCTGAAGAAGGAGAAAAAATCCGTGAAATGCGCTATTTCTTTGAGGCGTACATATGTGAAGCACATGTTCGCACTAAAATAGACGATGGAATGTTTGCAGATCTCAATGTTAATCCCACCTTTACAACACGAGACCTTAAAGATGTGCCGTCTGCGTGGCGAAAACGAATTCCCGAATATATAAAAGACTATGTGTCTTTGAACCCATTTCTATAGCGAAAGCCCGACATGCTGGATAGTGAAACCAAACGCCGAATTGATACGTGCCGAGACATCCTCGTCGGAAAAGTCCCTGATCCGAAAAGCCAAGTTGAACAAATTACGGTTGCCCTTATCTATAAGTTCATGGACGACATGGATCTAGAAGCAGAAGAATTAGGCGGCAAAGTATCATTCTTCACGGGAGAATACAAACGCTACCGTTGGTCAAAGTTGGTGGCTCCGGGTGTCACTGGACAAGAGATGCTAAACACGTATTCAGAAGCGCTAACGAAGATGGTCGAAAATGTTGGCTTGCCAGAGTTGTTTCGGTCGATCTTTCGCAATGCTTACCTGCCATATCGCGATCCAGAAACGCTACGGTCGTTTTTACGGGAGATTAACGGGTTTTCCTATGAGAACAGCGAGCGGCTCGGTGATGCCTTTGAATACCTACTTTCGGTCTTGGGCAGTCAAGGGGATGCGGGACAGTTTCGCACACCGCGCCACATTATCGACTTTATGGTTGAAATTATTGACCCAAAGAAAAACGAAGTCATTATGGACCCGGCCTGTGGCACGGCTGGATTTTTGATTTCGGCTTACAAACACATTCTGAAAAATAACTCGACCAACGCAAACAGCGGTAATGGGGTGTCCGAAGGCACAGATGCATCTGAGCAGGCACTGGAAAGCCCTTTGCGTTATGCGGGCGACCTCTTGAGCCAAGCAGATCGTGCGCTTATTGCAAAGAACATCAAAGGTTATGACATCTCGCCTGACATGGTGCGGCTTAGCCTCGTGAACCTCTACTTACATGGCTTTGCCGACCCTAAGATCGAGGAGTACGATACGCTCACGTCGGAAGATAAATGGGGCGAGATGGCGGATGTGATCCTCGCCAACCCGCCGTTCATGTCTCCGAAGGGAGGGATCAAGCCACATACCAAGTTTCAGGTCCAATCGAAGCGCAGCGAAGTTTTGTTTGTGGACTACATCGCGGAACATCTAACACCACAGGGTCGCGCTGCTATCGTCGTGCCGGAAGGTGTCGTTTTCCAAAGCCAAAGTGCCTACGTCGCTTTGCGCAAAATGTTGGAAGCAAGCTATCTCGCCGCTGTGATTTCGCTACCTGCAGGTGTTTTCAACCCGTACTCTGGCGTCAAGACGTCCATATTGATCCTTGATCGTGCAGTCGCCAAAGCAAGCAAGCATGTCGCATTTTTCAAGATTGAAAATGATGGGTTTGCTCTTGGAGCGCAGCGTAAGGCTCAAAAGGGATCGGAGCTTCAACAGGTTAAGGCCGAGCTTTCCGATTGGTTGCAAGCCGCACGTGCTGGCGGTGGCGAAGAGCTTGAAAGCCAACACGGGTTTTCAGTCAAGCGCACAGAACTGATCGAAAATGAATTTAATTTCAGTGGAGAGCTGTACCGGACCGAAGAAAAGCAAGAGTACGCAATTCCTCGTGTCCCGATTGGTGAAATTTGTAAAATCAACCCACCCAAAAGCCAACTTAAAGAACTGGACGGCGACACCGAAGTTTCCTTTGCGCCAATGGCTGACCTTAATGAATGGCGTATTGGGTTTGAACCCTCTGAAACAATGCTTCTGAGCGAAGTGGGGAGCAGTTACACCTACTTTGCCGATGGCGATGTTTTACTCGCAAAAGTCACACCATGCTTTGAAAACGGGAAAGCCGGGATCGCGCAGAACCTTGCCAACGGGATTGGCTTTGGGTCAAGCGAATATTATGTAATCCGGCCAAGCGAGAAGGTCTTGCCACAGTGGATTTATCGCTGCGTGATGCACGAGGCATTCCGTTCACGAGCTATCCCGCAAATGACAGGAACGGGTGGTTTGCAAAGGGTGCCACGCGGGTTTATTGAAAGGTTTGAAATCCCTTTGCCGCCGCTTGAAGTGCAAAGGGAAATTGTGAAAGAGATCGAAAGCTATCAGCGTGTGATAGACGGTGCCCGCGACGTCATCGACAACTATGGCCCATACATTCCAATTGATCCCGAGTGGGGCAGTAACAAACTAAAGAACCTGATCGAGACGGTAACGCCAAAGCTGAAATTACAGACAGATGACTATATGCTGGAAGGTGAAATACCAATCATTGACCAGTCGAAAGAGCTGATCGCCGGGTGGACGAATGAGGTTCAAGGCGCGATCCAACCCAACGAAGGGTTGGTAATTTTTGGAGATCATACATGCGTAGTGAAGTTTGTCGACCAGCCTTTTGTTCAAGGGGCTGATGGCATCAAAATTTTAAAAGCAAAAGATGGCGTGTTAGCCCGTTATCTCGCCTATTTCCTTCGGGCATATCCATTGCCACAAGATGGTTACCGCCGCCACTTCTCAAAACTCAAGGAGCGGGAAATCTTGTTGCCGTCGCCGGATGAACAAGCTTCAATCGTTCAGGAGCTAGATGCCGAGCAGGCCATAGTCGACGGCAACCGTGACCTGATCGTCCGCTTTGAAAAGAAAATCGACGCTGCAATCGCCCGGGTCTGGGGGGAAGCCAAGTCGGCTGACGAGGCGGCGGCATGATTGAGGGTGCAGAAACAATCCATTATTACTTGCCTGTTTCTTATCACACAGGAAAAGAGCGTGACTATGTGAGTTTTTTGTGGGACGCCTATGTCACAAACGTCGAGCACGACAAATACCAGTTTGCTTTCCTCGCCTACCACATGCTCGTGATGAGCTTTGTTTATTTCAACATCTGGCAGATCAAGCTGATCCGTCCGGTGCAATTTGAAACCGCGATGGTTGGGTTCAACAAGAACATGGAAAAGGACCTGATGGCGGCGACATCGCCGTTCGTGTTCAGTGTTGTCAACGAAAGCACGGTACTCCGGTTTCTCAAGCTGATCCAATGCGACAATGGCAAAATCGGGACCTATGCCAAGCTCGTTGGTGAACGAAACAACACTGCCCATGCAAACGGGAACATCTTCTTCAATTCAGAAAACGAATTTGGCCGTAAGGTGGTCGACATCTTACGAACAGTTGAAGAAATCCAACGGCACAGCTCCGATATCATAAAAGAAGGCTACCGCAACTTCCTGATAGCCTCACAAGATGAGGAAGAACGCGAATACGTTGATGTAAGCGAACAAGTTGTCGAAGTGCTTGTGAAGCAGTTTTATATGTCGATGAGCGATATCGACTGTTGATTTTCAGCAGATTTTGACCCATCTTTTCATTTGAATCTGCCCCACCGAAACAGGTGTAACTAGTTACAGGTAAAAAGCTTTTCGCATTGAAGCTGGATCATGACGAAACGGCAAACTGGATCAATCTCACCCGACAATTAACAGTCCGGCGTTTTTATCTGATAAAACGTCGATCAAATCCGAGCCAGTAAGTAGACCAAAAGCGGCTTTGGCGGACCCTTACACACCGACGAAATAGAGAAGTTACTTAACTTAAATATTTCTGTAAGCGCGACCGACTTTATTCACTCCGTATGATCTGATGACAGCTTGCGCCAGATGGAAGGTCAAAAAAGTTTTTCTATTTAGGGAACCTTCCAGCGCTGGAATGTTGTTTACCTTTTGCAAACGCAAAGGAGAGAGCCATGGGCTATTCGAGATTTTTCGCAATGATCATTACATCCACAGCTGTGATGTTTGGGCTGATGTACTTGAATAGTTGGGCTTTGGATCATGTGTTCTTTAGTGAGACACGAACCTATATGGCGCTTTATATGGGAGCCGTAATGGCGGTAATAATGCTCGCCTTCACGCTAAGTATGTACACAAACAAGAAGATGAATATCGCTATTTTTGCAGGCGCAGCATTGCTATTTTCAGGATCGCTTTATCTGGTGCGCAGCCAAGATACGGTAGACGATGTCTCATGGATGAAGGCGATGATACCCCATCACTCAATCGCCATTCTTACGAGTAGTCGCGCAAACATATCTGACCCACGTGTGCGAAAACTTGCCGATGATATTATTGAAGCACAGAAAAACGAAATTGCTGAAATGAAGGCGCTCATTATCGACCTAAACGGAGGCCAAGCAGCAACACCGGAAGTCGAAAGGAAATCACAATGATGAACGACATGATGAACGACATGATGAGTAACGGAATGGCGGGCTATGGCATGTTTGGCATGGCACTGATTGGCATCGTTGTCATTTTAGCAATAGCAGCTTTGATCAAATATTTGATGAAATGAACCGCATTGAACATTGATTCAATCTGGAAGTTGCCGAACATCGACCAAATAAAAATGACGAAAGTAAGCAGGAGGCAGGCGTATATTATTACGCCTGCCTGACTTTTTTTATTACTTCAATTCAGTAACTGTTAGTTTGCCTTTAACGCGATCAGCAACGAACTCGATTGGCTGACCTTCCTTCAATTTCTCCAGCATCGCCTCATCAATTGTACGAAACACCATAGTCATGGCGGGCATGTCTAAGTTTGTCAGTTCCTCATGTTTGATGGTAACTTTTTTCTGCTTCATATCCACCTTAGTCACGGTGCCTTTAGTATATTCCACGGCGAAAGATGCCGTCATAGAAGCGATGATAATTGCTGCTGCCGTCGCTGTTTTTACGATAGTTTTCATAGTATTTTCCTTTTTGATAAATTATTTAACGGCAACTTGAATTTTGCCCTTCATGCCTGACTCGTAGTGTCCAGGAATTAGGCAGGCGAACTCAAATGTGCCAGCAGTTGTGAATGTCCAAATGATCTCGCCATCGGTGCCCTCGATCAAACGCACGGCGTTTGGATCGTCATGTTCCATCTCCGGCATTTTCTCCATGGCCGCTTTGTGCATCATGATATTATCGTGTTCGTCTAGAACGAATTCGTGCTCTAACTCACCGATATTTTTGACGGCAAAACGAACAGTTTCAAACTTTTTTACTTGGATTGTATTGGGTTCAAAGAGCATGTCTCCGTCATCCGTCTCTTTCATTATGACCTCAATTGTACGGGTAGCTTTTGATGCTTTGCCGGGCACACCGATCTTCATTTGGTCATGCCCACCTGCATGACTTCCAGCAGCAAAGGCGTTGCCAGCAACAAGAAGAGCGAGGGCTGTGATTGTCAGTGAAATTTTCATTGAATTTCCTTTCTAGGGTTGAATAATAGTTCGGCGCTAAAGTTAACCATTTTTACCGTGAGCCATTTTTGTGGATGCCGGTTTAGGGGTGATCTTAGTCGATGCGTCAGCCGCTTTTGCATGTTCCGGTAGATCGCCAGTCCACTCCCATGCCTGTGTTCCAGGAGGATTTTCGTACCAACCTGGATCGGAGTAATCATCTGCGTCTATGCCTTCACGGACTTTGACGACGGAAAACATGCCGCCCATTTCAATGGGGCCATATGGTCCCCATCCTGTCATCATGGGGATGGTGTTATCTGGCAGCGGCATTTCCATAACACCCATATCCGCCATGCCGTTCGTACCCATCGGCATATAGTCAGGTTGAACTTTACGAATTTTCTTGGCCAACTTGGACTTATCTACACCGATAAAAGTAGGAACATCGTGCCCCATGGCATTCATAGTATGATGCGATTTATGACAATGGATTGCCCAATCACCCAGATGATCGGCAACGAACTCATATGCACGCATAGCGCCCACGGGAATGTCGATAGAAACTTCCGGCCATTGTGCAGTTTCAGGCACCCAGCCGCCGTCAGTGCAAGTAACCTTGAAGTCATAACCATGCATGTGAATCGGATGATTTGTCATGGTTAAGTTGCCAACTCGAACACGAACCTTGTCGCCCTTGTTCACAACAAGCGGGTCAATGTCTGGAAAGATGCGGCTATTCCACGTCCATAAATTGAAATCCGTCATTGTCATAATTTTTGGAATATATGACCCAGGATCGATGTCGAACGCGTTGAGCATTATCAAGAAGTCGCGATCCACCGGCATAAAGGTTGGATCTTTCGGATGGACAATGAAAAAACCCATCATCCCCATAGCCATCTGCACCATCTCGTCGGCATGTGGGTGGTACATAAAGGTGCCGCTTTTCACGAGGTCGAACTCGTAAACATAGGTCTTTCCGCTAGGTATACCTGGGTGTGACAGTCCTCCGACACCATCCATTCCCGAAGGTAAAATCAATCCATGCCAATGCACTGTCGTGTGTTCAGGCAATTTATTTGTCACATATATACGAACGCGATCACCCTCAACCGCTTCAATTGTCGGGCCTGTCGATTGACCATTATACCCCCAAAGATAGGCGGTCATTCCATCAGCTAATTCTCGCTCGACAGGCTCTGCAACAAGATGAAATTCTTTCACGCCATTGTTCATACGAAATGGAAGCGTCCAGCCATTTAGCGTCACGACAGGATTGTAGTCCAAACCTGTCGTCGGCCGCACTGGGCTCTGCGTAGAAGCAGATTCCATAATGGCCGCTTCAGGCAAGCCCATATTCGAAGTCTTTGCCCATGCCGACGTTGAGGCCAACGCCGCACCGGCTGCACCTGCTCCAAGAAGACGACGTCTGCTTATATCAGTCATTTCAATTTTCCTTTCGAGGTGTTGTTAGTGACCGCCGCCAGCATCAGCGAGGGTTACGGCACTACCACCGCCACCTGCCGAAGCGCCGCCGCCATAAATTGCCGCGTTCAGATTTGCGTCCGCCAGCCAGAAATCGCGCTTGGCATTAACGGATTGCAAGAGCGTGCCGATCTTTGCGCGTGTATCTGCGAGTAGCTCAAATGTGTTGGTAATCATGCCATTGTAAGTGAGCAGGCTTTCGGCTTCGATTTTCGTGCGAAGTGGCAAAACACTGTTCTTATAATGGCGGGCAATATCGTAACTAGAACGATAGCCTTTGTACGCTGAGCGCGCTTCGGAACGAATGTTGATCGCTTTTTCTGCAAGCAAATTTGCATCGCGCATATAAGCAAGTTCTGCTTTTCTAAGCCGCGCTTTACCACTATCAAAAATCGGTATTACAAATTCAAACTCTACTTGAGGCGATATAGAGGTTTCAACACCGTCCTCTTCTCTTTCACGTTCAACTTCTGCACCGCTAATGATCTCCAAGTCAGTCAAATAACGCGTGGATTCCGTTAAACCATAAGCTTTCGCTGATGCTTCGAGCTGAAGTTTAGCAACTTGCAAATCAACTCTTTTTTGTAGCGCTTCGCTTTCAACCGCATTTTTGGTTTGTATCGTTCTTGGAAGCTTTGGCTGCTTATCAGGAACAAAGTAATCAACCTCCGTTCCCCACAATCCCATAATGCGCGTAAGCTCTTCCTTAGCCAATTGTGCTGCAAGTTTAGCTTCTGCTGTTTGCCCAGTTAACTCAGCGTAAAAAGCGTGTTCACGTGCTTGCCCTGCTTTAGGTAAAGCACCACTTTGGCCAAGTTTTTGTGCCAATTCTGATGCCGCATCTGCTGCAGCTTTACCTTGATTAAGGTAATAGATTGTCTCGAATGACGACACCGCTGTTATCCAAGCGCGACGCGTTTCAACAGCAACTCTCAGTGTTTCAACCGCAGCCTTGTATTGAGCTTGCCTAAACTTGGTATCAGCTAAATCTACACGGCGCTTGCGTGTCATGCTGGATAAAATATTGGTTGCAATCATTCCCTCAACGGCACGAAATAGCCCAAGGTCGGGTGCTGCTATGCCCAATATGCCAACCGACATCACTGGATTTTCTGGAAGAGATTGTTGCCAAACTTCAGCAGCGGACATGCCTATATCGGCGTAGGCTGCCTGAAGGCCCTTGTTGTTGAGCAACGCAACTTGGACAGCTGTATCAGCACTGATGGTTTTTTTATGAACCATAGTGTGTGCACGCTTTGAAAGCGCGGTTGCCTGTTCTTGGTTTTGCACCCAAACTGATTGTTTGCCGGTCGCAACCAAAGTTGAAGAAGCTACTTTTGCAAACACAGCATTTTTTTCACCATAGATGCCACCATCATCCGTTGACATACAGCCAGCAAGTACAAGCGGTGTAAGAATAGTTGCGATACGAATAAGTTTTGTACGTGTCATGATTAACCTCCCATCGCTGGAGGAAGTGCATCATTTAATTCCCGCCACGGTTTTGGGTCCACCGGTTCGCGGTGTGTGTAGTCACCGATGATGTTGTGGTGATGTGTATTGCGGATGGCCAAATGAGCATCCACAGGTGATCGCAAGGCGAGCGTATTGGTTGGTGGCGTGGTTGTCTCGTTCAACAACGTGCACCCACTCAGCGCCGTCGAAGCAACGACAGCAATAGCTAGATTTTTCATGAAAAAATGCCTGAAATAAAAATTATTCGTGTTCTGCATACGATCTAGTACGCAGAGGTTCAGCTCATTCGAGCGGAGACGAAATCAGGCGTTTGGTGGGCGGTGTAGCTCAAACTTGCCATCTGCAAACAGCAAGACACTTGGCAAAGATAAATGTTCTTCAGGGATGGATTGGCGATAAATGTTGTTCGGCGATGTAATCAAAAATGAAAAACAAAAGAACATGCTGCAGCCAGAACCATTCTCACTCGTGTTTTTTTCATGGTCGCCTGTGTTCTCTTGATCCACCTTTTGGTGACTAGAACGATCATGTATATTTTCGGGGCTAATATGTGAATGAGCACTATTTGCGATTGAAAGATGATTATCAATTTGAGCAATGGAAGCGGAAGCATGGTCAGCCAGCAACGGAAGTGAAAACAGTGAGTAAATCACTGCTATGCAAATCAGGCGGATTGTTTTCAAACCAAGCTTCAAAACCAGTAGCCATTTCATTTATCAAAAGCGACTTGCACGAATCGTGAGGCCGACAAAAAACAATGATGGACCTTCCATGAGGAGGAAGGTCAAGCATATTTGCGTCCTCAATCATATTTGGGACGGATTTATGTTCACGTTTTGGTTTATACTTGTATTTCATTCGCAGGTTTTGCCTACCCAACTCAACCTTTTTTTTAATTCACCAAATGGCATACCTATCCCAGCAAAGTACAAATCAATCCCACTATTATGCATTCCAAGCAAGCAATGCAGAGGCAGTATGCGCTCATTATGCTAACGTTTATTCACATCCGCATCACCGAGAACTGAACGGCTCCAAGAAGTCGCAGATAAAACCAACACAGAATTCTGTCGTCAGATACGATACAAATACAGATCATGTCCTTTGGGCTTAAAGCCCAGAGAGCTATGCGTTTGGGAGGTGTGCTCATACGGACTCGAACCGCAGACCTACTGTTTACAAGTCAATCTTTTATAAAGCGCAGTGCCACTGGAATGAGCGCTGTCAGGAAAATTATTCGCAATACATGGTGGGCTGCAATAAAGGCGGGGTTGGCATCCATCATTATGCCCATCGCCGCCATAGTTTCCAAACCACCAGGTGCGAATGCTATAAGTAAATGTGCTGACGGCACATCAATAAACATTCCGACGATAAGCGCAGCGGCACCAGACACCAGAAGCGCAACACCTGTTACCACTAGTGAAGCAGTGAGTGCACCACTCAGAAGCGTCCATGTGGCTCCATTAAACCTTGTGCCAATCAATATACCCATGAGAATAAAGGCAGGCGATGTTAGCCAGAGTGGTATTATACCCGTCAATATTTCAGTCACATGAAAGAAGGCAGAAACGATCAATCCACCCATCAAAAGCGCAGCGGGCATTTTAAGCTTAGTCAAAACCACCCCTACCGCAACCGCTACTGAAGATAAAATAAACAACCCTTTAAACGTAATAGGTGCTCCTTCGAGCCCAAAGCTTGGTTCTAAGTCAGGATAGATAAGAGCAACGATGAAAGGAACCGCTAGTGTAAGCGTCAGCACCCGCATAGTCTGAACAATGGATAAGACAGGTATATCAGCTTTGGTTTCCGTGGATAGGCTGAGTACATAGCTTAAATGTCCAGGTGTGGCAGATAGTAAAGCTGTGTGCTTGTCATAACCAAACAACGTGCTCAAAAATCGCGCACTCACAATCATAATGATGATCAGTCCTGCAAATAGCATCAAAATTGAAAGCGGCCATTTAGCAGCGGTGGCAACTGTTTCAGGTGTAATACCGGCACCCATCGTCATACCGATCACAACGAAAACCCCATTACGTAGAAAGTTGGGCATGAATAACGGAACACCTAAAACACCTGCTAGCGAAACTACCAAAGCTGGCCCCGTCAAAAACGGTGCAGGAAAACCAATTACCAGAGCTATCATCGCAGCACCAAATCCCAGTACCAAGGCATAAAGTATCGACTTCAATTGAGATGATGGCAGTTGCTGTTGTAAGTACTTAGAAAGTGGATTTTTCATTTTAATCTACAAATGAAGCTGTTTCGTTTGATTTAGCTGCAGTGGACTTTACTCCGCTGGCTTATCTGGCCCGTCATATGTCCAAAAATACTGTGGAGGCGTTGGCCCTTTGTTTCGTCCTCCTTGGTTCATCTGCTCCCAAGCATGAGAAAGAATACCAACGGATCGTGAGAGGCAGAAAAGCCCGCGTGCAAGCGGTCCAGCAAAACCAAGTTCTGCATAGATGATTGCAGTCGCGCCATCTATGTTCATAGGCACCGGCCTGCCCTTCTCATCATTTAGATATTTTTGTATCAAACGCCCGATAGATGCGTACTGGCCTCCGACAATGCTATCTTCCACCGCTTGATCGACAAGCGCCAAAAGCCGTGGTGCGCGCGGATCTTCAGGTTTGTGAAATCGGTGACCAAATCCAGGAATGAACTTTGTGCGTTCACTACGCCATCGTTCAACGGCATCAGAAACCGCGATCGTAATCGGCACGCCATCTTTCATAGCATCATGCGCCCAACCATAAAGCTCAACCGCTTGCTCCCCAGCGCCCCCATGAACATCGTCCAGCATATTGACCGCAGACGCCATTGCTCCATTTAAATCCAAGCCGCAAGTCACAGCCATGCGCGCTGTCGCGATTGATGGTGCTTGCGGACCGTGATCAACAGCTGAGACCAACGCACATTCAAAAAGCTTAGCATGTTCGTCGCTCGGCAATTGTCCACGTATCATGAGCCAGATCATTTGAGGAAAAGTCACATTGCCAATCAAATCTTGAATAGGATGTCCACGCAAATTAATTTTGCCCGGCTCCATATCGATAATTGATGTTGTCCACCAATCAGAAACATCACTATGCCTTTTTTTCAAATTATCGCCTCACTTTTGAGTTGAGCAAGTTCTTCTGGTGAAACACCAACTTCGAGCCAAATAGAGTCGTTATCTTGACCCAGCTCAGGCGGAGGTGCATCTACGCTAGGCGCAGCCCCACCCAACTTTATACCTGTTGTCACTAACGTAACATCACGTCCAACCCCAGGAACATTCTTGTAGTCTTTGCAAAAACCACGATCAGCGATCTGAGGCATTTTCAGGACTTCAGGTACAGTCAAAACAGCGCCTGCAGGTACGCCCAATGCGTTCAATTCTTTTGCCCAGTCGCGCGCAGGGCGCTGCAATAGTGCTGCCTCTAATTCAGTTTTCAAAGCAAGTCTGTTTTTCTTGCGCTTTTCGCGTGAAACATACTCAGGGCGATCAATCAGCTCAGGCAATCCGAGATGGTTGGCTAGAATAACCCATTGCTCATCCTTGTTGGCTGCAATGTTAAGTAGCCCACCCTGCGCTTCAAAAGCACCTGATGGCGCAGATGTCATGTTTTCATTGCCATTGGGGCTTGGCTCCACACCCGCCACCAGATAGTTGGAAACCACCCACCCCATTGTCGCCAGCACAGATTCCAACATTGACACATCAATGAAAGTGCCTCGCGGTGAAGTGTTGAGCGCCGCCGATATCGCGAACGCTGCTGTCATGCCGCCAACGGTGTCAGCAACCGGATATCCAACACGCAAAGGGGCGCTTTGCGAATCGCCCGTTATAGACATAATGCCCGATGCACCTTGAATAATTTGATCATATGCAGGGCGACCAACCCACGGGCCTTCTTGTCCAAAACCCGAAATAGCACAATAGATCAGCGTTGGCTTAATGGTTTTAAGTTTCTCATAATCAACACCAAGACGTTTCATTACGCTGGGGCGAAAATTTTCCACAAGCACATCTGCTGTTTCAACAAGACGTTCAAATAGCGCGCGCCCTTTTTCAGATTTCAGATTCAGCGTGACAGACTTTTTACCAGCATTTTGCGCCAGAAAAGAAACGCCCATATTCTTTTCGTTAAGTGCTGGGTCAGCACCCAATTGACGCGCAAGATCCCCGCGTCCAATTGCTTCCACTTTGATCACTTCGGCCCCTAAATGTGCCAATTGATGGCAACAAAAGGGACCGGCGAGCACATTGGTAAGATCGAGCACGCGTATACCTGCAAGTGGTTTACTCATTTCATGGTCCTAGTCGGCACTGGCTGCATCTTTCGTTTTGTTTCGCATCTTCGCAAAAACCGGAGAGAGCATAGGTACGAAAAGACACAACACAGCAATGGTTAAAATTGCCAGCGTGAGCGGACGCTCCCAGAGAAATGACCAGCTGTCATTATTGATGAGCAATGCACGGCGAAGGTTTTCCTCCATCATGCCGCCTAGAATAAAGCCCAAAATCATCGGTGCGAGCGAAAAGGAAAGAAGTCGCAATACCGTTGCTGCAAGGCCAAACAACACCATCAGCTGAATATCAAATGTATTGAATGATACGAAATAAACGCCGATCAATGAAAAAAACAAAATAAGTGGCAGTAAAAAACGAGCAGGAATAGCAAGTACACGAGCGATATACGGAATAAGCGGTAGGTTCAAAACGAGAAGAATGATATTTCCGAGCCACATTGATACGATCACCGACCAGAACACGTCCGGCTGATCAATATAAAGCCGAGGGCCAGGCTGGATGCCATAACCAATTAGCGCACCAAGCATAATGGCAGTTGTACCAGAGCCAGGAATACCAAGTGTCAAAAGCGGTACAAAAGAGCCCGTCGCAGCAGCATTATTGGCTGTTTCAGGTGCCGTCAGTCCGCGTATAGAACCTTTGCCAAAGAGCTTGCCTTTTTCTGCACCCGCAATGCGCTGCTCTGTACCATAAGCTAGGAAGCTGGCAATCGTGGCACCCGCTCCCGGCAAAACACCAATGATAAAACCAAGTACAGATGAACGCCCTATAACAGGCACCATCTCTTTGACTTCTTCTTTTGAAATGGCCATTGAGCCAAGTTGTGCAGCGGCTTTGCGTTCTTCTTCGCGTTTACTTTCATCAATCTTTTTGATGATGGCCATCAGCGCTTCAGACAAAGCAAATGTTGCCATTACAAGGAGCAAGAACGAAATGCCGTCGACCAAATCGATCATACCAAGTGTAAAGCGCGGCACACCAACGGTCTGGTCAGTACCAACGGTAGATAGCATGAGGCCAAACACTGTCATTAACAGTGCTTTGATAACCTCACCTTTACCGGCAAATGCCGCAACAGCAGAAAGACCAAGAACCATCAGCGCAAAGTAGTCAGTTGATTGAAAGGAAAGAGAAACAGATGCCAAATATGGCGCGGTAAGCATCAACAAGAGCGCTGCAATAACGCCGCCTGAAAATGAGGAATACGCAGCAATAGCAAGCGCTTTGCCCGCCTTGCCAGCCTTAGCCATCGGGTAGCCATCAAAGGATGTCGCAACTGTTGAAGCAACACCCGGCGCATTAATAAGAATAGATGAAGTTGAGCCACCAAAAATTGCGCCATAATAAACAGCCGCCATCAAGATTATACCAGCAGAAGGGTCAAGGCTGGCGGCGATTGGAATCATCAAAGCAATGGCCGACATAGGTCCAAGGCCCGGCAGCATGCCGATAAACGTGCCGACCAAACAGCCCATAATGACAAACATGATGTTTTGCAGCGTAAATGCGGTCGCAAGACCTATGAGAATACCGTCAATCATGACCTAATCCCTCAAAAACGATGGTAATGGCTGGACGGTAACGTCTAAGCCATAATTCATAAGAGCCCAGAAAAGAACGACCAGCGGCACGGCGACAAGCACAAGCTTAACTGGGCTGCGTTCACCCAACATCGCAAACCCTGCAATCAAGAAGGCAGATGTTGCGAGAAGAAAACCAAACGGACGAACCGTAAATCCATAAAGCGACATGAGCACTAGAAATGCTAATCCCAGCGGCCAGTTAAACTCCCTTATGGAGAAACGCTCTCGATTTGTTGGAAAGATAATAAGCGCCATGGACAAAATAATACCGACAATCGCCAAAGCTTCGGGCATTGTACGTGCGGTAAAGGCTTGATCGGCCTGAAATGGTAACAGTCTGATGTTGCCAATCTTAAGCGCATAGAAGCAGCAAAAGATGAGCAGAAGAATACCGCCAATACGGTCTTTGGTAAAAAACATAGCGCCCTCCCAAGCGTGGTGCCTCTTATTTCGTGCACACTCATTCTTGAGTGCTACGCGGAGTAGTTTGAGGCCGCACCATTGCAGCGCGGCCACAGCCATTAAATGGCGGTTGTCGGAAAAACTTTGGCTTACAAGAAGCCAAGTTCTTTCATCAGGCTTCCAATTTGTTCTTCTTGTGCTTCAAGGAATTTAACAAAATCGGCGTCTGGGTTATAAATATCAACCCAGCCATTGCGATCACGCACAGTCACCCATTCAGGTGTTTCATACATTTTCTGAAAAGCATCAATATAGGCTGCTTTCTTCTCATCGGACATGCCAGGCGCGCCGAAAAAGCCGCGCCAGTTAACGAATTCTGTACCCGTTGATCCAGCTTCATTACATGTAGGCACTTCAGCCATAGCGTCGTTACGCTCCGTAGATGTTACGCAAAGAATGCGCACTTCACCTTGCCGCGCAAGAGCTATCGCTTCACCAAATCCAGTAGCCAGCCCTCTAATTTCACCTGAAAGCAAACCTGCCATTGCTTTACCGCCAGCATCATAAGGAATGTATTTTACCTTCGTTGCATCCGCACCAGCATTTTTCATAACGAGTGCAGCAATCAGATGGTCCATACCACCAGCAACAGAACCGCCGCCAACAGCGACCTTTGTCGGATCAGCTTCGTAAGCTTCAACAAGACCGGCAAGATTTTGAATGTCGGAGTCTTTATTTACAACAATCGCACCGTAGTCGCCAACGGTACCCGCAATAGGTGTTAGATCGCGAAACGATTGTGGAAACACGCCCGTCAATGAACGAATTACGATTGGTGTTGAGTTCACCATCAAAGTATTTTCATCATTTGCTTCAATGATATGGGCGATTGCCTTACCGCCGCCACCGCCAGACATATTTTCATATGAAGCCGAACCAACAAGGCCAGCTTTAGTCAGGGCTTCGCCTGTACCGCGCGCTGTACCATCCCAGCCGCCACCTGCACCACCAGGAATGAGAAACTTAATTTCTTCAACAACCTGATGACCTGCAGCTTGTAGCGCAGTATGTGCACCAAAAAGAACAGCACCAGCAGCCAGAGCCACTTTCAACGATTTAATCATTTGATTCCTCCCAAGGATCTGTCATCCGCAAAGTGTTGTGCGGAAGTGAGAGCAATCAAACAGACAAACCTGACATGAACCTGACAGGCAATACTTTCGTCTTATTCTCCTAGAAGTGCTTTGTTCCACTGTTTAATAAAACGCGCACGTTTTACCTGATCTAAATAGGCTACCAAACCTGGCCCAATAGAAATTGGTCGGAGACGCGCACCATATTTTTTCTTAAAGGCCGAAGCTGTGTTTTCGCCAAGAACAAGCGGGTTTATGGATGGTAGCTCCAACTCATCAGCCATAATGGTTTGCCCCTGCGCAGACATTAAAAAGCTGAGTGCTTTTCGTCCCAAATCAGGTTGCGCAGCTGCTTCTGGTACAAGTGCAATACGCGACAAAACAACTGTATAATCCTGTGGATGTATTATACCGATACTCGGCGAGGCAGAAGCCCATTGTTGCGCATAAGAGCCAAGAACATTGTAACCAAGAACCAAACGGCCATCTTTTACCCGCTCCAAAACAGACGAAGAGTTGGAATATAATTTAACGCCCGCCGCTCCCATAGCCCTTACAAGTTTCCAAATGTCGCGATCATGTTCGCCGTCACGTGCTAGAAACAGATATCCTAAACCTGAGCTTTCAATGTCGTAGGTGCCAATTTTCCCGTGAAGACTATCGCCAGGTTGATCCAACAACATACGTAAGTCGGCGCGATTTTGCGGAACAGGCTTATCTTGAAAATAGTCTTTATTATAAACGATGACCGACGGCTCAAATGTGATGCCAAAAGCACTATCTCGCCAAGATGCCCATTTCGGCCATGGCTCAATCGTATTGCTAATTCGCGCAGCATAACCATCATTTGCCAGCTTAACTTGAAGATCCATAGCTGATGAAATTAAAAGATCAGCTGTCGCCAAACCTGCGTCCGTCTCTTCTATCGCACGCGTATAGATTTCTATGGTCTGCAAATCATAGTAATGAATCTCAACATTTGGTTCCAGCACTTGAAAAGCGCTTAACAAAGGGCGCGACACCTCTGCATCCAAAGAGGAGTAAATTGTAAGAACACGACTATTTTCTTCACTCTTGGCGGGCAATACCATTTGCGCACACGCGAATTGAATCGAAACAAAAAGAATAAACAGTGAGGATAAGATTCTAAGAAACATGCCCCATACTGACTATAATATTTGAAGTTCACAATCCCCTCTGCATGCAATAGATTATCCAAGGGAGGCCACATGCGAATTTTACTGGTGGAAGACAATGTACAACTTGGCGAAGGTCTAAAGACACTGCTTGAGCAGTCCTATGCTGTTGATCACGTACTCAACGGTGAAGATGCGTTATTGGCTGTGAAGTCCCATACTTACGATCTTGCTATACTCGATTTGAGCCTACCCGATATGGACGGTCTTGATGTATTAAGAGAGATACGTGGCAGTAAAATGTCGTTGCCTATACTTATCTTAACAGCGCGCGGCAAACTGGACGATCGTATTGCAGGGCTTGATCGCGGTGCGGATGATTACATGGCAAAACCCTTTGAGTATTCAGAATTGGAAGCGCGAATTCGCGCCCTACTTCGGCGTCTATCAATGGAGAAAACATCGCAGTTAAAACTTGGCTCGATACAATTTGACTTGCGTAATAATAGAGTAACCGCCGATGATACCACGATTGAGCTTTCTGCACGTGAGACCATGGTACTGCGTGCCTTGATGTTAGCCAACGGCCGAGTTTTATCCAAACCCCAACTCTTAGATACGATCACAAATCTCGAAGATGATGTTAGCGAAAACGCCGTGGAACAATATGTCAGCCGCTTACGTAAGAAACTACAACAGCATGGCATATCAATCAATGCGGCGAGAGGTCTTGGATATCACTTAAGCGAGACAGCGTGACAAGTAGCCCAGAAATTTTCTCTACCAATTCTATTAGAAGTCAATTGCTTCTTTGGATGCTTGGACCACTTCTTATTATCGGTTCAATTGCGATTATAGATGGTTACCGTGCTGCCCGTTCCACAGCTAATGCCGTGTCTGATCGCGTATTATCAGGCTCTGCACTAGCAATTGCCGAGCGTGTTTTCGTCAATGGTGAGAACGGCCTGGAAGTCGACATTCCCTACGTTGCGCTTCAAATGTTGACATCACTTGAAGACGACCGTGTATTTTATAAAATCGAAAAAAATGATGGTGGGTTTATAACGGGTTATCGCGACTTGGCACTTCCAGAAACAAATGCAAGCCTGAATGATGTAACATTTGCTGATAGCGTATTTCGTGGCGCTGAAGTGCGCATCGCGACATTTCATGGTGCAGCATCTTCGACTACAAGATCATTCAGTTTTCGGGTAGCCGTTGCCGAAACTACAAATGCACGTGTCGCAGTAGCACAATCAATCCTTATACGTTCGCTCCTGCGCCAAGGTATCTTGCTGTTAAGTGCGGCGATACTCATTTGGCTTGTTGTCAGTCATGCCTTGAAACCGTTGCGGCGGCTTGAGATGGCTGTCAGCCGTAGAAGCCCCGATGATGTACGCCCTATTGAACACTCTGTCCCGCAAGAGGTTCAAGGTTTAGTCTTTACAATCAATGGCCTTGTAGAGCGCTTTTCTTCATCCATTAAGGCATTGCAAAATTTTACGTCCAATGCGAGCCACCAATTCCGAACCCCGCTTTCATTGATCAAGACCCATTTGGAAGTAGCCGTTCGCGAAAAGGACCCTGCCAAGCAAATACAGGCAATTGATCGGGCAGGAAAAGCAGTCAATGATGCTGAGCGCCTCATGTATCAAATGTTATTGCTTGCCCAGTTGGATGCGGCTTCAAAGCAGAAACTACAAGAACAAAAATGTGATCTAACATCAGTCGCACGCGATGCTTGTAATGATTTCATCCTTCAGTTGTCTCATAATAAACGAAGCGATGTCGACTTAGGTTTTCATACCGACGGAGACATCAATGTGCGTGGCGACAAAACACTTATTCAAGAGATAGTTCGTAATCTCATCGACAATGCCATTAAACATAGCGGTTCGCCTTCACACATTGACGTCGAAATTACAGCAAATAATAAATATGGCATTCTCAAAGTAAGTGACCAAGGGTGCGGTTTTGACGAACAATTCCTCGCAAGCGAAATAGATGAACAGCTTGGTAGCCTAAAGAACGCAGACAAAACAAATTTTGGTCTGGGGTTGTCCATTGTAAAAGATATTGTGAAGCTTCACGGCGGAAAAATAACGGCGCGACGTTTAAGTTTACCAACAGGCATGTCAGTTATTGTAAAATTGCCGCTCACCAAATGAATGAGAGGTGATAGTTACTGCGCAGATGAAGAACCTTTTCCTCAATCTCGACCGGCGTCCGATTATAGTGCTGCTTTGGAATAGATGGGCGGTTGATTAGGCCAGCTTCGCCTTGCTTGGCATAGCCTTCACGCCAACGATAAAAACTTGAGCGACCTATACCAAAATATCGACATTTTTTAACGACGCGGCCGATATCTTCGGCGTGTTTAAGTATGCGTAATTTATGTTGAACTTCGCGTTGATTTTTGTTCATAAACATCTCCTACTTCCCAGAATTGGGAGCTTATCGAAAATGTTCTGCGAGTAACGAGATATCTAAAGCCCTCTAGCATCATAATCCACAGCACCATAGCCATCGCGGCCCAAAACGCAACGAGTAAAAGAACGGCCTGAAACCAAAAAAAACAGCGCGAGACCTGTCCATTAAATTTCGTATGTGGCGCGCAAAGTTCATCTTTACGCTAATATAATAACGGCAGCACCCACTCGCTCACACTATTCTAATTAAAACCCAATGAATTTCAAAGCATGAAACGTACTTAAACTAATTGAGCCATTACACTTTAATTGCTGTACTTCTGCAACCCGTACAGGATTGGAGGTATTTGCATCGAGAACACAATTATCTGCTGCATTATACTCTGAGTATTCAGCGCACAAGCATCATAGATTTTATGGATCTATGCGTGGTTTTCTCCGCTAGCGACCATCAATAAACGGCTGCTTTGAGTGACAGTAATTTTCTGCCTACTACTCTTAACAAACCCTTGCTGCTCCCATGCGCTTAAAAGCCTTGAGACGGTATGAAGTGTCGTACCGGTCATTTCCGAAATGTCTTGGCGTGAGATGGGGAAATCAATCAAAATCCCCTCATCCGTCTTTTTACCAGTTTGATTTGCAAGCTTTAGTATGACACTAGCAACACGCTGTTCAACGCGTTCTGTTGCCATCTCCACAATTCGGTCTTGAGCGTCCTGAAGGCGCGCGCCAATCATCGCATATGTGTTGGTTGCAAAACTTGGGTATCGCTGAATAGTTTGTTCCCAAACTTTATCTGGCCACGATAAAGCCACACAATCAACGGCGGCAACTGCATTTGCAGGATAAACATCACGTCCCATGGCATGGGCGATACCAAACAATTCACCGCTTGAAATATAACGTGCAATGACCTGCTCACCGTGCGGCGTCACCTTAACAACGCGAATATGCCCATCTAAAAGCAGGAAAAAAGAATGAGCATTTCCACCTTGCTCGAAAATATGCGCGCCTCTTTCATAATGCGCTGATGTGGCTTGGCTAAGCAGCTCGTTAAGGTCTTGAATTTCGATATCAGCGAACGGCGGCAAACCAGCCAAAAGAGAAGCATCGAGTCTTTTCATAAATGTACCTAGAGGTTGCGTAAGCGCAAACTCGTTCACGAGATCTAATGTTATCAACAATACATACACACATGTATGACCCTGAAAGGCAACAAAATGCGTAAAATTTTACTACTAACAACCTTGATCAGTACTATTTTTATCTCTGGCCTAGCCCAAGCCGCAGAATTTGAAGTTCAAATGCTGAATAAGGGCGAAAAAGGCGGCATGGTCTTCCAACCTGATTTTGTTAAAGCTGCTCCTGGTGATACAATTAAATTTATCCCGACCGATAAGGGGCATAATGTCGAATCCATTAAAGGTATGGTTCCAGATAGCGTTGAGAAATTCAAAAGCAATTTCAACAAAGAGTTTGTACTTACCGTCGAGAAAGATGGCCTCTATGGCGTTAAGTGCTCACCGCATTACGGTATGGGTATGGTGGCTTTGATCGCAGTTGGCGAACCAACCAACGAAGCAGAAGCGATTGCGGTGAAGCAAAAAGGTAAAGCTAAAGAACGCTTTACGGCTATATTTGAAGAGTACGAAGCTTCTAAATAGCGTATAATTAGATAGATTTATGAGGCGGGTTGGCTTTTTCCAATCCGCCTTTTACCATTTGAATCTGGAGGCTTAAAATGTCAATTACTCCCCCTTCCAAAAGACTTATCCGACCTCGCATAAAAAAGTACTAAACATTTAGCTGCCAGTCAGCAAAATCCACCAATTGCGCGCACGTTGAAATGAAAAAAAAGCAGGATTATCACGTACCAATCGGATACCGAGATAGTCTGGAGACGGGCCAACACCGCAACCACCGGATTTTGCATCTTGAATAAAGATTGTCATGTAGGAGCGATGTTTTCCTTCCACGACACGAATGGTGCAGTTTTCCTTGCCGGAGGTTACTATCTCACCATTCATATTTACAACCGAGCGCTGATAGCACGTATCTGTCCACTCCCAAATATTGCCGGATTGATCATAGATACCGAGTTCATTGGCACCATATTCGCCTTTAGGCTTAACGATTGGATCAGACTTAATGTTTAGGTCGATTACCTGTTGGTATTTCAGCAGAGCGCGCTTTGACGGATCAGCTGAATCGCTATCTAACGCATCATCAAAGAAGCGACTTCCTGCCGAATAAGCCCACTCAGCATCGGAGGGTAAGCGCCAAGTGATGCCTGTTTTCTGCGTGAGCCAACGTGCGTAACTCTGCGCATCAATAAAGCTCACACCTGTCACAGGCTTATCGTCAATAAGCGGATATTTTTGTTTGAATGGCAATGCGCAGGCAGCATCAGCAACACATTGCGCATATTCTCGGTTCGAAACCTGATACTTCATCACGGATAATGAGCGAGCAAAGCGAACATCTATTTTGGGAGCGCTAGACGGTTTTCCGTCTTTTAAGAAATCTCCCGCCATACGATATTCATGTTGTCCTGCAGAAATTTCTTCAAGTTCAGGAACAAGAATATTGTCGCTAAAACTGCTTGTTGCAGTGATTATTGCTGCACAAGAAAGCAACAATCCGCCGGCTGTTATCAGTTTTTGTTTCATTGCAACCTCCAGCACTTCAGTCCGCAATCATAGGACTGCGGACTGAAATTGTGTCTATTAATGTAGGTTTATGGCAGCGCTTTTTTGCTTTTGTAGATCGCGCTAACATCCTCGCCATAGGGGCTTGGTGCGACAACCTGAGCCATCAAATCATTATTCCAATCTCCTTCAACAACGAAGTGAGCTGTCGCTCCAAGATTTACGGCTTCAATCAAATTATGGTTTACATAGGCATAGACGCCCGGTTGGCGGAATGTGTAAAGAGCTGCACCCGCTGAGCCACCGCGGATAAACCATGTCTCATTATCGCGTTGTGGTGGATTATTAAACTTGCCAGTTTCCCAGACAAGATCTCCATGCCCTCCAATCAAGTGCGGGCGTGTATCGCGGTTGGCCTGAGAGTGCACAATCAATACACGATCACCAACATTAGCCGTAAGCGCATTGTCACCAGTGAGCGCTCCTGCCTTGCCATTAAAAACCACATGGGTCGGTATGAGACCATTCATGACTTCCAGTGTTTCACCGTATGAACTACCGACATCTTCGAAACGTTTGAAATTGCCGTTCGCATCTCTGGGAATATAAAAATCGTTTTCGCCAATATAGAACACTTTATCATAGCTTACGGGCTGTCCCTTATCGTCTTTAAGACCTTCACGCGGCAAAACCATTATGGCGCCACTCATGCCAGAAACCACATGCCATGGGATCATCGGGCCGCCCGGAGCACAGTGATAGACAAAGGTACCAGGCCTATCAGCTTTAAACCGAAGCACAGTTTTTTCACCCGGATTAACAAGTGTCAGCGCACCACCACCAAGACCACCAGTGGCAGCATGAAAATCAATGTTATGTTGCATCTGATTTTCAGGAGGGTTGATCAATGTGAGCTCGACATAATCGCCTTCATGAACAACCATCAATGGGCCAGGAATAGAGCCATCAAAGGTCATACCCTGAAGCATCGTACCTTCGTCATCAATCTCGTGTTCTTTTTCAACGATTAACAATTCAAACTCAACGATGCTTGGCGGATCCTTAGCAACTTGATCATGCACATGAACAAATGGCGGCGGCACCAGTTTCACTTTTTTCCTTGCCACTTTGCTCAAGTCAACTTTTTCACCTATGGGCGTCATGCTTTCAGAATCGGCTGATGCCACAGTTATTCCGGAAGCGATCGGCGCTACCGCAGACAGTGCTACACCCATCAGGGCTGTACGACGTGTGATCATAGTAATTTCCCTTCACCAACCTCATAATTGAAGCGATGTAGACAAATTAGCTCTTTTCGCAGCCGCGCTCTTTGCGCTAGTGCAAACAAATGTGCCTTTCGCAAAAATGTACTGACTATTGATATTCTGCAGAAATATAAGAATTCAGATAGCAGCTGGAATAAGCGTTTGCTGATAATTGCATGATAAGGTTTTTGATTTCAACCAGAAGTGACCCGGTTAGTCATCTAATTTCCATTGAGAATTGACCCATGTGAACCTTCCTCCAAAGCAATTTTCTGCGGGGGACAACGGAGTGATCCACATGGGACTTTTAAACATCATCAGACGTATGGCATTACGAGAGAAGTTGCCGATCCGAGAGATCGCGCGGCGGATCGGAATGTCGCGCAATACCATCGAGAAGTATTTGAACGCGGGAACTATCGAGCCGCAGTTTGCGACGCCAGAACGGCAGAGCAAGCTTGACCCTTTTGCAGAGAAGCTTGCAAACTAGTTGAAGACTGAAGCGGGTAAGTCGCGCAAGCAACGGCGCACGCTTAAGCAAATGCATGCTGATCTGGTTGTTCTCGGTTTTACCGGGTCATACGGCCGGGTGGCAGCTTTTGCGCGAGATTGGCGGGCTGATCGGCAGCGGGAGCAGCAGACCACGGGGCGCGGCACCTTCGTGCCATTGATCTTCAGCCCAGGTGAAGCATTCCAGTTCGACTGGAGCGAGGATTTTGCCGTTTGGGGCGGGGAGCGCACAAAGTTGCAAGTCGCCCACATCAAGCTCTCGCACAGCCGGGCTTTCTTGGTCCGAGCCTATTTGCTGCAAACTCATGAGATGCTGTTCGATGCTCACTGGCACGGCTTCCGCGTCTTTGGCGGTGTTCCCGAGCGCGGCATCTACGATAATATGCGCACCGCCGTTGACCGTGTCGGTTGCGGGAAAGAACGGCAAATTAATATGCGTTTTCTGGCAATGGCGAACCATTATGTGTTCGAGCCAGAGTTCTGCAACCCTGCGGCGGGATGGGAGAAAGGTCAGGTTGAGAAGAATTTCCGAGACGCCCGGCACCGGTTCTGGCAGCCTATGCCCGAGCACTGCGATCTTACAGCGCTGAACGCTTGGTTGGAACAGCGCTGTATAAGTCTATGGCCTGAGATTCCTCACGGAGGTCTGCCCGGCAGCATTGCCGATGTTTAGTTCCATGAGCAGGCGGCACTGATGCCGTTGCCACGCGCTTTTGATGGCTTTGTCGAACATAGCAAGCGAGTCTCCCCTACATGTCTGATCAACTTTGAACGCAATCGTTACAGCGTTCCTGCATCTTTTGCTAACCGGCCTGCCAGTTTACGGGTCTATCCCGAACGGCTTGCTGTAGCCGCCGAAGGTCATATTTTGTGCGAACACACACGCATTATCGACCGCTCACATAAAAATCTGGCGCGCACGATTTATGACTGGAGGCATTACTTAGCAGTCATCCAGCGCAAGCCAGGAGCACTCAGGAATGGCGCACCTTTTGCA